>DATJWM010000016.1:0-6567 GCA_035501255.1 Mycobacteriales bacterium | reverse complement strand
GCGGGCGAGGGCGCCGCGGAGACCGAGCCGGTCAGCGCGACCGTGAGCACGAGTGTGGCGGCCGCAGTGGAGGCGGGTCGCATCACGCTCCTACTCTCGTGTGTGTGGCAGCGTCCATCCGTCTTCCCGAAGGCTGCCCCGTGACGGCCCGGCGAACCCTCCCGCTTCGCTACCGCTTCGGGTGGTGGTCGTGAGCACGCTGCCTCCGCTGACCGTCGAGCGCTTCTTCACAACCTGGGCGTTCGACCCATGGATGGCGATCCTGGTGGTCGCGACGTTCGCGGCGTACCTGCTGGGTGTCCGCGCGGCGAGCCGGCGCGGTCATCGGTGGCCGATCGCGCGAACCGTGTGGTTCGCGACCCTGGGCCTCGGAGTCGCGGTGATCGCCACGATGTCCTCGCTCGCGGTGTACTCCCAGGTGCTGTTGTGGCCGATGGCGTTGCAGGTGAGTCTGCTCCTCACGGTGGTGCCCGTCGGACTCGGCCTCGGCGATCCGCTCGGGCTGCTGACGAACGCGGTCTCGCCCGATGCCGCTCCTCGGGTTCGCCGCGCGCTGGCGAACCCGGTCGTGCGTGCACTGACGTTTCCGGCGGTGGCCCCGGTGCTTGCCGTGGTCACGCAGTTCATCGTTTTCTACTCGGGTTACATCGGAGCCGCGCAACAGAGCTCGGTCGTCATGGGCGTACTCCAACTCCAGCTGATCGTGACCGGCTGTTTGTTCGCTTTGCCGATGTTGGGCGTGGAGATTTTGCCGTCATGGTGCACGCAGCCGATTCGGATGACCTTCGCCGGTCTCGACGGTCTGCTCGACGCGATCCCCGGCATTGCGGTCATGACCAGCGCGGGCCTCGTGGCCCACGGGTATTACGGCACGGTGGATCGGTCCTGGGGACCGACGCCGTCGTGGGATCAGGTCATCGCCGGCGGGCTGATGCTCACCGTGGCCGAGGTGGTGGCGATCCCGTTCATCGCGATCCTCTTCCGCGCCTGGATCCGCGAGGACGCCGCAGCCGCCCGCGACATCGATCGGCGGCTCGATCTCGAAGCCTTGCGGACCGACGCCAGCCTGGACGAGGGCACCAGCGAGTTGACCCGGCCGTGGTGGGAGACCGACCCGGGCCCACTCGCGGACCGAGCGGCCCGCTACGGCTGGACCGATCGGCCGTCGTAGCGCCGAGGTGTACCTACTGCCTAGGTGTACCTACCTAGGGTTCGACGGCGAGCCGGAGCCCGAATCCGAGCAGCACGGCGCCGGTGCATCGGTCGAGCACGCGACGAACGCGTGGCCGGTTGAGGGCCGCGAGGAGCCGGTCGGCGAAGCGCAGGAAGACGAAGAAATACAGCGCGGTCTCGACCACGAAGATCACCCCGAGCGCCAAGGTCACGAGCGGGATGGAGGCACCGCGCGGAACGAAAGCGGGCAGGAAGGTGATGAAGAAGACCCCGACCTTGGGATTGAGCAGATCAGTGGTCAGCCCCGCGACGTACCCGGTGCCGATCAGGCCACGCCGTCTCGAGCGGTGCGCGTCGACGTCGAGTTCTGCGCTCGCACCGCGCGATCGCCAGGCCTGAAGGCCGAGGATGCACAGGTAGACCGCGCCTGCGACCCGAAGCGCGGTGTAGCCGTCGTGACTGGCGCGCAGCAACGCCGAGAGCCCGAGGATCGCGGCGAGCATCCAGATCGTGAGGCCGGTCAGCACACCGCCGACCGTGCGCATCGCCTGGCCGCGACCTTGGCGGAGCAGCGACCGCAGGACGACGAGGGTGTCGGGTCCGGGAAGGATGACGATCAGGGCAGCGGCGGCCGCGAACGCGAGCATGCTCACTGCCATCGGTCCATTGTTCCAGACGGAGCGTCCGTCGCCAGTCGTTTTTCGCCCCGCCGTGGACGGTCGGATGCGGCGGAGCGTCGGTAGGGTCGTGAGGTCGACGCGCGGGTGCGCCGTACAGAAGGGCCTTCGATGACCTACTGCCTTGCGATGCGTCTTGACGAGGGGCTCGTTTTCCTCGGTGACACGCGCACCAATGCCGGCGTCGACAACGTCAGCACCTACCGCAAAGTGCATGTATTTCAGCCCGCACCCGACCGGCTGTTCGTCCTCGAGTCGGCCGGCAATCTCGCGACGACGCAACAGGTCCTGGATTTGATCAACCACGACCTTGAGGATCCGGAAGCGGGGGAGAGTCTCGCGACTGTCCAGCACCTGTTCGAGGCGGCCCTGTACGTCGGCCGGCTCAGCCGCACCGTTGCGGATGAGCATCGCGACGCCCTGAACGCCGTCGGTGCTGACGGCACTGCGACGTTCCTCCTCGGTGGCGAGATTGCCGGCGAGGCGCCCGACATCTTGCTGATCTATCCGGAAGGCAACTACATCCGAGCGTCTGACGACCGGCCGTTCCTTCAGATCGGCGAGAGCAAGTATGGGAAGTTCACGCTGGCGTTTGCGGTCGCCGCTGACGTCGACCTAGCTACGGCGACGAAGATCGCGTTGACGTCAATGGTGAGCACCGCGGCGGCCAACGTGTCGGTCGGCCCGCCGTACGACGCGGTGATCTACCCGAATGGCTCGTTCGCGCCGATCGAGATCCGGATCAACGCCGACTCGCCGTTCCTCGAGCGCCTCGAGGCGGTCTGGGTCCGGCACCTTCTCGGTGCAATCTCCGAGCTTCCTGTCATCGAGCCGGGAGACCTTGACCAGTAGCGCTGCGCGAAAGGGCAGTCATGGACGAGATTAACTCTGCGCAACGCCCTCCGGTGGTTCTCGGTCCGGGGGAGGGCCGCGCGTACCCGATGGGACGGCTGTCGGCGGTGTTCAAGGCCGATGGGTCCGAAAGCGCCGGCAGATATTCGATCTCGGAGTGGTGGCTCGACCCGCACACGAAAGGGCCAGGACCGCATCGCCATCCGGAGGACGACGTGTTCTATGTGCTTGAGGGCACGATGAGCGTCTGTGTCGACGGTCACTGGTCGGAGGCGAGCGCAGGCTCGTTCGTCCTGGTGCCCGGGCAGGTCACCCACGATTTCGAGAACCGAGGGTCCGTGCGGGCCGGCATGCTCAACGTGTCGGTGCCGGGGGAGTTCGAGGCGAAGATGCCGTCAATCGCGGACTGGTTCAACGCTCGCACCGACGGCGAAATTCTCGACTGAGCCGCCCTTGCCGGATGCGATCTGCAGGGCCAGACCGTTGCGCGTCCTGCATGCGATGATGGCGCACCGCTTCGACGCTGCGATGGAGGCATCCTGATGAGTGGGGCCGCGGCGCTCGACCCGGGCGACGGGCAATCGGCGAAGGCTGCCGGGGCGAGTCTGGTCCTGCTGACGCTAGCGTCCGCGCAGTTCCTGATGACGCTCGACAGCTCGGTGATGAACGTCTCGATCGCCACGGTCGCGAAAGACGTCGGCACGACCGTCACGGGCATCCAGACCGCGATCACGTTCTACACGCTGGTGATGGCGACGCTGATGATCACCGGAGGCAAGCTCGGCCAGATCCTCGGTCGGCGGAAAGCGTTCGCCATCGGCTGCGTTGTGTATGGCTGCGGTTCGGCGATCACGTCGATCGCCCCCAATTTGGCGGTGCTGATCCTCGGGTGGTCCGTCCTCGAGGGCGTCGGTGCGGCGTTAATCATGCCGGCGATCGTGGCGCTGGTCGCGTCGAATTTCATCCGGGACGAACGACCACGCGCCTATGGCTTGGTGGCTTCGGCCGGCGCGATCGCGGTCGCTGCGGGCCCGCTGATCGGCGGGCTGTTTACGACGTACCTATCGTGGCGCCTCGTGTTTCTGGGTGAGGTGCTCGTCGTGCTCGTCATCTTGATGCTCGTACGCCGGATCGCCGACACGCCCGCCGATCCGGACACCCAGCTCGATCTGGTCGGCACCGCGTTGTCGGCTGCGGGTCTCGGTCTTGTGGTGTTCGGGATTCTCCGGTCCGGGTCGTGGGGGTTCGTCCATCCGAAGCCGGGTGCACCGCAGTGGCTGGGGCTCTCGCCTGTCATCTGGCTGGTGTTACTCGGGGGAATCGTGCTTCGGATCTTCATGACGTGGGAGACGCGTCGTCTGGGCCGTGGCGCGAGCGTCCTGCTCGATCCGGCCATGCTGAGGATCCCGGTACTGAGGTCCGGACTGACCGCCTTCGGCTTTCAGTACTTCCTGCAAGCCGGGCTGTTCTTCACGGTTCCGCTCTTCCTGTCCGTTGCCCTCGGTTTGTCCGCGGTCGCGACCGGCGTCCGCCTGCTTCCCCTCTCGATATCACTGCTGTTGTTCGCCGCCGGGATCCCGAAGGTCTTCCCACGAGTGTCGCCTCGCCTGGTGGTGCGAATCGGCTTCCTTCTGCTGTTCGCTGGCATCGTTGTGCTCATCGCCGTTCTCGATTCGAGTGCAGGCCCTGAGGCGGTGACCTGGCCGATGTTGCTGGCGGGCGCGGGCGTGGGTGCGCTCGCATCCCAACTCGGGAGCGTCACGGTGTCCGCGGTACCGGATGAGGACAGCGGAGAGGTAGGTGGAATTCAGAACACGGTGACTAACTTCGGCGCCTCATTGGGGACGGCGCTGGCCGGTGCGATCCTCATCTCGGCGTTGACCACATCGTTCTTCACCAACATTCAGAACAACCCCGAGATCCCCAAAGCGCTGGCGTCACAGGCGCAGGTCGAGTTGTCAAACGGCGTACCGTTCATCTCCGACAACGACCTGCATGCAGCGCTGGACAAGGCAGGGGTTCCGCAGGCGACGGCGGATGAGATCGTGAAGGAGAACGCGACCGCGCGGTTGAAGGCGTTGCGGGCAGCGCTCGCGCTCCTCGCGTTGGTGTCGCTGGTCGCGACATTCCTGAGCCGCCGCATCCCGACCCAACAGCCGACCGCGGATCCGACCGTCGCGTCGCCCGAACCGGTATGACTGCGCCCTATGCGGCGCCAACTAGCATGCAGTGAGTCGGTCAGTGCGAGGAGTTGTCGTGGCATACACCGTGGACTTCTCAACCGTCTCCACCGTCGGTTTAGAGTCCTCGCCCGTCGCGAATGCGTTGGCCGGGTTGCGCGCCAACGAGGCTCGCTACTTCAAGAACAAGTACGACCACGACTTCACGGTCGAGCCGGCGGCGGACGCGGGCAAGATCGTCGACTACGTGCACCACATCCTCAAGGCCGAGCGCGACATCGTGATCTCATCACCGCCGCTGGAGGCAACTGAATTCATCGTCGAGAACATTCGGTGGTCCTACGTCTTCTACGAAAGTGGCTTGTCGATCAACGTGCTCTACACCCTTGATGACCCCAAGAAGCGAGCGGTCGGCTTCAAGCTGTCCGACGGTATGGAGGTCCCCGAAGAGCTCGCCTCGACCTTCAAGTTCGCTCGGCAGAAATCGAAACTCGCCGGCACAATTCGTGGTTCGTACTTCGTGATCAAGAACGAGTACTGATCGTCGATCCGCCCGCGGGCGGTTGAGCTCGTGACTCGAAGGCGGGACCGAGGACGACGAGAAGCGTGAGGTGTTCGACGCCCGGTCGCTGACCGCGACGTACACCTCGTCCTCGGCAACAGGCGGCCTTGGGGCATCAAGCGCCGCCCTTTCGATGGGAGACTGACGGAACCACCTCGGTGTTTGGAGACGTCTAATGTCCGTGCAGGTTGGGCGTCGGGTCGCAGGGCCGGCCGTATTCGCCGCGGTCGCGATGATCGCGGCCGGCGGGGTCAGCCTCGCGGTGCCGCATCACGTCGCCGCACCTGCGGCGCAGCATGCCGCATCGGTCCCGCAGGGTCCGGCGGGACATCATCGCAAGGCAGACGCGTATGCGGAGAAGCTGACGAGACACGGGCCGCGGATCGCTGGCGAGTCCCGGCTGCGGAGGATCCCCAGGAGCCTGAAGCACCCCCATCAGACGATCGGGGTAACCAACCTCATCGTCCGCAAGCGGTACTGGTCCGTCTCGGGCTCGCCACTGCGTGTCTACCGAGCGCTGAAGAAGGCCCCGGTGAGCCTTCGTCTCTCGGGCTACGGGCGGCCTGGGGTGGGGAGCAACGGCGAGGACTACGCCGATCTGTTCTACGTGCGTGCGCACCCGCCGTCGTACCTCGCTGATGCCGAGCTGTACGTCGAAATCCTTGGCCGTTCGAACGGGATGACTGACGTTGCTGCCTTCGCCGAGGTCGTGCCCTACCCAACTCGGCACGCGGACGAGGTTGTGCCGGCGCATGCACGGGTGAAGGTCTCGAGGACCTGGACGGACAAGCCTGGCAGGGCGCCACTGCGCCGCGTCAATCTGACGTCCGGCAAAGCACGCAGGCTGGTCAAGGCATTCGACGCTTCCGCGGTCAGCCCTCCCGGAGTGTGCGTCGGTGGGCCTCCGCCTACTTTCGGGTACGCCGCCGAGATGAGAGCACATGGCCACCGCTGGCAGATCTCCTGGACTGGGATCGGAAACTGCGATCAGCTGGGGGTGACGCGCGACGGCAAGCCCCTTCCAAACATCGAGACCACCCGTACGTTGTTCCGGCAACTGAAGGCCGACGTCGCCGGCCCGGACGGGTACATCGACGGTGGCCTCTACAAGGTCGAGGGTGAC
>DATJWM010000015.1:0-2029 GCA_035501255.1 Mycobacteriales bacterium | reverse complement strand
ACGGACTTCGGACCGCCCGACCGCGCCACGACCGAGATGGCCGATACCGCTGGCCTCGGACCCGAGGGCGACAGCGTCGACCGGCCCGGTCCGACCGCGCCGTTCGAACTGGAGGGCGAACAGGCCGAGGAGGCCGAGGAGGACATCGGGGTCGAGGGGGTGGACGAGTGAAGAAGATCCTGTTCGACCGGATCGACGAGCCCGGCCTGAACACGCTCCCGGTGTACGAGCGCCGCGGCGGCTATGAATCGCTGCGCAAGGCGCTGGCGATGTCGCCCGACGAGGTCACCAAGCAGCTGATGGAATCGGGCATCCGCGGGCGCGGCGGCGCCGGCTTCCCGATGGGACGAAAGATCTCGTTCCTTCCCCACGGCGACATGGACAAGTACCTCGTGTGCAACGCCGACGAGTCCGAGCCGGGCACGTTCAAGGACCGCGAGATCATGCAGAAGAGCCCGCACATGCTGATCGAGGGGATCCTGATCGCGTCGTGGGCGGCGGGGACCAGCCGCACCTTCATCTACATCCGCGGCGAGTACGCCCTCCAGGCCGACATCCTCGAGGCGGCGATCGCGGAGGCGCGCGATGCCGGGTACATCGGCGAGAACATCCTCGGGTCCGACCATTCCGTTTCGCTGGTGCTGCACCGCGGGGCCGGCGCGTACATCTGCGGCGAGGAGACCGGGCTGCTCGACTCGCTCGAGGGAAAGCGCGGCAACCCGCGCCTGAAGCCGCCGTTTCCGGCCATCGAAGGGCTCTACCACGGCCCGACGCTGATCAACAACGTCGAGACGCTGGCGACCGTGCCGGCCATCATCCGGATGGGCGGCGAGGAGTACGCGAGCTTCGGCGCGCAGAACTCGACCGGCACCAAGCTCGTGTCGGTCTCGGGGGACGTGCAGCGACCCGGCAACTACGAGATCGAGCTGGGGGTATCGAGCCGCGAGATCATCTACGGCCTCGCCGGCGGTCCGTTCCCCGGGCGGGAGATCAAGTTCTGGTTCCCCGGCGGTTCGAGCTCACCGGTGCTGAAGGCGGAGGACATCGACCTGCCCTACGACTTCGACTCGATGGCCAAGGCCGGCTCGATGCTCGGCTCGGGCGCGATCATCGTCGTCGACGACTCGCACACGGTGCTCGAGGTCGCCCTGAAGGTGGCCAAGTTCTACGCGCACGAGTCGTGCGGGAAGTGCGTGCCGTGCCGCGAGGGCACGAACTGGACGGTCAAGATGTTGCAGCGAATCGAATCCGGCGAGGCGACGCCGATGGATCTCGACATCATGGCCTCCGTGCAGGAGCAGATCATCGGCAACTGTCTGTGCGTTCTGGGCGACGCGATGGCGATGCCGATCGGCTCGATGGTCGCGAAGTTCCGCGACGAGCTCGAGGCCGAGATCGAGGCAGCGCGGGAGCGCGCCGAGGGGGCGGAGTTGGACGACGTGATCCCGATCGGGGTCGCCGACGAGCACGCCGGTCCCTACCCGGTGCACTGACACCCGCCCTACATGCCCCGTCCCCCGGAGAACATCATCCAGCTGACGATCGACGGCCGCGAATGCGGCGCGCCCGAGGGCATGATGCTCGTCGACGCGGCCAAGGCCAACGACATCGAGATCCCGTACTTCTGCTACGAGCCCAAGCTCGGCGACCCGGTCGGCGCCTGCCGGATGTGCCTGGTCGAGATCGAAGGGATCCCGAAGCTCCAGACCTCGTGCTCGACGCCGGTCAAGGACGGGATGGTCGTGCACACCCAGACCGATCGGGTTCATCACGCTCAGAACGCGATCGTCGAGTTCCTGCTCGTCAACCACCCGCTCGACTGCCCGGTGTGCGACAAGGGCGGCGAGTGCCCGCTCCAGGACATCACGTTCGGGTGGGGCCTCGGGCGCTCGCGCTTCATCGAGCCCAAGCGTCACTTCGAGAAGCCGCTGGCCCTGTCGCCGCTGATCGCCATCGACCGCGAACGGTGCATCCTCTGCTACCGCTGCGTGCGCTTCTCCCAGGAGATCTCCGAGGACTACCAGCTGGT
>DATJWM010000014.1:0-46578 GCA_035501255.1 Mycobacteriales bacterium | reverse complement strand
ACCGCGTAGAGGTCGTCGGCGTCGATCCCGACGCTCGCCGCCCAGCCGCGCAGCGCGGGCGTCACGAAGCTGCCCGGCGACACCGTGTTGACGAGGATCTCGTCCTTGGCGAGGTGTTGGGAGAGGTTCTTCGTGACACTGGTCAGCATCGCCTTGGCCGCGGTGTAGGACACCAGACCCGGGGTTTGGCGTTTCGTCGAGTGCGCGGCAACATTCACGATCCGCGCCCAGTCGGCCGCGCGCAGCAACGGGAGCGCGGCGCGCACGCAACGGATCATGCCCATCGCGCCGAGGTCGGTCGTCGCGAGCCAGTCGTCGTCGCAGAGATCGTCAAAGGTCCCCAGCCCTGCCGGGCCGGTGGCATTGACGAGGATGTTCAACGTCAGCCAACGCTTCCCGATCTCATCGAACGCTGCGTCCACCTGATCCCGCTTGGTGATGTCGGCACGGACGCCATATGCCTCAGGCGCACCGAGGGTGAGCAAGCGCTCGACCGTCGCGTCGAGGTCCGCCTGCGTCCGCGCGACGACGGCAACCTTCGCGCCATCAGCGGCGAAGCACTCCGCGGCCGCGCGCCCCATCCCCTGCGTGCCACCCTGGACGACCGCCGTGGCTCCCGCCAACCCCAGATCCATGTCCTCTCCTCACCGTTGACCACTCAAACGGACGGTCGCGGTGAGGTGGTTGCCCAGGTCGGTGTCCGCACGGACATTGACCTCGAGCAGGCGCTCGCCTTCCGTCACCGACTCACCGACGAGCTCGCCGCGAAATCGAAGCACGGCGCCCGGGACTGCCGGCGCTCCGAGCCGGGTGGAGATCTGCCGCACCTGGGTATCGCTTCCCGACCAGTCGGTGACGTAGCGCGAGACGTACCCGTTGCTCGTGAGGATGTTCATGAAGATGTCCGGTGCGCCTTGGGCCACGGCGTAGTCCCGGTCGTGGTGCACCGGCATGAAGTCCCGGGAGGCGATCGCCCCCGCCACCACGACCGTCGCCGTCACGTCAAGGTCGAGCGCGGGCAGCTCGGCGATCACCGGTGGCGGGTCGGCCACCGGCCGGCTCCCCGACCGGCGTTCGTCAGGCGGTGGCCCGGGCGCGAACTTGTACACCGTGAACAACTGGCGGCCGACCGGCTCCCCGTTGGCGTCGACGTAACGATCCGACCAGGCGATGAAATAGCCCTGCCCGAGTGCCGTGTGCTTGCGCTCCGACACGGACTCCAGCGTGGTGGACGAGGAGATCATCTCACCCAACCGGAGGTAGCGGTCGAAGGTCAGCACGGCGTTCGTTGCGAGCGTGCCGGTGTAACCAGCGGCCGCGAGCACGGAGATCGGACTGTCCGCGCCGATCTCACCCGCCGACCCACCACGCTCGGCGATCCCCGCGATCATCGGCCGGCCCATGGTCCAGGTCTGGAGCATGGCGGGGGGCGCGACGACCTCGCCGAACCGGGTGGTCGCGGCGCGATCATCGTCGTACGCCGCGTTGCGGTCATCCAGCGCGTCGATCCAGTGCCGGATCATCGGGAGGTTGACGGGGTCGGGAGCGACCGACCCGGCCTGCGCCCCCATCGGCCGGCCAACCCGGGCCAGCAGAGCGTCGCGCAGGTTGTCCTCCACGCCGGTCATCACACCGGAGAGAGGATGACGACGGGGATCTCACGCTGCGTCCACGACTGGTACTTGGCAAAGTCCGCATAGAGCGCGACCAACGTCGGCCACAGCTCCGATCGCTCCTGGTCGGAGGCGACCCGGGCGTGGACCGGGACGTCACGCCGGCCGGACAGGTGGATTCGGGTGTCGGGGCTCGCGACGAGGTTCGCAAACCACTGCGGGTTGCGGGGAAGCCCGCCCTGCGAGGCGACGACGACAAAGTCCGGGCCGGATCGCAGGTAGAGGAGCGGAGTCGTGTACTCCCGACCCGAGACGCGACCCCGATGATCGAGCAACAAGGTGGGGACCGGCTTGCCGAAGCCGGCGCCGATCCGCCACTTGCTGCCGATCCGCCCGTTGGTCGCCTTGAAGACCGCGACCTGAGCGCGAGCGAGGTACTTGATGACGGCCGCGGTCACCGGCGAGTCGAGCCCGCTCGGCGCGGACTCAGGCAGCGAGAACCGGCTCATCGTGGAAGGCGA
This sequence comes from Mycobacteriales bacterium, assembly GCA_035501255.1. Taxonomy (GTDB): domain Bacteria; phylum Actinomycetota; class Actinomycetes; order JAFAQI01; family JAFAQI01; genus JAFAZI01. The sequence goes on along the minus strand of DATJWM010000014.1, from coordinate 44,444 downwards.
AAGGGCAGGCTCAGACGAAACCGATGCCGGCGGCCTCGTTGCGTTTGCGCCATTCGTGCCGCGAGATCCGGGTGACGTCGACGTCGGAGGCGAGCGCCCTCAGTGCGCCGACCGTGGCCTGCTCGCGCGGGGTGTGCTTGAACGGATCCCAGTCGAAGAACCGGCAGGCATTCGCCCAGGTGATCTTGTCGATCTCCTCGGGGGTGCACTTCGCGCGCTCGAACTCGCCCCACGCTTGCTCCGGAGAGTTCGGCCAGGTCGTATCGGTGTGCGGGTAGTCGCATTCCCAGGCGATGATGTCGACCCCGATCCGGTCCCGCAGCAGCAGCCCGGATGGGTCGGTGATGTAGCAGGCGAGAATGTGCTCTCGGAAGACCTCCGACGGAGGCTTGCCGCCGAAGTCGTTCTCGCCGTGCAGCCAGGTCTGGTTCTCGACGTGCCGGTCGATGCGGTCGAAATAGAACGGGATCCACCCGATCCCGCCCTCGGACAGCGCCACCTTCAGGTCCGGGAATTTGCGCAAGGTCGGGCCGAAGAGCAGGTCCTGTGCGGTGATCGCGCTGATCTGGCAGGCGAGCACCATCAGGTGGTCAACCGGCGCCTCCTCCGGTCGACGGATGACGTCGAACCCGGCACCGATGTGCAGCGAGAGCACCATGCCGGTGTCGCAGAGCGCCTGCATCATCGGGTCCCAGTAGCCGGACAGGAAGCTCGGGTATCCCTGCACGTGCGGCATCTCGAGGAAGCTGATCGTCCGGCAGCCCTTCTTCGCCACCCGGTGGATCTCCTCAACCGCAAGGTCGACATCCCACATCGGCACGATCCCCAGCGGAATGAACCGACCCGGATAAGCCCCGCACCACTCGTCGATCGCCCAGTCGTTGTAGGCACGAAGCATGATCAATCCGAGGTCCTTGTCCGGACCCTCGGCAAACGTGCGGGCGTTCCACCCGGCCATCGTGGGGAAGTTCATCGACGCGAGGACACCGTTGGCGTTCATGTCGCGGACTCGCTCGTGCACGTCGAAGCATCCGGGACGCAGCTCGGAGTACGAGCCCGGGTTGAAGCCCCATTCCTCGGGTGGCCAACCGACGGTCGCGGCCATGCCGAAGGGGGTGCGGGTCGCCTCCCCCTGAAAGACCCACTCATCCACGCCTTGCGCGTTGCGCACCACCTTCGGAACCCGATCGAGGTACGCCGCCGGAACGTGGTTCTTCCACATGTCGGGCGGCTCGATCATGTGGTCGTCGATGCTGACCAGGATCATGTCGTTCATCTGCATGGCGCGCTCTCCTTGGCTCCTGACCCGAAGTTTAGATCACCATGCGCCCGCGAAATCATCGGTCGCCTCGAGCGCGACCGACGCCAGCATGCGGGTCTTGTCCTCCAACGTGCGCGTCCGGTCCGGGTCGACTCCCACCGTGCGCGCCCGCGCACCGGCGACGATCACGGCCATCTTGAAGGTGGCGAGAGCCAGGTGGAAGTCGATCCCGCCGAGATCGCGTCCGCTGACCGCGGCGTAACGCTCGAGCATCGCCGCGCTCGTCCCGAACCCGGGGTTCGCCCGGTGTGCCTGTTGCCCGGTCCAGATCGAGGCGCCGATGTCCCCCCAGTACAAGGCCAGCATCCCGACGTCGGTCATCGGGTCACCGATCGTGGACAGTTCCCAGTCGAGTACCCCGAGCATGCGGGTCGGTGGCTCCCGGTGAAACATCGTGTTGTTGAACGAGTAGTCGCCGTGGACGATCGCCGGCGGACCGGACGGCGGCACGGCGGCCGCGAGTCGGCGGGACACCTCGTCGATCTCGGGCACCTCGGCGAAAGCCGTTCGCTCCCACTGCTTCGTCCAGCGGCGGACCTGTCGGGCCAAAAAGCCTTCGGGACGACCGAAGTCCTCCAAACCGACTGTTGCCGGATCGAGAGCGTGCAGCGCCGCAAGTACCCGGATGAGTTCCTCGGTGCACTCCCTGCTCTCCCGCACATCGAGATGGCCGACGTCCTGCGCGGACCGGAACACGATGCCGTCGAGTCGCTCCATCAGGTAGAACGGAACACCCAGGACCGCGGGGTCCTCACAGGTGCGGACCACTCTCGGTACCGGGACGTCGGTGCGTGCGAGTGCCCTCAGGACGGTCCACTCGCGCCTCATGTCATTCGAGGTCGGCGTCACGAACGCCGGTGGACGGCGCAGGACCAGTTCCTCACGTCCCGTCCGGACGGCGAATGTGAGGTTCGACGCACCGCCGCCGATCTGCTGCACGTCGAGGTCGTCCCGCCCGAGCCAGGCCACCAGCGCCGCGCGGGTGACGGCAACGAGCTCGCCGGTCGGCGTCACCGACGGGGGGCTCATGCGGGAATCAGCTCACGGCGCCGCGCGTCCTCGTCCCGCACGAAGCGGGTCGCGATCCGGTCCAGCGCGGCCGAGACGTCGGCGGCGTCGAGCGGCGTCTCCCATCCCGACAACTGCTCAACCAGCCACTGCTTGAGGGCGGCGATGAACAGGTCGACCTGGTCCTGGCCGGCCGGCGTCAGGGACACCTCCTCGCCGTGGATGACCACGAGCAGGTCGCCCGCAAGCTGGTGGTAGAAGGGAGCGATCACAGTCGGCGGCAACCGGTGTCCGATCGCGATGTCGGCGATGGAGGTCACGCCACCGCGGGTTCGGGCCCGCACGAAGACGGCCGCAAGGCCCCACAGCTCGGCATCGGTCACCGTGGTTCCGGAGCGTTCGAGGACCGTTCTGAGCGAGGTCGCCGGATCCCGTCGCAGGATCCAGGAGATCGCCCGCTCGAGCCGCTCCTGCGAGGTCTGCTGGGTCGGCATAGCGAACTTCTCGCCGAGGTCGCTCGCCGCTGCGCGCTCGGTATCGCGAAGCGGGACCTCCTTCAATACCAGGGCGAGAGCGAAACCCACGAGCGCAACCGGGATCGCCCAGCGAAAGACCATCTGCAGCGAGGTGGCGTACGCATCAACGACGTGGGTGATCGCGTCGTCCGGAAGCTGGTGCAACGCGGTCGGGCTCACGGCGGCTGCGGGCGGAACGTCGGGGCTCTGCCGCAGCGCGGACACGAGTCGCGGCGCAAGGAAGTTCGCGTACATCGACCCGAACACCGCCGCGCCGAAGGAGCTGCCCATGGTGCGAAAGAAGGTCACACCGGATGTCGCCACTCCGAGGTCCCGGTAGCGTGCCGTGCTCTGCACGACCAGGGTGAGGACCTGCAGACACAACCCGATGCCGAGCCCGACGACGACCATCGACAGCGAGGTCACGAGACTCGAGGTGTCCTGGTCGAACCTGGACAACAGGAAGAAGCCGACCGCCACGATCGGCATGCCGAGGACGGGATAGATCTTGTAGCGACCGGTTCGGCTCACCAGGACGCCGCTGAGCAGCGCGGTGAACATCAGCCCCACGACCAGCGGCAGCATCCGGATCCCGGACATCGTGGCCGACACACCGTCGACGTACTGCAAGAAGGTCGGCAGGAAGGTGATCGAACCGAGCATTGCGAAACCGACCAGAAAGGACAGCGCGCAGCACACCGTGAAGACCTGGCCGCGGAACAACCGCATCGGCAGAATCGGCTCGACCGCACGCAGCTCCACCCAGACAAACGCGGCCAGGGCGACCGCCGACACGACGAACAGGGTGATGATCTGCGGCGACAGCCACGGGTAGGTCGTGCCGCCCCAACTGGTTGCAAGGATCAGGCCCGCCGAACCGACGCCGACGGTCGCGACGCCGGCGTAGTCGATGACTGGTCGCTCCGTCGCTCGGATGCTCGGCAGGGTGCGGGCCGCAAGCGCGATGACGACGATTCCGACCGGCAGGTTGACGTAGAAGTCCCATCGCCACGACAGCGAGTCGGTGAAGTACCCGCCGAGGAGCGGACCGAGCACGGTCGTCACCCCGAACACGCCACCGAGCGCGCCCTGGTACCGGCCGCGGTCGCGCAACGGAATCACGTCGCCGATCAGTGCCGTCGCGGTGACGGTGAGACCACCGCCCCCGAGACCCTGGAGGGCGCGTGCCGCTACCAGCCACTCGAAGTTCTGAGCCGCGCCGGACAGCGCCGACCCGGCGAGGAAGATCACCACGCTGGTCTGGAAGACCCGCTTGCGGCCGAACAGGTCACCGAAGCGGCCGGTGATGACCGTAGCGATCGTCTCGGCGAGCAGGTACGCCGTCACCACCCACGAGATGTGGGTCCCGCCACCGAGGTCGGTGACGATGGACGGCAGAGACGTCGAGACGATCGTCTGGTCGAGCGCGGCCATGAGCATGCCGAGCGCGATCGTGGCGAAGACGATGTTCTTGGTCCGGTTGTCCAGCTCCGGCGGTGCGCTCGGAGCGACCGGCTCGGCGGTCGTCGTCATCCGCGACTCGGCATGCTCACTCCATCAGTCAGCCAAGCAGCTTCGCCTTCTGCGCCGCGAACTCACTCTCGCTGATGACGCCCTTGGCCTGCAGGTCGGCGAGCTTGGCGAGCTCATCGGCAGCGCTGCCGCTCGATCCCGCGGCCTTCTGCACCTCTCGGGTGAACGCATCCTGAGCGGCAGCGGCGTCACGTGCGTCGTTCTCCGCCATCTTGCGGCCCCGCGCGATGATGTAGACGAAGACTCCGAGGAACGGAAGGATGATGACGAAGATCAGCCAGCCGGCCTTGCCCCAGCCGCTCATGTCGTGGCTACGGAAGATGTCCATGATGACGCGGAAGAGCAGGATGAACCACAGCACCAGCACGAAGAAATAGAGCATGGTGAGAAACGCGTTCCACAACGGGTAGTTCACAACGAACCTCCAGAGTCCAAATCCGGCCCGCAACGCCGCGAGCGACAGGTGCAGCACGGCGGCTGCCTGCCTAGGCCCAACCGGACGAAGGCTCGGCAAACATATACCGGCGAGGACACCGGTTTCCACGACCACGGATAGGCTCACGTTCGTCGAGTGGTGTCCTTCCCGTGACGTTCCCCGCGGGATTGCAGACGAAAGGAAAGTGGAGATGGCAACGCTCAGCGCGTGGAAGTTCGACACGGCCGAGGGCGCGGCGCAATCGGAATCGATCCTGCAGTCGCTCCAGAGCCAAGGACTGATCGTGATTCACGACGCTGCGGTCGTCTCGTGGCCCGCCGACAAGAAGAAGCCAAAGACGAGCCAATTGAACAGCCTCACCGGCGCGGGGGCGATGGGTGGAGCGTTCTGGGGCTTCCTGTTCGGCCTGATCTTCTTCGTGCCGCTGCTGGGCATGGCGATCGGTGCCGCGATGGGGGCTTTCGCCGGATCGCTCGCCGACGTCGGAATCGATGACAACTTCATCGCGTCGATCCGCAGCCAGGTTGTTCCCGGCACCTCGGCGCTGTTCCTGCTGACCGAGAATGCGGTCCTCGACAAGGTCAAGGCCGCCTTCGAGGGCGTCAAGCTCGAGTTGATCCAGACCAACCTGTCCGAGGATCAGGAGAGCGCGCTACGCGAGGCGTTCTCCGAGGCGTAATCCCGGGTCAACGGCTGATCACCGGCGAGGTGTGGCTGCAGCGCCGGTTCACAACCCGGCGGAGTCAGCGTCGCGTGGCCGATCGGGCGCCGACGTGACGGTCATGAACCCGCCGGACATGTCCGGCATCGTGCGTACGCCGGCGCGATAGTCCGACCACACCACATTGGCGAACATCGACGACACGATGAGCTGGCCGACCAACAACAGCCAGGCCAACATCACCGTCGCGATGCCGAGCGAACCGTAGAGGTTCGAGGAGTGCGCGAACCGTGGCGGCAGGTAGATCCGCGCGAAGGTGTTCATCAGGGCGAGGCCGTAACCGACGATCAACGCGCCCGGTACCAGGTCGAGCAGATCGCGACGGCGGTCGGGCAGGCGCATGCTGATCAGCAGCCACACGATCGCGACGCCCATCCCCTCGACGACGATGATGATGAGGGTCCCGAGCGGAATGCGCGCTCCCAGCCAGTGCAGGCCCGCGGCGAACGCGAACACGAGCAGCCAGGCCCCGGAGAACGCGAACGTAATCTTGAGGACATCCTTTTGCCGCACCCTCGGCAGCGGCGCCGCCCACACATGAGCACTGACCACGACGAGATTGCGGACCAACGTCCGAGTGGCCCAGACGAACAGCACCGCCCCGGAGAAGAGCGCCACCCACCAAGAGCGGTTGCCGGAGCGCAACTCCGTCAACACCTGCGAGCTCGCGGCACCGGTCAGACCGGCGTTGCGGCTCGCGGACTCGATCGACGTCGCATGATCCGGCACAATCGCCGCCAGCAGCCCGGCCGCGATCAGGGACAGCGGCACCATCCACAAGAACAGTCGGAAAGCGGCGGCGCTCGCCAGGAGCATCCCCTGTCGGGTGGTGTACCGGACGAAGAACGCGATCGGCAGACCGAGCAGCGGTTGCTGGCGGGCCCGGTCCAGATAGACCTCGTAGGCATGCTCGGCCCGGGCACGCCACAACGCCACCCTCCCGCCCGGAGGATGGTCGAGCGGCGGAACGCCTGTGGTCACGCGTGACTCGGATCGGTAGGTGCCGGACCTGACGGCTTCGATGCTCGCCTGAGCGGGATCAATCCGCAATCGCGGCTCGCCGGGAACCGCACCGATCGGCGGCTAGTGCGCCGGGCGGTGCGACCAGTCCGGGCGGGTGGACCAGTCATAGGCGACCTCGGTCCGCAGCACGAGGTCCTGGACGGAGCGGTTGTGTCGGCTAACGACGACCCAAAACAGGCCGAGCGGAAACAGCACATAGAGCATCGCCCGCAGCGTCGCCCGCACCCCGCCCAGACGGTGCTCCCGGGCGGAGACGACGCGAAGGCCGAACATCGACCCGCCGATCGTCCGGCCCGACGTACTCCAGCCCGCTGCGAGGTACAGCACCGCAACCACCGCGCCGACAAGCGGCATCCCCCAGGTCGCGTCTTGCGGCCAGTGAAATGTCCGCGGGTGGAGGATGAACCGACACCCGATCGCGCCGAGGTACAGCGCCAGCGTGATGGCGAACGCCACGAGGAAATCGATGACGGCGGCGGCGAACCGAGTGACGAGTCCTGCCGGTTGGCCTTGGTACGGGCGGGCCGGCGGAGGCACGCCGATCTCCTCAGGCCGGGTCACCGGCGGATTCCGCAACCTCGGATGATCCGGACGCCGCATGCGGGTCCGCCTCGATCGGCTCCTGACGGCGGCGGAGAACGAGACGATCGACAAGCTGCGTCAACCGCTCGTCGGCCTTGATCCCCCGCATCCGTACGTCGACAACCGTGGCGGAGGCGACCGACGAGCTCGACTCGCGGATGATCTCCGGAAGGTCGACGCTGTCGATGACCCGCTGCGCGATCGCGGCCACATCCACTTGCTCGAGCACCAGGTTCACGGCGGCGGGAACGGCATGTGCCACCAGGCCCTTGAGCTCCTCGGTCCGCTCGGCGCGAATTCGCGCACCGCGCTGGGCCATCACCGCAAGGCGCGACTCCTCGGCCGGCTGCCGTCCGGCAACCGATGACGCGCGCCTCGCCACCCCGGTGACCGGGCGCACGAATCGGGCCACCGCGCGGGTCACACCCGCCGCCTGGCGAGCCACCGTCGCGGCCACGTCGATCCCCACGTCGACCGCGATCGGGACATCACGCCTGGTTGGACCGGAATCAGTGCCGAACTCGACGCGCGCCGGGGCATCGATCGCGTCCGGATCGATCTGGGTCACGGCGAGCATTCCTCGATTACGAATCACGATCGAGCCTTCCGGCCGGAGCATCGGCAGCAGCACGCTTACGTTTCGTACCATCGCCAACGGCCCGCTACCGCGAGGGTAGAGGACGACCTCGTGTACATCGAGTGCGAGGTGCCCGCCGCGCCGGAATCACTCGAGATCCGCATCGGGCCGGGCACGATTCCCAATCGCTGCTCCGACCGACGACGGGACAGCCCGGGACACGCGCGTCCCCATCACCGGCGAGAGCGTGGCAGGCTCGGCACCGGATGGTGGGCGTGACCGGCGCTGACGGCGCTTCCCGCGCTACTGTCACAGATTCCGGGTCGACGGGAGCGTGTGTGATGGGAAGTCCTGACCAGCCCGAGGACATCGACGCCCTGAAGATGGAGGTCGAGGAGTTGCGCGAGCGCAACCGCACTCTCGAGCACGAATCGAGCACACACTCCGGACATACCGGGTGGGGTGCGCGCGCCCGCTCGACCGGTGTGGTCCTCGCGCTCGTGCTCGGCACCCTGTGCATGACCCTGTCCCCGCTCGCGATTTGGGGCCGGAATCTGGTCCTGAACACGGACCGGTATGTCCAGACGATGTCACCGTTGTCCAGCGACCCGGGGGTGCAACAACTCGTCGTCAAAGCCGTCGACAAGCAGGTCGAGGACAATGTCGACATCTCCTCGCTGGTGGAGCAGTCGCTGCCGCCGAGGGCCGCGCCTCTGGCCGGCCCGTTGGAAAGCGCCTTCCAAGGCTTGGTCAACACAGTGGTCACCCGCTTCGTCGCGAGTGACGCGTTTCACCAACTGTGGTTGACGATCAACCGGGTCGCGCACGCGCAGGTGGTTTACCTGCTGACCGGACACGTGTCCGGCGGGGTCGGGGCGGTCAGCCTCGACAACTCCGGGCGGGTCTTGCTCAACCTCTCCGCAGTCGTGACCGCGGTGAAGCAGCAACTGGTGGCCGCCGGTCTCACCGTCGCGTCGAACATTCCCGTCGTGGGGGCGACGATCACGATCGCTCAGGTCAAGGGTCTGGCGCAGGCCCGCAAGTGGGTGCGCATCCTCAACGACGTCGCCGACATCCTCCCGTGGCTCGGGCTCGCCTTCTTCGCGGCCGCAATCGCGTTGGCCCACCGGCGCCGTCGTACGTTGATCGCGGCGTCCTTCTGCACCGCCGGCGCGATGGCGTTCATCGGGCTCGGGTTGTTCATCGGGCGCCATATCTACCTGAACCGGATCGACCCAACCGTCATCCCGCGGGACACTGCGCAGTTCCTGTTCGACACGGTGGTGCGATACCTCCGGGACGGGATCCGGCTGGTCGCGCTGGTCGCGTTGCTGGTCGCGTTGATCGCCTGGTTCACCGGTCCGTCGCAGCGCATGGTCGACCTGCGCGCCCGACTCCTCGAGCGGTGGCGCACCGTCATCACCGCAGCGGGCGAAGGCGCGGTCGGCGCATTCGTGGTGGCGCACACCACGGCGTTGCGGATCACGGTCGGGGTGCTTGTGCTGTTGATCCTGATCACTGCGTCCAGCCCGTCTCTCGCCGGTTTCATCGTGCTGGTCGTCATCGGTGCGCTGCTCATCCTGTTGATCGAGGCCGTCCGCGTCTCGGCGCTGAAGGCCGGGCACAGCTCGCACAAGAGCTCGTCCTCGCCCGCGTCCTGACCGCCGTCGGGGGTTAGTCCTTCCTCGAGCGCAGCGGAAGGGCAAGCTCGGCGAGCCAGCTGAACACCGAGATGAGCAACGCGCCCACGATCGCGGCGCCAAAGCTGTCGATGTCGAGATGGCTGGACAACAACGCGGTAAGGCCCAGCAACGCCGCGTTGACCACGAGCAGGAACAAGCCCAGCGTCAACACGACCAGCGGCAGGCTGATCAACCGCGCAATCGGGCCGAGGATCAGATTGATCGCAGAGAAGATGACGGCGATCCACAGATAGGCGAGCACGCCGCCATGCACGTGGATCCCCTGCACGATCGCAGCGACGAGCGCGATGATCACGGCGAGAACAACGATTCGGAGCAGCAGGCGGCGCACCATGGTGGGTCACCGTACTCGACCGGAACCGGGTTACCGATTCGCCTGATCCGTCGATGTCATTCGGCGTGGCTAGACTCCGCCGGGTCCTCTGAGACCGCCGAGATGGGGTGCCGTGAAACGACTCGCCGGGTTCGTCCTCCGACGCAGGTGGTGGGTCCTCGTCGCCTGGCTGTTGGTCGTGATTGTCGGTGCCGGACTGACGCACACGACCAACAAGCGGCTCGTCATCGACTTCTCCCTCCCCGGCCAGCCGGGCACAGAAACCGCGAACCGGATCGACGCTGACTTCCACGCCGGCGGCAAGACCCAGCCCTATCTACTCACGATCACGCTGCCCGCCGGTCAGTCCGTCTCGGATCACGGCCGGGCGATCGGCGACGCTTTCGCCTCGGTCCAACGCACAGTGCCCGACATCCGGATCGTCGACGAAGCCAACACGGGGGATTCCGCCTTCCGGACCACCGACGACCGGACGGCCTACGCACTCGCCTTCTACCGCTTCAGCCACGACCCAACCGTTGCGTTGCCAACGGACGCGTTGAAGTCCGCGCTCGCACATGCCGCACCTGACGGATCGACCATCGGGGCAACCGGTGAGGACGCTCTCGCCACGGGTGATTCCTCCGGAGGCGTCGGAGTGTTCTCTGAAGTGCTTCTCGGCGCCGTCGGCGCACTCGCCGTACTCGCGTTCGTCTTCGCGTCGTTCCTCGCCCTGCTCCCGCTGGTGGTCGCCGCCGCCTCGATCCTCACCACCTTCATCCTGCTACTTCCCCTGACCTATCTCACCGACGTGTCCTTCATCGTCGAGTTTCTCGTTGCGCTCATCGGACTCGGTGTGGCCATCGACTACTCGCTGCTGTTCGTGACCCGCTGGCGCGAGGAACGTGATCACGGCGCGGACAACCATCAAGCCGTAGTCACCGCGATGGACACGGCCGGGCGAGCGGTCATGTTCAGCGGGGTCACGGTTGCGATCGGGCTGCTCGCCCTCGTCGTGTTGCCGGTCCCGTTCATGCGCAGCATCGGATTCGGCGGCGCGCTCATCCCGCTCGCCAGCGTGTTCACGACGCTGACGCTGACGCCGGCAATTCTGGGGAGCATCGGACCGACGGTCGACTGGCCGAAGATCCGCCACGAGAACACCGCCAGCCGGGGCTGGACGAACTGGGCGCGCAAGGTCGTGCACCACCGCGGGGCCGCGATCGGCGCCTCAGCGGTGGTGCTCGGGCTGCTGTTCGTGTCCTTCCTCGGCATCAAAATCGGAGACGCGTCCTCCCAGTCACTCGCCCACAACGGGCCGGCGTACGAGACCTTGCAGCTGCTCGAACGCGGCGGAGTATCGACAGGCAACCTCACGCCGATGGAGGTCTTGGTTCGCACCCAGGATGCGCCAGCGGTAGCCGAGGCGGCCCGCGGTGTCGACGGGGTCGAGCGCGCACTCATCGCGACCGGGCCGGGACAGACGGCAGATGGCAACAGCATCGTGGTCGTGATCCCGCGATCGGAGACGGTCAACTCCTCCACGGTCGGGGTGGTCAAGGCGGTGAAGGCGGTCGTCGACCCGATGCAGGGCGTCTACGGCGTTGCGGGCGTCGGAGCCGATCAGATCGACTTCCTCAAGGCGGTGTACGGCAACTTCCCGCTCATGTTAGGGCTCATCGCCCTGCTCACCTTCATCCTGCTGGCCAGGGCGTTCCGTTCGTTGGTGCTGCCGATCAAGGCGATCGTGCTCAACCTGATCACGCTGGCCGCGACCCTCGGCTTCATGGTGGCCTTCTGGCAGTTCGGGCACGGGTCGAACGCCGTGTTCGGCGTGCACGCCACGGGGGCGGTGACGTTCTGGATCCCGCTGATGGTGTTCGCGTTCCTCTACGGCCTGTCGATGGACTACGAGGTGTTCATCCTGTCCAGGATTCGGGAGGAGTACAACCGGCTCGGGTCGACCGACGAGGCGGTGATCGAGGGCATCGGTCGGACCGGCCGGCTCGTGACCAGCGCCGCCCTCATCCTGTTTCTGGCGTTTGTCGCGCTGTCATCGGGTCCGGGCACGGACCTCAAGACCTTCGCGTCGGCACTCGGATTCGGGATCCTGCTCGACGCGACGGTCGTCCGCTCGATGCTGGTCCCCGCCCTGGTGTCGCTCTTCGGCGACTGGAACTGGTGGATGCCGAACTGGCTCGCCCGTGTCTTGCGCGTCCCGCCGCAGCCGGCTCCGGGAAGCGGTGCGGCGATCGCGACGACCGACTGAGCTCCGGTCCGATCAGGTGATGAACTCGGCGGCGCGATGATGAAAGCGCCAGGCGCCGCCGTCGAAGTGCAGCGTGTCCTGGTAGCGACCGACGAGGAAGACCTGCCAGCCGGTGTCGGTACGCAGCAGAAAGACCACGTCGCTCGACGCGGACGCGCTGTGGCCGTCCCAGTCGGTCACGTGGGTGTTGAGCACCAGATGTCGCTGCGGGATCTGCGGTTCGAGCGCGGCATAGGCGGCACGCAGCGCGTCGTGGCCCTCGAGGGCGCCGAGCCCGGGGATGTCGCACCCGCCGTCCGAGCAGAAGGTGGCAACGACGTCGTCGGTGCGGCCGTCATCGAGCGCCTGCGTGTACGCCGCGATCGTCGCGCGCACCCCTTCGGCCACGTCCGCGAACCTGGTTTCGCTCATCTGCACACCCTGTTCAAAAGCCGAGATCGACAACTGGTCGTTCGAGCGGATTGACGTTGATTTCCCGAAGGGCCGGCAGCAACGTCTCATAGGGAAGCCCGGCGAGGAACCCGTCGACCATCCGCTCGAAGTTCGCCACGCCGCCTTCGGCTTTCTCAGACAGCCGCATGTAGTCGAACCCTTTGGTGTGCAGGCCCTTTTGTTGCAGCGGCAGGTTGGAGAAGTCCTGCGCCGGGATCGGCGGCCAGCGGGGATCGTCGCACTCCCACAACTCGGGGCGGGGGGGCGTGGTCGGCTCCTCGCCCGGCGGGAACCGGGTCAGGGACCAGATCTCCATCATCGTCTCCTCGGGTCCGAGCGGGCGGAACCGATACGACGAGGCGCTGCTGTACATGGGCAGGATAAAAAAGTGCGGGAAGCAGTAGCCCATCGGCTGGTTGAGGCCCTCGTCCTCGAGCGCGTTGAGGTCGGGCATGACGGCACCGCGGTCACGGTGCCATTCGGTAACCGCCGCGTTGAGCGCACGGTTCCACGTCGCCATCGCCGCTCGTGGGTCCGCGGGCAGGTCGATCGTCGCCAACCCGCGAGCGATGCGCACATCATTGGCATGCACCATGCCGGCCATGCCCTCGCTCATCGTGTGCAAGTACAGGAGGTCGGCCTCGACGAAGGCCGAAGCGTCGAACTCCTCCGCTGATCGGGGGGCGTAGCGGCCCGGGATCCGCAACTGCGGATGGGACTGCACGACGTGGTACTGCTCCTGGAATGCCTCTTCGGCAAGCTTCCAGTTCACCGGCAGGCGGGCGGCGTACCACCACTCGGCGCGCATCTCCTCCACGTGCCAGGCATCAAAGATGGTGGCGAACGGCTCGAGGTAGTCCCGCAGCGGGGGGGCGTCGTCGTCGAAGTTGATCCAGGCACAGCCGCCCCACGTGTCGACCCGCACGGGCGGCAGGTCGAGATCCTCGGGCGCGAGGTTGTGCTTGGCGAACGACTTGCGCTGCGTAACGGCGGTATTGCGGCCGTCCGGGTCGTAGCACCAGCCGTGGAAAGGACAGGTGAAGCCCCCCTCGCACCGTCCCCTGCCCAGCGCAACCTTCACGCCACGGTGGCGGCAGGCGTTCTGGAACGCCCTGACGCCGAGATCCTCGGTTCGCACGACGACCACGGACTGGTCGAGAATCTCGTACTCGGCGAAGTCGAGGGGCTCGGGGATCTCCTCGAGCCGGCACGCCATCTGCCAAGTGCGCGACCACAAGTGGTCGGCTTCAAGGGCGTAGAAGGCGGGGTCGTAGTAACGCTGCTTCGGTGCCCGGTCGGCGAACTCCATCGCGTAGGGGACGGCAAGCGTCGGGCGCTTCTCAGGTGAGTCCGCCACGCGCCTACCGTATAACAACCGGTCGGTACAATTTCGCGATGACCATCACCGCTCCCGCGAGCGCTCCGGCCGGAACGGACACCACCGAGGTCGACGTGATCGTCGTCGGAGCGGGCATCACCGGGATCTACGCCCTCTACCGTGCGCGTCAGGCCGGATTCTCCGTCGTGGCGCTCGAGGCCGGCAGTGGCGTCGGTGGCACCTGGTTTTGGAATCGCTACCCGGGCGCACGGTTCGATTCGGAGAGCTACACCTACGCCTACCTGTTCTCCGAGGAGCTCTTCGACGAGTGGGTATGGGAGGAGCACTTCGCGGAACAACCGGAGATCGAGCGCTACCTCAACCACGTCGTCGACCGGTTCGACCTGCGCGGTCTGATCCGCTGCAACTGCACGGTGACGAACGCGACGTACGACGACGAGCACGGCGACTGGACCGTCGAGACTGCCGACGGCACCCGACTGCGAGCCCGCTACCTGATCGGCGCGACCGGTGTCCTCTCGGTCCCGTACTTCCCGGACATACCGGGTCGGGAGAGCTTCGCCGGCGAGCAACACCACACCGGGCTGTGGCCGTCGACCCCGGTGAACTTCGCCGGCAAGCGCGTCGCCGTCATCGGCACCGGGTCGAGCGGTGTGCAGATCGTTCCGATCGTCGCCCGAACCGCGGCATCGCTGACGGTCTACCAACGCAGCGCCAACTGGTGCACCCCGTTGAACAACAGCCCGATCAGCGCGGAGGAGCAAGCCGACCTTCGGGCAAACTTCGCCTCGATCCGCGAGGTGCTGAACACCTCGCTGTCCGGGTTCCTGCACGAGACCTACGACCGGGCGACTTTCGAGGACACCGAGGAGGAACGTCAGGCTTACTACGAGCAGATGTGGAACAGCCCGGGCTTCGGAAAGCTGATCAGCCACTACAGCGACATGACGATCGACGAGCAGGCGAACGCCGCCTGGTGCGCGTTCATCGAGGCGAAGATCCGCAGCATCGTCGACGATCCCGAGACCGCGGACATGCTGGTGCCCAAAGATCACCGGTTCGGGGAGAAGCGCCCGCCGTTCGTCACGGACTACTTCGAGACGTTCAACCGCCCGAACGTCTCGCTGGTCGACCTCAAGTCCACCCCGATCCTGCGGATGACCGAGAGCGGGATCGAGACCGCCGACGGCCTCGCCGAATTCGACCTCGTCGTCTGGGCGACGGGGTTCGACTTCGGTACCGGAGCGCTGGCTCGGATGGGGATCAGGGGACGCGACGGGCTGGCCTTGACCGACTACTGGCGCGATGGGCCGAAGACGTTCCTCGGCATTCAGGCCGCCGGGTTCCCCAATTTCTTCTTCCCCGGCGGTCCGCACGCGGCGGCCGGGAACAACCCCCGCTACAACGGTGACCAGGTCGACTTCGTCCTCGATCTGCTGATCCACGCCCGCGCTCACGGATTCGACACAATCGAGGTCGACCCGGCCGCCGAGGCGGACTGGACCGCGATGATCGACCGGGCGGCACGCAGGGCTCCGTCGTTCGGTGAGAGCAGCTACTACTTCGGGTCGAACATCCCGGGAAAGCCACGCAAGTACCTGCTGAACGCGGCCGGAAGGCCGAAGTTGCTCTCGATGATCGAGGAGATCAAAAGCAGTGACTTCAAGCCCTTCCAGATGGCGCCCGGATCAGACGGTCGCAACCGGGGTTAGCGGCGATCCAACCGCGCCGGGCAATCTCAGCGGTGGCGCGGTGAGCAAGAACCGACTGCGATCGTGCTCCCGCAGCCAGGTGGCGAGGTCGGAGAGGTACCACATCTCCCCGAGCGGCACGCCGAGCTTGAACAAGCACAAGTGGTGGATCGGCAGGAACGAGTGCCGACTCGGATCACGATCCTTGCCCAACAGCCCCTCGACGGCGTAGTTGTCCGCGATCAGCGCCGAAATCTGCGAGTCGGCGATCCACTGGAGCAACTCCTCGTCGTGCGCATCGAGGTAACTGCACAGCGTGAAGATGCGCCGCGGGTCGAGTTCCTTGTTCATGGCGAGGACGTCGGTCGCGAACCCGGTGTGAAGGACCAGCATGTCGCCCGGTTCGACGACGACGCCATCAGCCGCCATGATCTCGCGCAGCGTCGACAGATTGACCGCGGTCCAGTCGTGCCCGAGGTGGTGGGCAAGATCGACGAGCACGCCACGTCCTTGGACGCCATGAGCGGCCATGTGCTCGAGCCCCAGATGTCGGGCGAAGCAGCGCTGACCCGTCCCGTCTCCGGACGCGTCCTCCGCCGGGCCGACCAGATCGACGCCCGCCCGGTAGCCGTTGTAGTAGACCGCCTCCTCGACCCCGTCCCCGTCGGCGTCGAATTCCGCGCCCACGTGAGCGAGGGAGTCCCATTGCGTGGAGTACTGAAGCGAGAGCGTGACCACATCATCGGCCCAAACATCGACGTACTTGGGGTCGCCCCAATCCGGCATCTCGCTCATCCGGACGTTGTAGAAGGTGTCGGCGACCCCGTTCATGTCCTCGGTCGGGGCGAGCTTCGGCGGATACCGGCGCTGGTTCAGCACCGATCCACCCGGGAAGTCGAGGGGAAGGCTCAACGAGAAGGTGACCCCCGCCTGGACTTCGCGGGCGCCGGCGAGCACCTTGTCCGCGGTCAGCAGGTTGATCCGCCCGAGTTCGTCGTCCTCGCCCCAGTCCCCCCACGTCGATCCCTCCGGGCGTCTGGCCCACCGTCGCGTCATGGGTGATGGCTCCTTCTGGGCCGGACTGGGCACCCGTCGTTGCCTGTACCGACCGGTTGGTCTAACGTCGAAGTGAACGTTAGCGGAGGTTGCTCACCCATGATTGACAACGACTTCGTCGTCTCCGCGGACGGGCACGTCCTCGAGCCGATCGATCTGTTCAAGACCCGCCTTCCGATCAATCTGCGCGACCGCGCGGTGTGGGAGGAGGACTTCGAGGTCGATCCGCCCTTCGAAGGCGGCGCCAAGGTCTTCCGCCGGTTGCACACCCCGGGCTTCGAGGGTTGGACGATCTCGCGATACCGCCAGACCAAAGGCCGCACGCCCGAGGGTGATCCGCAGATCATCCTCGAAGACATGGATGCCGAGGGCGTGGACGTGCAGGTCATGCACCCGAACCTCTCGCAGTTCGGCCTCTACACCGACGACCATGAACTATCGATCGCGCACGCGAGGGTCTACAACGACTTCATCGTCGAGCGCTACTCCGCCCACTTCGACCGGCTCGCCCCGACCGCTCCGATCCCGCTCACCGACATCGGCGATGCCGTCGCCGAGGTCGAACGGGTAGCGGGATCCGGGCTGCGCGCGGTGCTGCTGCCCGCCACCCCGCCACGGCCGTACTACCTGCGCGATTACGACCCGGTGTGGGCGGCAATCCAGGCCAGCGGCATGCAGGTGTTCATCCACACCCAGACCGGCGGCATCAAGGTCAACGACCCGGAGGCGACCACGCTCAAGGTCGTCATGGAGAACGCGTCGCAGGTCAACCAGCCGATGACCGAGAAGGCCGCCGCGCGACGGATGATCACCCAAGCCGTCTACCAGCCACTGGCACCGCAGCAGGTGATTTGCCAACTGATCGGCGGCGGAGTCCCTGAGCGCTACCCCGACCTGCACTTTGCTCTGATCGAGTTCAACGCGCACTGGCTGTCCTCTCTTGTCGGCTCGATGGACAAGTGCTGGATCACCGGAATCGGCCAGGATGCTGACTGGTGGCTGGGTGTCTGGGACCCGGAGCGACCGGATCACGACCAGCCGAACATGGCCCAACTGTTCCGCCTGAACGAGAAGTGGCCCTACCCGCTGATGCCGAGCGAGTACGTCAAGCGCCAGTTCCACGTGTCGTTCCAGGACGACCCGGTGGCGGTCGCGTGCCGGCACATCACCGGACTGTCGAGCGTCGTGTGGGGCAACGACTACCCGCACGCCGAGGGAACGTTCGGCGGCAGCCGCACCCTGGTCAAGCAGCTGTTCGCGGGCGTCCCCGACGACGAGCGCAAGGCGATGCTCGGCGGCACGCTCGGCGACCTACTCGGCTACCAGGCGCCGGTCGCCGTCTGAACCAGCACAACTTCGACGGCCGGGTCGCGGTCGTCACAGGTGCCGGGCGCGGGATCGGTCGCGCCTACGCGACGCTGCTTGCGCAACGCGGGGCGCGTGTCGTCGTCAACGATCTCGGTGCGAGCACGGCCGGCGACGGCGTCGACACCGGCCCGGCGAGCGAGGTGGTCGAGCAGATCGAGGCGGCCGGTGGCACCGCGATCGCGGACGGTCACGACGTGTCGACCGTGACCGGTGGGCAGGCGCTCGTCGACGCCGCCCTCGAGGGGTACGGCCGAGTCGACATCGTGATCAACAACGCGGGCATCATCCGCTGGGCTGCGCTGCCCGAGCTCGACGCCGACAACGTCGCGCAGCACCTCGCCGTCCACCTCGGCGGCTCGTTCAACACTACGCGCGCGGCCTGGCCGCATCTGGCCGAGCAGGGGTACGGCCGGATCGTCATGACCACCTCGGCCGGGCTGTTCGGACTGCCCAACAACACCGCGTACGCGACCGCAAAGGGCGCGGTCGTCGGGCTGACGCGCAGCCTGGCCCGTGCCGGGCGCAAGCTCGGCATCACCGTCAACGCCATCGCGCCCGCCGCGGCGACCCGGATGGGCACCCCGCCGTCGGCACAGACCGCCGCCGCCATGGCACCGGAGCTCGTCGCGCCGATGGCCGCCTTCCTGGCCCACGAGGACTGCCCGGTCACGGGCGAGATCTACGCCGCCGGCGCCGGCCGCTTCGCTCGCCTGTTCATCGCCTCGACCCCCGGCTACGTCCACTCCGGCTCTACGCCGACGATCGAGGACGTCGCAGCCCACTGGGACACGATCAACGCCGAGGACGGGTACGTCGTGCCCGCCGACCTGCTCGAGTGGTCCGCAGCCTTCATGACCCACTTGCCGTCACCCTGAGGGTTCAACAAAGAACACGGGATGGTCGGGCGCGACGCGTCGCAACTCCGGCTCAGGTGAGGAGGCGTTCACGCCGTCGAAGAACACCCCGACCTCCGCCTTCCAGCGCTTGAGATACGCGCGAAGAATCTCGACCTTGTCGGCGTCAGCCACCTCGGTGCCGACGAAGCGCTCCGCGTGCCGGCCGAGGACAAGCTCGCCCTCACCTGCCACTCGAAGGTTCTTCACCCACTGGGTGACACCGCGAGGAGCGACGAGATACCGCCGCCCGTCGAGGCTGAGCAGGTTTACCGGCGTCTCGCGCCACTCGCCGGAGATCCGGCCACGCACACGCAAAACCCGCGAGCCCCAGACGCTGACCCCGAGTCGGGTCGCGATCGCCACCGTCCGGTTGAACACGTTCCGGGTGAACCAGCCAGGCTCGATGTATCGCTCGTTCGCCACGCCACGATCATCTCGCACGGCGGGGCGAGCGAGGCAAGCGGAGACGCGCAGATCTCCTGCGATCCGGGTCAGTCTCCTTGCTCGGCGTCGCGCTTGAACTCGGCCTCGGCCTTGAGCGCGGCCAACGTCTCCGGCATTCCGCGTAGCGCCATGACCTTCATCATCTCCAGCACGCCGACGGCAGATTCCTCATCGGTACCGAGACCTTCGGCGTATGTGGGAAGCACCTCCCAAGTCTGCGTGACCTCGGTCGCCGAGTCGCCCAGCGCACTGAACTCGAACCCCCACCGCACCATCGGGAGCCGGCCCTGCGGCCCATAGTTGACGAACGCGAACTCTCTCGCCGGCTCGGCCGTCACGACCCGGCAACGGGTCTCCCACGCCGAGTCGCCGATGACGTTCGTGCCGGTGAACCACTCGCCGTCCGGGTCGTAGGTACCACCGGTGCACACCGGGCTCCACCGGCCCATGTTCGACACGTCGCGGACAAGCAAGTAGACAGTCATCGCGCGCTGCTCGACCACGATCGACGATCGGCTCGCGTAGGCGCTGGTGTCCACGGCGCGAACGTAGCGTATCGCCGGCGGCCTAACCTGCATTGTGGCGACCGTCATCCGCGAGGAGCGTCCGGTTCTCCGGCTGCCGACCGCTGCTGGGCGGTGGGTGCTCGCGGCGACCGTGCTGGGCTCGGCGATCGCTGCGATCGACGCCACCGTCATCGGGATCGCCCTTCCCGCGATCGGCAAGGACCTGCATGCCGAGCTGTCGTCGCTGCAATGGATCATCACCGCGTACACGCTGACCTTGACCGGGCTGCTTCTTTTCGGCGGCGCCCTCGGCGACCGGTTCGGCCGGCGCCGAATCTTCGTCGTCGGCGTCGTGATCTTTGCTGCGGCCTCGGTGCTGTGTGGACTCGCGCCAGACGTCACCCTGTTGACCGTCGCACGCGCGTTGCAGGGAATCGGCGGTGCCCTGCTGACACCCGGCAGCCTCGCGATCCTGCAGGCGTCGTTCGTGCCTGACGACCGACCGGCCGCGATCGGTGCATGGTCCGGACTGGGCGGGGTCGCCACGGCGCTCGGTCCACTGCTGGGCGGGTGGCTCGTTCAGGCCGCGTCGTGGCGGCTGATCTTCTTCATCAACCTGCCCCTCGCCCTCGCCGTCATGGTCATCGCCGCACGGCATGTTCCTGAGACCCGCTCACCGCCGAGCGGGGCACCACTCGACCTCGCCGGCGCGGTCCTGATCACCACCGCCCTCATGGCCATCACCTTCGCCCTCATCGAAGGGCCACACCACGGATGGACCTCGACTGCGGTGATCGGGTCGATCGCTGCCGGCGGCGCACTTCTCGCCGCCTTCGTCGTACGGGAGCTGCGGGTGGCTGATCCGATCCTGCCCCTCACCATCTTCCGGAACCGCTCGTTCACCGCCACCACCGTCGTCACCTTCACGATGTACGGCGCTTTGGGCGGTGCGCTCTTCCTTCTCCCGATGCAGCTGCAGCTGGTGCTCGGCTACTCCCCGGTCGAGGCCGGAGTGTCGCTGCTGCCCGTCACGCTGCTGATGTTGCTGCTGTCAAAAAGATCGGCCGGCCTAGCAGCACGAATAGGACCGCGTCTACAGATGAGCGTGGGACCCCTCCTGGTGGCGACCGGTCTGGCGTTGATGCTCCGGATCGGAATCGGGAGCACCTACGGGACCGATGTGCTGCCGGCCGTATTCGTCCTTGGCCTCGGTCTCGCAACGACGGTCGCCCCGCTAACCGCGACTGCTCTGTCCTCGGCGCCCGCGGAACATGCCGGCATCGCCTCGGCGGTCAACAACGACGTTGCCCGCGCCGGCGGCCTCCTCGCCGTCGCCGTACTGCCGCCGCTCGCGGGTCTGAGCGGGTACGCCTACCTGCACCCGGACAGCCTCAGCCACGGTTTTCACGCCGCCGTCACCGTGTGCGCGCTCGTCTGTGCGATCGCCGGCCCGATCGCGGCCACAAGCATTCGCAACCCTCCTACGATCCGGGCGGCGCGATCCGCCCCCCACTGCTGCCCGCTCGACGCTCCGCCTTCGACCTGACCGGTTGAGCGGCGCTCCCGGCCGATTGACCGGTCGGGGGAACCCGACCGGCCTATGCTGCGTCGAAGTTGCGGGCTCTCGCCCACGGCGTTTTGCCACCCGGCAGGGGGAAGGCATGAGATTTCGTTCAGGCGCCAAGCGCGTCGTGCGCGGATCGTGCATGGCGGCACTGCTCACGAGCACCGCCGTCGTCGGCAGCGTCGCGACTGCCACGTCCGCGGTCGCCGCGGTGAACCTGTGCGGCCACCCCGCCGACACAGTGCCACCGCAGATCTCCGCCCTGACGTTCAGCTCCCAGACCGCCGACACCACGAGTGGAAGCGCGACGGTCACGTTGACCGCGCAGGCCACGGACACGGCAACGGCGAGCGACGGCAGCGGGGTCAAGCACCTTCGCGCCTATCTGACCGGCCCGCATGGAAGCAATGTCGAAGTCAAGTTCGCCTTGTCGTCCGGCACCGCCGACGCGGGCACCTGGGTAGGGACCGCCGCGTTCACCCAGCAGGACTGGCCAGGCACCTACCAGCTTCGCGAGGTGTGGGTGAGCGACGCCGCAAAGAACTACCAGGACTACGGCGCCAACGACACGACCGCGACGTCGCCCACCGACATCTCGCTCCAGAGCGGCTGGGACTCCTCGCTCACGCTCACCGGGCCAACGCCGGTGAAGACGGTCGTGGAGCACGTGTCCTCCGGCAAGCTATCTGCCTTCAGCGTGTCGCCGAACTCCGTCAACACGACCACGGCAACGAAGCGGGTCGTGATCCGCGCCCGGTTCACCGGCCACCAGCCGCGGACGGTCAGCGTGCGTTTCGACCACCACGCCCACGGGACAGGGCACGCCCTGGAGCTCGGGGCCCGACTACACGACGTGAGTGGCGAGTGGCGAGGTCACGTCACCGTGCCGCAGTGGGTCGGCGACGTGAAGCCGTCGGTCGTGCTGTATGCGCTTTTCCACCCCAAGGACCGTCCAGAGTTCCGTGGGTACACCAACTCGACGCTCAAGGCCATGGCCGGCGTACCGAGCCTGTTGTCGATCACGAGCACGGTTGACACCACGCCGCCCACCTTGACCGGCCTGACCGTGACGCCGAGCAGCGTGGACACGACCACCGGAATCCAGATCGTCAACGTCAGCGCCACCGCGACCGACGATGTGTCCGGGGTCAACTCGATCGACGTGACGTTCGAAAAGAACTCCAAGCTCCCCGTGGTGTTCGCATCCGGCAGCAACTCCGCAGGGGTCGCAGCGGCGCCCGGTTTCGGCCGGTTCGGCTTCTTCAAGGCAGGCGGGTACGTCAATGTCCAGCTGTCCCAGGTGGGCTCGACCTGGCAAGGCACCGCGAAGTTCCGGCAGTGTGTGCCATCCGGAAAGTGGCACGTGAGCGCCGCCGTTGCCGACCATGCGACCAACGGGAAGTACCTCAGCAGCTCGGCACTGTCCAAGCTCGGCTTCCCGAGCACGTTGCAGGTCGCGTCCGCGCCGCAGTACGTCTACGACCCGGTCGTCACGGCCGCCACGGCAGCCGGCGCCTACCACCAGATCACGCTCGACTTTGACGAGGGCGTCCAGAACCTGACCACGGGCAATCTCACGGCATACGCGATGAGCCCGAAGAGCGCTCGCTACCAACAACCGCTGACGATCAGCGCGATCGCTTGCTCGAATGGAATCGCGATCATCGACTGTTCGGGATCGGGCGGGCTGGTCACCTCGGCGGTACTGACGATTCCCGAGGTGACGGGCGGGAAGAACTACGAGGTGTGGGCCGATCTCGGCGCGACAACCTCGCAGATCACCGACGCCGGTGGGCTGCCGGTCTCGTGGGAGTACGCGGTCGCCCAGGTCCGCGGCGACTGACCGGTCACGCCGGATCTGCGCGCAGCTCGCGCTTCAACACCTTCCCGGACGGGTTGCGTGGCAGCGCGTCGATGAAGGTGATCTGTTTGGGCACCTTGAACTTCGCGAGTTGGGAGCGGCAGTGCTCGACGAGCTCGTCCGCAGTCGCAGCGGCGCCCTCGCGTTGTACGACGAAGGCCACCGGGACCTGTCCCCAACGCTCGTCCGGACGCCCCACGACGGCCGCCTCGAGGACCGCCGGGTGCTCGTAGAGCACCCGCTCGACCTCGGAGCCGGCGATGTTCTCTCCACCCGAGGAGATCATGTCCTTGAGTCGGTCGACGATGAACAGGTAGCCGTCCTCGTCCCGAACACCGATGTCTCCGGTGTGGAACCAGCCACCGGCGAACGCGGTCGCGGTGGCGTCGGGATCGCGCCAGTAGCCGGGGAACACCTTCGGGCCGCGCATGACGATCTCACCGGGCTCGCCCACCGGCACGGGTACGCCGCCCTCGTCCCAGATGTCGAGGTCGAGGTAGAGGCACGGGCGGCCGACGCTGCCGCGCTTGGTCAGGATGCTGTCCCGGTCGAGGAAGGTGTCCCCCGATACCGTCTCGGTGAGACCGTAAGCGTCTGCGAACCAGGCCCGTGAGAACACCGTCTTGATCCGTTCGATCAACGGGATCGGCATCTTCTCTCCGCCGTTCACGACGAGCCGCACCGACGACAGGTCGCGCCGGTCGATGTCGGGGAGCGCCATGATCGCGTTGACCATTGCGGGCGCGAGCCACACGGCGGTGACCCGCGATCGCTCGATCTCCTCGACGACCGCGGCGGCGTCGAAAGCGCGGTGAATGATCGTCGTTCCACCAACCGCGATCAACGATGTCGTCGTGAGGTCGAGTGCACCGACGTGATAGAGCGGACCGCAGGCGAGCCCCAGATCCTCGCTGGTGAATCCGAGTTCCACGATGTGCGCGAGGTTCTTCCAGGCAAGGTTCGCGTGGGTGAGCATGACCCCCTTGGGCCGCCCGGTGGTGCCTGAGGTGTACATCAGGCGATGGACGTCGTCGGGCGCGCACGGCGCGCACGGCGCGCACGGGCCGTCGACCCGCAGGTCGGCGAGCGCGGTCCAACCGGTCGGTGGGGTCGCGGCGATGCACACCTGCACGAGGCCTTGCGCCGTCATGCCCTCGACCGCGGCGGTCGCGAGGTCGACCAACGCCGCGTCGCAGACCAAGGCGCGCGCCTGCGAGTGTTCGAGGATGTAGCGGACCTCGGGCGCCGCGAGCCGCCAGTTGATCGGCATCGCGATGGCACCCAGGTGGTTCGCGGCGAAGAGCACCTCCAGGAACTCGGTGCAGTTGTAGGACAGCAAGCCCACGACGTCGCCGCGACCGACCCCACGCTCGGCCAGGCCGGTGGCCGTTGCCGACGTCCGCGCAGCGAGGTCGGCATAGGTGCTGACCTCGCCACCGTCGATCGCCAGGGCCTTGTCCGGCGTACGTCTGGCATGGTGCGCGAGCACCGAGCACCAGTTGAGGTTCGCGGTCGCGGCGGTTGGTGTCCCCGAAGGCATCAGAAGTCCTCGTTGTCGTGACAGGGTGGGTGCCGAACGGTCACTCTCAGGTTCGACGAGCGCGTCGATGAGCGGAAGGTACGGTGCCGATGTCGACTCCAGCGGCCGAGTCGGGCCGGGCCACCCGACGCAATCCCAATTGGGAGGCTCGCCGGCAACAGGTCATCGACACCTCGGCACGGGCGTTCGCACGCGGCGGCTATCACGCGACCGGCATTGCCGAGTTGTGCGCCGCGAACGAACTCGGGAAGGGCGCTCTCTACCACTACATCGGCTCCAAGGAAGAGCTTCTCGCCGCGATCCACGACCGGGTGATGGACGAGGTACAACGCAGCGGGGACCGAGTGCGCGCCGCCGGCGGATCCGCCGTCGAGCGCCTCACGTTGCTCGGCCTGGAACTGCTCGAGGTCATCACCCGCTATCCCGACCACGTGTGGGTCTTCCTGCACGAGTTTCCGGCTCTCTCCGGTGAGCGGGCGACGCAGTTCCGCGTGCGCCGTCGAGCCTACGAGGACGTGGTCGAGTCGATCCTCGCCGAAGGCATCGCCACGGGTGAGTTTCGCGACGTGGAGCCGCGGCTGACCGCCCGGGCGTGGCTCGGGATGCACAACTACACCTACCTGTGGCTGAAGACGAACGGAGCGCTCACCGCGCCCGAAGTCGCGGCCAGGTTCGCGGACATCTTCATTCGCGGTATCGCCACCGATCACGGCGCGGCGTAGCCGCCGTCCACGACCATCGCTGTCCCGGTAGTCCAGCGCGCGGCCTCGCCCGCGAGGTAGGAGTAGGCCCCGACGAGATCCTCAGCGGCGCCGAGGCCGAGCGGGTGCTTCGCCGCGATCGCATCGATCGCCGATTCGGGCAACCCCTCATGGATCGCAGAGCGGAAGGTCCCGGGGCAGACGCAGTTGACCCGGATGCCGTCTCGGGCGTATTCGACCGCCGCCACCTTCGCGAGTTGGATCACCGCAGCCTTGGTCGCGCAGTACGGCGCGGCATGCGACCACGCCGTCAACCCCGAGACCGACGCGGTGAGCACGATCGACCCCGACCCCTGCCGGCGCATCGCCGGAACCGCGGCCCGGATGCCGTTGACGGCACCCATGACGTTCACCCGGAACGCGCGCTCCCAGTCCTCGGTCGACAGGTTGTGGATCCGGCCGCTCGGCGAGAGCACACCGGCGTTGCTGATCAGCGCGTCCACTCGCCCGAACCTCGACACCGCCAGATCGACGACCGCTTGGACCTGCGCGGCATCACTCACGTCGGCCGGAGCGGTGAGGATCTCGCCGCTGGGCTCGGCGATGCCACCGACCGTCTTCTCGAGCGCGCCCTCGCTCAGGTCGCTCAACACGACGTCGGTCGCCGGTTCGCCGGCGAACCGCCGGGACAGCGCCGACCCGAGCGCGCCTCCGGCGCCGGTGATCACGACGACCCGTCGGTGTTCGGTCATATCAGCAGGTACCCCCCGTCCACGCTGAGGACGGTCCCGGTGACGAACGCGGCCGCGTCCGAGGCGAGGAACTGGTAGGCCCCGGCCAGGTCGGTCGAGGCGCCCCACCGGCCCTGCGCGGTGTGCGCGAGCACCTTGTCCGCCAGCGCCGGACGGGCCTTCCAGGTCTCGGCGAGGGGCGAGTCGAACCACCCGGGCGCCACGACGTTGACCGTGATCCCGGATTCGGCCAGGTCGAGGGCGAGGGCCTTCGCCATCCCGACGAGCCCCGCCTTGGACGCGCTGTAGGCCGCAAGCCCCGCCCGAGGACGCTCACCGAGGACGGACCCGGTGAAGATCAGCCGGCCGCCCTCGGACATGACCCGGGCCGCAGCCCGGGCGCCGAGGAAGGCGCCCGTGAGGTTGACGTCGAGCACCTGACGCCAGATCGCCGGGTCGGTTCTTGTCGGTCCGGCGACGATCGGCGAGATCCCCGCGTTGCAGATCCAAACGTCGAGGCCACCGAACTCGCCGGCCGCAGCGTCGGCGACCTCCTCGTTGAACGCCGCGTCGGTGACATCGCCGGCCAGGACCAGCGAGGGGCCGGGCAGCTCGGCGGCGACCGACTTCAGGTCGGTCTCGGTCCGCGCGACCAGGACGAGCGAGGCGCCGGCGCGGGAAAAGGCGTGCGCCAGCAGCCGGCCGAGCCCTCGACCCGCTCCGGTGAGCACGACCCGCTTGCCCGCGACGTCACCGCCGGACGGAAACGCCACGGGGATTTCGATCTCTTCGGTCATCGCCCTTCCCGGTTGTACCGGTCAGTACAATACCGTCACCGTGACCACTCTCACCCGCCCGCCTGGCGAATTCGCCATCGACGACCTGATCGAGATGCACCGGCGGATGCTGGTCATCCGCGGTTTCGAGGAGCGCGTTGCGGCGCTCTATCGCGATCAGGAGGTGCCGGGCTTCGTCCACCTCTCGACCGGCCAGGAGGCATCGGCGGTCGGCGCGTGCTGGCCGCTACGCGAATCCGACGTCATCACCTCGACCCACCGCGGCCATGGTCACTGCCTGGCGAAGGGTCTCGACCCGCTGGGGATGTTCGCCGAGCTGATGGCGAAAGCAGGGGGCACGAACAAGGGGCGCGGTGGATCGATGCACATCGCCGACCCCAAGCTGGGCATCTTCGGCGCGAACGGCATCGTGGCCGCCGGCCTGCCGATCGCCGTCGGAGCCGCAACCGCCGCGCAGTTGCGGGCCGATCGAAGCGTGGCGGTCTCGTTCTTCGGCGACGGCGCGGTCGCCCAGGGCGCATTCCACGAAGCGGTCAACCTCGCCGCAGTGTGGCACCTGCCGGTGATCTTCTTCTGCGAGAACAACGGCTACGCCGAATTCTCCCCGGCCAGCACCCAGCACGCGGCGACACTCGAGCAGCGCGCCCAGGGTTACGGCGTCGATTACCGGCAGGTCAATGGCAACGATGTCGTGGCAACCGCCTCACTGATGGCCGAGGTCGTGGAACGAGCCCGCTCCGGCGAGGGGCCGGTGCTCCTCGAGGCCACGACGTACCGCTGGCACGGCCACTACGAGGGTGACCCGCAGCGTTACCGCAGCGCGCAGGAACGCAGCGAATGGCAAGCCCGCGACCCGCTGCTGGTGCACGCGGACCGGCTGCGCCTGGCCGGGATCGACGGGGAGATCCTGACCGCCCTCGCCGCGGAGATCGAGCGCGAACTCGACGAGGCTGTCGAGACCGCGCGGGGCATGACCGAGCCGGAGGCGGACACGCTGAGCCGGTACGTCGTCGTCGGGCGGGCGGAGGTCCCCGAACCGCCGGCACCCGCAGCGGACGCACCCGTGTTCCGCACGATGGACGCGATCCGCAACGCCCTCGAGATCGAGCTTGCCTGCGACGAGCGAGTCTTCGTTGCCGGGATCGACGTCGGCGACGGGGGCAACGTGTTCGGGCTGACCCGCGGACTGCGGGAACGGTTCGGCGAGCGGGTGCGCGACACGCCGATCTCCGAAACCGCCATCATGGGTCTCGGGGTCGGCGCGGCGATGGCGGGCATGCGCCCGGTCGTCGAGCTCATGTACCTCGACTTCGTCGGCGTGTGCCTGGACCAGCTGATGAACCAGGCGGCCAAGCTGCCGTTCATGACCGGTGGCGCGGCCGCGATGGCGCTCACCGTCCGGACCCAATTCGGTGCGGGGCGCTCGTCGGGCTCGCAGCACTCGCAGAGCCTCGAGGCGCTGCTCGCGCATCTGCCCGGCCTCACCGTGGTGATGCCGTCAACCCCCGCCGACGCCTACGGCCTGCTGCGCGCCGCGATCCAGGATCCGAACCCGGTCGTGGTCATCGAGAACCGGCTGCTGTACGGCATGAAAGGCCCGCAACCACCGCCCGAGCACGTCGTCCCGATCGGGCGGGCCACGATCGTGCAACCGGGCGAAGACGTCACCGTCGTCTCGGTGTCGCGGATGGTGCACGAGGCGCTCGCGGCAGCGGACGCGGTCGCAACCGACGGCATCAGCGCCGAGGTGATCGACCTGCGCACCGTCGCCCCGCTCGACATGGACACCGTCCTCGCCTCCGTCCGCAAGACCAACCGGTTGGTCATCGCGCACGAGGCGGTCGTCCCGTTCGGGATCGGTGCCGAGATCGCGGCCCGAGTAGCAACCGAGGCGCTGTGCGACCTCGACGCCCCGATCGAGCGAATCGGCGCGGCCGCGACCCCGGCGCCCTATGCACCGAACCTCGAACGCGCCTGGCTGCCCGGACGCGAGGAGATCGCCGCAACCATCCGCCAACTCGCTGCCTTCTGAAGCGGCCCGCACACCGACACCGATCCCGACACGCCAGGCGGGCTCAATCCCGGGGCGGCCAGCTCACCTGCCGGACAATGAGCGCGCCACTATCAATGAGGATCCAGGGGGCATGACGTGATTAAGGCGCTGATCTTTGGTGTGCTGTTCTTCCTGATCGCCACCTTCCCGGCCACCTGGCTGCTCATGCTCTTCCTCGGCAACGTCGGCATCCACGTGTCCTACTGGGGCACGCTTCCGGTCGGCATCATGGTCTCGGTCCTGCTCGCCGGTGTCAGCAGCCCGAAGACCTGGGTGGTCAACGACTGAGCTCCTCCGTAGCCGGTTCCTCAACAGCCCAGCGCGCGCGCGATCACGAGGTGCTGGATCTCGTTCGTTCCTTCGCCGATCTCGAGCACTTTCGAGTCACAGTAGAACCGAGCCACGGCGGAATCGAGCAGGTAACCGACACCCCCGTGGATCTGAACTGCTTCGGAGGCGGCCGCCGCCGCCAGTCGGCTCGCTTTGAGTTTCGCCATCGAGGCCTCTTTGAGGAACGGCGCCCCGGCGTCGCGAAGGTAGGCCGCACGATAGGTCAGCCAGCGGGCGGCCTCGAGTTCGGTGGCGATGTCGGCGAGCTTGAACTGCACCGCCTGGAACTTCGAGATCGGGGTCCCGAACTGAACGCGTCGCCCGGCGTGTTCCAGGGCGAGATCCAGCACCGCCTGGGTGAGGCTCAGCGACAACGCGGCAACTGAGATCCGTCCGACCTCGAGGGTCGCGAGGAACTGACCGAGGCCGAGATCGGGATTTCCGATCAGGTGCTCGTCGGGAACCCAGACGTCGTCGAAGAACAGCTCGCGGGTGTCCAGGCCGCGCCAACCGATCCCGCGCATCTTCGGTCCCATCGTGAATCCGGGCGTGTCCTTCTCGACCACCAACGTCGCGTACGCAGGCTTCTCGCCGCCGGAATCCGCGCGAGCCAGCATCGTGACCCCGAATGACATGTCGGTGCCGGCGTTGGAGATGAAGGTCTTCTGGCCGTTGATCTGCCACCCGCCGTCGTGCCGGCGTACCCGGGTGCGAATCCCCCGCGCGTCCGAGCCCGCCTCCGGTTCGGTGAGGCCGAACGCGCCGAGTGCCCGCCCTTCCGCGAGCGGGCGCAGCCACCGCTCCCGCTGCGCGTCATTGCCGAACAGGTAGAGCGGCAGCGAGCCGATCGTCAGGTGCGCTTGAAGCGCCGCGGCTACGGACTGGTCCGCGTGGCCGATCTGCTCAATCGCAGCGACGAACCCCACCGTCGACATGCCGATGCCACCCCACTGTTCGGGAATCAGCATGCCGAGCAGGCCGAGCTCCCCCATCTCCCGCAGCAAGTCGGTCGGGCAGCGGGCCTCCTCCCAGGCGATCGGGGCGCGAGGCGCGATCTGCTGTTCGGCGAACTCGCGGCACAGTGCCACCAGGTCGCGCTCGGTGTCGGTGAGCGAGAAGTCCACGCCGCCGATCCTATTGGACCGACCGGTACAACTGGGTGCGGCCGACCAGGTAGGTTGAGTTGATGCGCTTCGGAATCGACGTTGCCCAACAGCGAGTGTCCTGGGATGAGCTGGTCCGGCGGGTGCAAATGGCCGAGGACCTCGGTTTCGACGGGGTCTGGGGGTTCGACCACTTCCAGCCGATGTACGGCGAGGGCCCAGGCGAGACGTTCGAGGGCATGACCACTCTCGCCGCCCTGTCCGGCCTGACCTCGACGATCCGCCTCGGCCTGCTGGTGACCGGTGTCACCTACCGGCATCCGTCGGTGCTCGCGGCCCAAGCGCTCACGATCGACCACGCATCGCACGGGCGGCTGGAACTCTCCCTCGGTGCCGCGTGGTTCGACAAGGAGCATCACGAGCTCGGCATCCCGTTCCCCGAAACGCCGGCGCGCTTCGACCTTCTCGAGGACACGATTGAGATCGTCACCCGCCTGTTCACCGGCGAGGTGGTCGACTACGCCGGACGGGTCGTCTCGCTCGAGCACGCGCAGATGCGCCCCGTCCCCGTGCAGCGTCCGCATCCCCCGATCTGGATCGGCGGCAGCGGTCCGCGGCGTACCTTGCCGCTTGTCGCAAAGCACGCGGACGTCTGGCACTCGTGGGGGTCGCCGAACTCGTTGCGCGAGGCCAACGCCCGCATCGACGAGCTGGCGGTCGAGGCCGGCCGCGACCCGGCGTCGATCATGCGCGCGAGCTCGCTCTCGCTCGACGACCTCGACACCGCCCGGCGGCACGCGCAGAAGTGGGCCGACGCCGGGTACGGCTACCTCGTGTGCGGTTGGCCGGAGGCCGGAGCGCCGCAGGTCGAGGCGTTCGCTCGCGACATCCTGCCCGACTACCCGGGATAGCGTCTCAGCGCTGCACGGCCTTCACCTCAAGGAACTCCTCGAGGCCGAACGGACCGCGCTCGCGACCGAGGCCGGACTGCTTGTAGCCCCCGAACGGCGCCTCGGAGTTGAACGCTGCGCCGTTGATGTCGACCTGGCCGGTCCGCATCCGCAGCGCCACCCGCTCCGCCCGCTCGGTGTCCGCACCCCAAACCGCGCCGGCCAGCCCGTACGGCGTGCCGTTCGCGATCTCGACCGCCTCGTCCTCCGTGTCGTAGGGGATGATCGACAGCACCGGCCCGAAGATCTCCTCCTGGGCGATCGTCATCTCCGGCGTCACGTCGGAGAAGATCGTCTGCTTGACGTAGTAGCCCTTGTCGAGACCGTCGGGGGCGTCGGGTCCGCCGTAGACCAGCCGCGCGCCTTCTTCGATGCCCTTGTTGATATAGCCGACGACTCGGTCGCGCTGCACCGCGGACACCAGCGGTCCGAGCAGACGACCCTGCTCGAACGGGTCCCCCGGGGTGAAGCGGTCGATCGCCGCGAGGGCGAGCTCCTCGACCTCGGCCAGCCGGCCGCGAGGGACGAGCATCCGGGTCAGGGCCGAGCAGGTCTGGCCGGAGTTCATGTAGCAGCCGAACAGACCGGCGGGAACGGCCTTGGCGAAGTCGGCGTCGTCGAGGAGGACGTTGGCCGACTTCCCGCCGAGCTCCAGTGACACCCGCTTGATCGACGCCGAGCCGAGCTCCATCACCCGGCGACCCGCGCGGGTCGATCCGGTGAAGGACACCATGTCGACCTTCGGATGGCTCGCGATTGCCTCGCCCACCACCGGTCCGACGCCGCTCACCAGGTTGAACACGCCCGCCGGCAGACCGACCTCGTCGATCGCCTCGGCGAGGACAAAGGCATTGAGCGGCACGACCTCGCTCGGCTTGAGGACGACGGTGCAACCCGCGACGAGCGCGGACGCGACCTTGAGCACGATCTGGAACAGCGGGTAGTTCCACGGCGTGATCGCACCGACCACGCCCACCGGCTCGCGCACGATGAGCGAGTTGCCCATCTCGGTTTCCCACTCGAAGGTCTCGACGGAGTTCGCGGCGCTCGCGATCGCGGAGATCGGCAATCCGACCTGGACACCGGCCGCGAGGGACAGCGGCATCCCGAGCTCCTGCGCGATCAACTCGGCGAGCTCGTCCTTGCGGGCGGCCAGGGCCTCCCCGATCTTCGCGACGAGCGCGCCGCGCTGTTCCCGGGGCGTGGCCGCCCAAGCGGGGAACGCGGCCGCCGCCGCCTCGACCGCGGCGTCGACGTCTTGCGGCGTACCCGCAGGAACGCTGTCGATGATCACCTCGGTCGCCGAGTTGACCACGTCGATGGTCTCGGTGCCGGTGGATGCGACCCACTTCCCACCGATGTAGATCTTGTCGTGGTCGGCCATCGTCGGCTCCTTCGCTCATCGTGGCGTGCCGGTCATCCGGACGGATCGCCATCCTCTCGCCCCAGAATGCCACGTCCCGGCCGCTCTGGACCGGTCGGTACACTCATCTGGCAGCGACCGTCAGGGATCGATTGTTCGGAGGCAGCATGAGCGACCCGGATGCGGTCGACTTCTTTCGCGACAACTCACTGATCGCCGACCCGTATCCCTACTACGCCCAGTTGCGCGAGCGGTGCCCGGTCCACCGGGAGCCGCACCACGACGTCGTCATGGTGACGGGGTACGACGAAGCCGCGCAGGTCTTCTCCGACTCGGACACCTTCTCCTCCGCGACGTCGGTCACCGGCCCGTTTCCGGGGTTTCCGGTCCCGCTGGAAGGTGAGGACGTCAGCGCCCTGATCGAGGCCCACCGCGACGAACTGCCGATGGCGGACCAGATCATCACGATGGACCCACCCGAACACACGAACAACCGCGCGTTGCTCATGCGACTGCTCACCCCGGCACGGCTGCGGGAGAACGAGCTCGCGATGGAACACCTCGCCGACCGCCAGATCGAGGAGTTCATCGACTCCGGCTCGTGCGAGTTCATGCGGGACTTCGCCGGACCGTTCACGATGTTCGTGATCGCGGACCTGCTCGGCGTACCGGAGGAGGACCATCCACGGTTCCGCCGGGCACTGCGGCGCGAGGGGTCCGCACCGATCGGTGGCACCGAGGACGAGGCGCTGGAGCAGAATCCGCTCGAGTTCCTCTACGAGGCCTTCTCCGACTACATCGCCGAGCG
This sequence comes from Mycobacteriales bacterium, assembly GCA_035501255.1. Lineage (GTDB taxonomy): Bacteria > Actinomycetota > Actinomycetes > JAFAQI01 > JAFAQI01 > JAFAZI01. Next base: position 10,910 of record DATJWM010000014.1, on the reverse strand, counting down.
CCGCACGAACCCGCGCAACGACGTCCTCACCGGACTCGCCGCCGCGACCTACCCGGACGGGTCGATCCCGACCCCCGGCGACGTCGCCCGCCTCGCCTCCAACATCTTCGCCGCCGGGCAGGAGACGACGGCACGCCTGCTGTCCTCCTCGATGATGATCATCGCCGAGCGTCGGGAGGTTCAGCAGGCGTTGCGTGCGGATCCGGGCAAGCTCACCGCGTTCGTCGAGGAGTCGCTGCGTTATGAGAGCCCGATCAAAGGCGACTTCCGGCTGTCCAAGGTCGGCACCTCCGTCGGCGGCGTACCGATCCCGGCGGGCACGACCGTGATGGTCGTCAACGGCGCAGCCAACCGCGACCCGCGCAAGTTCGACTCACCCGAGGAGTTCCGCCTCGACCGCGCCAACGCCCGCCAGCACCTGGCGTTCGGGCGGGGCGTGCACACCTGCCCGGGCGGACCGCTCGCCCGGGCGGAAGGCAGGATCGGGATCGAGCGCCTGCTCGCGCGGACGAGCGACATCCGCATCTCCGAAGAGCACCACGGTCCCGCGGACGCTCGGCGTTACAGCTACGCCCCGACCTACATCCTGCGCGGGCTGAATTCCCTGCACCTGGAGTTCACTCTCTAGCGCTGCAGTTGTCAGACTCCCAGCGGCCTATGGCCGGGTGAGAGTCTGACAAGCCGATCAGGCTCGGTCGCAGCTCACGATGGCATCCCGCAGCTCATAACTCATCACGCCATCGAACCAGGTCATCGTCGGCTCCTTGTCCAGCCGCAGGCCGGGAAGGCGCAGCAACCGGTCGAGGAACACCCGGGTCTCGGCGATCGCGACCTGCCCGCCCGGACAACGATGCGAGCCGTCACCGAAGCTCATGTACGGCCCGACCATCTTGACCTTCGCCGCCCGGTCGGGGTCGAGTGCGAACGGGCACTGCCCGACCGTCGCCGGGTCAACGTTCGCCGCTCGAATGTTGACGGCGAGCAACTCGCCGTCAACCACCGACTCCGCGCCGAGTTCGGCATCGGCGGTCGCTCGGCGGTGAAGCATCGCGGCGACCGGTTCCAGGCGCAGGATCTCCTCGAGGATGGCGACCTGGTCGGTCTCGTCGCCGGCGGCGAACCGGGCGCGCAGCTCGTCGTCGTCGAAGAGGTGCCAGGCGGCCATCACGATGAACTCACGGGTCGTCACCATGCCGGCGACCGCGTAGGTAATGCACTCGATGAGGATCGACTTGAGCGGGTAGCCCTCGTCCAGCAGGTGCGAGATCACGTCCTCGCGCCGCTCCTTCTTGCGCGCCTTGACCGCCGGCCGAACGTCACGAGCGAGGAACGTCAGAGCCCGGGCGGCGGCCACCCCCTGGCCGAAGAATCGGGTGACCGGGTTCATCCCGCCCAACTGGGTTCCGAGCAGGGTGGCCTGGATTCGCTTCGCCATCCCGTTCAGGTCGCTGTTGGTGAGCCCGATGATCTCGGCGGCCACCGCGACCGCCAGCTGGTAACTCAGGTCGTCGATCCGGCCGGTGCCGTCGGCGCGGACCTTCGCAAGCAACTCGTCGGTCGTGCGCTCCATGACGAGTCGGTGCCGGGTGTTGATCGCCTTCGGGGTGAAGAACCGCGCGATCGCGGTACGCCGGGCACGGTGAACCTCACCGTCGAGGAAGAAGACCGAGTCGAAGATGCCGTCGGTCTTCATCTGCTCGGTGCCGGCGCCCGCCTGGACCATGTTCGGAGCCCGCAGGACCTCGCGGGCGAAGCCGAAGGTGCGGATCTCCCGCGCACCCGGTTCGGGCGCGACCCGGGCCTCGGCGAGTACCGCGGACTTGCGGTCATCGCGAGCCGCGTCGAGCGGGCCGGGTGCACGCTGCGGGGCGGTCGTCATGGCGACTCCAGACCTCAAGGCCCCAGCGTCACTCGCCGGGTGGTCAGACCATCATCGTATTGATGCCAGTGCCATGACACCAATATGCCGCGCCGGATATCAGGCGCGCGATCCGGGGGTAAAGGTCAGCGGCACGGACAGCGGCGCACGGTTGAACGCGGTGTGCCAGTCGACCTCTGCGCCGCGGACGAGTACCACGTCGCGCATCCGGTTCACCAGCACGTCGAGAGCCACCCGCAGGTTCATCCGGGCGAGATTGGAACCCGCGCAGCGATGCGGTCCGGCGCCGAAGGCGATGTGCCGGTTCGGCGAGCGATGGATGTCGAAGGTGTCCGCGTCCGGAAACTCTCGTTCGTCGCGATTCGCCGCGGCCCAGTACATGATGATTCGTTCACCCGCGCTGATCGTGCGATCGGCGACCTGCGTGTCGTGGCGCGCGGTGCGACCGATCGCCACGAACGAGCCGTCGAGGCGTAGCAGTTCCTCCACCGCTGCCGGGATCAGCTCGGGCCGGGTCCGGAGCAGCTCGGGGATCTCCGGGTGCTCGCAGAACCGCAGCATGATCGCACCGAGCGCGCCGGCCGTCGTCTCGAGCCCGCCGAGGACGAGCAACTGGACGACGCCGATGATCTCCGCGTCGCTGATCGGCCGGCCCTCGATCTGCGCCTCCATCACCGCGTCGACGACGTCGCCGCGCGGACCTTCCGCTCGCCGGCGGGCCACCAGGGCGCCGATCCAGCCGGCCAACGACATCATCGCCTCGCGGGACTCGGGTCGCTGGGGCATGCCGGCGATCGTCGCCCACTCGTTGACCTGCTCCAAGTCCTCCGCCGGAGCGTGCAGCGCGAGGTCGAAGAACGCGAGCCCGGGCAGCGGCCGGGCGAACTCCGCCATGAACTCGCACTCCCCGCGCTCGATGAAGGTGTCGATCAACCGGTTGACCAGCGTGCGGGTCGCGGGCTCCCACGGGCCGACAACGGCGGGGGTGAAGTACCGATTGATCAGGCGCTTGAACGTCCGTTGGAGCGGCGGGTCGACGGCGACCGGGATGATCTTCATGGTCGGCGAGGACGACGACGCTGGAACATGCGGCACGGTGATGCCGAGTTCGCTGCTGAAGGACTCCCAGTCCTGGGCGATCCGGAGCACGTCCTCGAACCGGGTCGCCACCCAGTACCCGTCGTAGGCGTCGCTGTGCAACACCGGACACATCTCCCGCGCCCGGCCGAGGACGCCGTGCAGGTCGAGGCTCAGGTCATGGGAGTGGACGTCGAAGTGGTGCTCGATCCAGTCGTCCGAGACGCGTTGCGCCTGTGTCATCGCCGCTGCTTCCTGCTCGCCGGAGGTACGCCGGTCGATCGTAGCGAGTGCTCACTCCGCAACTGATCAGGGCAGGATCCCGATCCGCGCCACCGGTTCGGCCGGAGCCTGCCGCCGGTAGAGGGCGCGCGCGAGGGAGTGCAGGAGCACGTTGCGGGTCTCGCTCGGGTCGATCAGCTCGTCGAATCCGAGGGTCTGCGCCGAACGGAAGGACGCTTCGACCTCCATCTTGCGCAGCATCGCCGCCTCGTCCTCGTCGGACTGGCGTGCCCGGCTCATCGCCGCTGCCCCCATCGCCCCCATCGTGGCGCCGGGGAAGGCGAACACCCCGGACTGGCCGTCGAAGGGGATCATGCCCATCACCATCGAGCCGAAGCCGTACGCCTTGCGCATCGTGATCTCGAACTTCGGTGTGGTCGCAATGGTCTGGGCGGCGTACATCCGCGCCCCGCTGCGCAGGATGCCGGCGCGCTCGGACGCGCTTCCCGGCATCACTCCCGGGTTGTCCGAGAGGAACACCAGCGGCAGGTGGAAGGAGTCGGCGACCCCGATGAAGTGCGCCGCCTTGTCCGCGCCGTCGGCGTCGATCGACCCGGCCTGGACGATCGGCTGGTTGGCGATCACGGCCACCGGGTGGCCGCCGAGACGGCACAGCGCGGTGATCACGGTCCGGCCGAATCGGGGCTGGACCTCGAACACCGAGTCCGCGTCGAAGACCGCGTCGATGACCTGGTGCACGTCGTAGGCCCGGCGACCGTTGCGGGGCACGATGTCGAGCAGCTCCGGGACGGCGCGCGGGCCGGTGTCGGCCCCGGCCGAGTCCGGCGGGTAGGACCAGGCCGAGGACGGGAAGTAGGACAGGTACGAGCGCAGGAGTGCGAGCGCTGCGGCGTCATCCTCGCCCAGGTTGTGGATCACCCCGCTGGCAAGGGCAACGTCCGGTCCGCCGAGCTCCTCCTTGGTGATCTGCTCCCCCATCGACTCCAACACGACCGGGGGGCCGGCGGTGAACACCGCCCCATGGCGGCTCATGACGGTGAAGTCCGACATCGGTGCGACCAGCGCGCCGTGACCGGCGGAGGCGCCGAGCACGGCCGTCACCAGCGGCACCCGGCCGGAACAGCGCGCCTGCGCGAGCAGGTCGGTCGGAGTGCGCGCGTGACCTTTCCCGTCGGCCCGGTAGCCCGCTCCCTCGAGCACCATGACGAGCGGGACCCGGTCCGCGGCCGCGATCTCCGCGACCCGGTAGCGCTTGGAGTTCGCGGCCTGGCTGATCGTGCCCGCCTTCACCGTGAAGTCCTCCGCGGCCACCATCACCGGCCGGCCGTCGATGCGACCCGACCCCATGACGATCGCATCCGCGGGCGCGTCCGCGCCCCCCACCAGGGTGCCGAGCTCCTGGAAGCTGCCCGGGTCGAGCAGGCAGTCGATCCGAGCCCGCGCGTCGAGCTTCCCGGTCGCCCGATGCTTGGCCAGGCGCTCCTCGCCGCCCATCGCGCGCGCGGACTCGCGCCGTTGCGCCAGCAGGTCGAGGACCTCACTCCAGGCCTTGGCACCTTCTCCGTCGCTCATCTCACGCTCCGCCGTTCATCGACCCTTGAAGACCGGTGGCCTGCGCTCGGCGTAGGCCGTGAGCGCCTCGCGAAGGTCCTCGGTGGTGACGTTGACGCCTTGCGCCAGTGCCTCGGTCTCCAGTGCCGCGGCGAGCGAGGTCGACGAGGCGTTGTCGAGCTCGCGTTTCATCATGGCGAGCGCGAGTGGCGGGCCAGCAACGATCGTCGCCACCAGCTCGGCGACCGCCGCGTCGAGACCCGCAGCCGGCACGACGGCGTTGACCAGACCGATGTCCGCGGCCTCGGTCCCACTCAGCTGCTTCGCGGTGAACGCCAGCTCCTTCGCGCGATGGACCCCGAGCCGCTCGCGCAGCAGCCACGACGTACCGAAGTCGAGACTCAGACCGCGCTTGGCGAAGATTGCGGACAGGCGCGCCCGGTCCGAACACCAGGTGAGGTCGGCGGCGAGCGCCAACCCGAGGCCGGCACCGACACACACCCCGTCGACCTTGGCCACCACCGGTACCGGGCACTGGTGGACTGCGAGCACAACCTCGGCAAGGACCCGCATCCCGTCGACCATCGAGGCCCGCGCCTCGGGCGGCCGCGGCAGCGGCGCCTCGCCGCCACCGCTGAGATCCGCACCGGCGCAAAAGTCACCACCCGACCCGGTGAGCACGACGGCCCGGGTCCCCGAGTAGGCGAGATCGGCAAAGGTGCGCCCGATCGCGACCCACATCGACCCGGTGCACGCGTTCTTCGCCTCGGGCGCGTCGATCGTGACGGTGGTGACGTGACCGTCGTGCTCCACCCGGATCTTCGGGTGGTACGACGTGATCGCTGGCACCGACGACACCTACCGGCCTGCTTCCACGACGTCAACCCGCGCCTCGACCGCGCCGAGCGCCGCCTCGCGAGCCCAGACGTAGTCCGCTTTCCCCGACGTGTGCCGGCGCACCTCGTCACAGATCAGCACGGCCCGCGGCGCCTTGAACCGCGCGATCGATCCGGCCACATGGGTGCGGATCTCTGCCGGGGTCACGTCCGCCCCCGGCCGCGGCTGAACGAGAGCGACGACCTCCTGTCCGAACCGCTCGCTCGGGCGCCCGACGACCAGCGCGTCCAGGACGGCCGGGTGTGCTCGGATGACCTCCTCGACCTCCTCGACGAAGACCTTCTCCCCGCCGGTGTTGACCACGAGCGAGTCGCGGCCGAGCATCACGATCGACCCGTCCGCAAGCAGCCGCGCCCGATCACCGGGTACCGCCACCCGCTGGCCGTCGATCACCGGGAACGTGCGCGCCGTGGCCTGCGGGTCATCGAGATACCCGAGGGGCACCCGCCCGACCCGCGCGGTCCAGCCCACCTCGTCCTCGCCCGGCGCGAGGAACCGGTCCTTGGCTGCCGAGAGGACCGCGGCTCCGGGCGACGGCGCCCAGGACTGCGCCGCCCGCTTGCTCGTGGAGGCACCGTAGGCCATGCCTCCGGTCTCGGACGCGCCGTACCCGTCGACGATCGTGACCTGCGGGATCAGCTCGATCAGGCGGGCTTTGAGGTCAGGGCTGGTAAATGCGCCACCGATACCGATCCGGACCAGCGCCGACAGGTCGTAGTTGCCCGCCTCCAGCTCCTCGACCACCGGACGCGCGTAGGCGTCTCCCACCATGCTCACCAGGTTGACCCGCTCGCGTTGGAGCGTTTCCAGCAGTTCGCGGGCGTCGAATTGCCGCGAGTCGTCGTGCAGGACCACGGTCCCCCCGATGAGCAGTCCCGCGAACAGGGTCCACTGCGAGGCCGCGTGCATGAGCGGCGGAGCCGCGAACCAGATGCCCCCACCATTGCTCGCGGCGGCCGAGATCGACTCGGCGCTCGCGTCCTCGGTCCCGCCCATTGCGGAGATGTAGATGTCCGCCTGGCGCCACAGCACCCCCTTCGGGGCTCCCGTCGTCCCGCCGGTACAGACGAGGAACAGGTCGTCCGGCGAGGTGGCCGGTAGTGCCGCAATGTCACCGCCCGTCACGATGGCCTGTTCATAGCCGACGCTGCCCGCAAGCGGCGGGACGCCGGACCCGTCGTCGACCTCGATGAGGACCAGCCCGTCAAGCCCGTCGACCTCCCCGAGCACGCCTGCGTAGCGGCGGTGGTACACGATCGCGTCGGCGCCGATCTTCGCGAGCAGAGCACCGATCTCGCGGGGGCTGTAGTGCTGGTTGACGTTGAACGGCACGGCCCGGGCGCGATAGGACCCGATCATCGACTCGGCGTATTCGGGGCAGTTCGACATGACCAGCGCCACTCGGCTCTGCCCGCACTCCCAGCGTTCGAGCTGGTCCCGCTCGCGCTGGACTCCGAGCCCGCGGCCGCGCAGGTACGCCGCCAGCCGCGTCGTCCGGCTCGCGACCTCGACGAAGGATCGCCGGTCGCCTTCGTAGCTGAACATGTCGCGGTCCGCAGCGGCGGCGGTGACCAGGTCGAGCACCTCGGTGAGCGACCACTCCCGGTGCTGGGTCATGCGGAGAGCCGGTAGGCGATCGGAATGCTCTTCGGACCTTGCACGAAGTTGGCCTGGATCCACGTCGGCTCGCCCGCAAGCTCGACGTAGTCGAGCCGGCCGAGAAGCTCCCGGAACAGCGCCCGGATCTCGAGGCGCGCCAGGTGAGCGCCGAGGCAGAAGTGCCGACCGAACCCGAACGCGATCTGGCGCAACGCGTTGTCGCGTTCGACGTCGAGCCGGAACGGATCCTCGAACACCTCATCGTCCCGGTTCGCCGAGGCATAGGACAGCAACAACCGATCGTCGGGGGAGAACGTCACGTCTCGCAGCGTGAAGGGCTCCTGACAGGTACGCATGAAGTGTTTGACCGGCGAGACGAAGCGGATCAACTCGTCGGCGGCGCCGTCGATCAGCTCGGGACGCGAGCGCAGCAGCTCGAGCTGATCGGGGTAGTCGAGCAACCCCAACAGGCCGCCGCTGATCGCGTTCGAGGTCGTGTCATGCCCGGCGGTGGCGATGATCAGGTAGTGACCGATCATGCTGAGATCCGGCAACGGCTCGCCGTCGAGCTCTGCGTTGGCGATCACCGATGCCAGGTCGGCGCTCGGATGGGCGCGCCGATCCGCCGACAGCGTGGTGAAGTACGCCACGAAGTCCATCAGCACCTCGAACATCGACTGATCCTCGCCGAGTCGGGCGATGTCGGGGTCCTCCGCGCCGAACAGCTCCTGGGTGAGCTTCAGCATCCGCGGGAAGTCCTCCGAGGGCAGGCCGAGGATGGACAGGATCACCTGAAGCGGGTAGTGCAGGGCAACATCGTTGACGAAGTCGCACCTGCCGTCCATCTCGAGCATCCGGTCGACGTAGAAGGTCGCGAGCTCCTCCACCCGACCCTGGAGCTGCTTGACGTTCGCGGGTTTGAACCAGTCGTTCACGATCGCGCGGTGGGCCTTGTGCTCATCCCCGTCCATCTGGATCAGCGTCTTCACCGGCGTTTCTCCGGCCGCCTCGTTCGCGGTCGGCGCGAGCGCCGGGATCATCGTGTTGAAGAACACCTCCGAGTTGCGCTCGACCTCCATGACGTCGGCGTGCTTGGTGATCGCCCAGAATCGCGGGAACCCCTCGACCGTCACTTCGAGGATCGGCGACTCCTCGCGGATCCGCTTCGCCGCCGCGTGCCAGCGAGCGGGATTGGCGTAGGCCGCCGCGTCGGTGAAGATCGTTCCCAGATCGGCGACCGCGGTGTCCGGCATGCACACAGCATGCCAGGCCCGGGATGGAAACATCTAGAGGGTTGTCGATCCAGGACATCGGCGACGATCGATACGATCCGGAGATGACGCCATCGACCGGGCCGCGCTTCCACCTGTATCTCCCTCAGATGCGGATGTCGCACGACGCGATCGTCGGGCGCGCCCGCGCAGCTGAGGCGGCCGGGTTCGAGGGCATCGCGTTCATGGATCACCTCGCGCCGCCGCTCGCCTTCGAACACGACATGTGGGAGGCGATGGAGATCGCGGGGTGGGTGCTCGCGCGAACCTCGACCCTCGTCGTCGGACACCTTGTCCTGTGCGACGCGTTCCGGCACCCCGCGGTGCTCGCCCGGCAGGTCGTCTCACTCGACCACTGCTCCAACGGCCGGTTCGAACTCGGGATCGGCTGGGGCTCGGTGCCCGAGGAGTTCACGACCTTCAGCGTCGGCGATATCGACCCACCGGCGCGAGTCGGTCGGCTCGAGGAGAGCCTCGAGATCATGCTTCGCCTGTGGTCCGGCGAGTCGTTCGACTTTGCCGGCGAGCACTTCACGCTGGCAGGCGCGCGACAGCGACCGACACCGCTTGGCCACATCCCGATCACCATCGGCGGCACCGGGCGTCGCACGCTCGGCCTGGTGAAGCAATACGCGGACTGGTGGAACGTGCCGATCTACGGCCTCGACCGGATCGACGAGCTCCGCCCGGCAGCCGGTGAGGCGAAGGTGTCGGTCCAGGTGACCGCGGCGCTGCTCACCGACGAGTCACAACGCGACGACGTCCTGGCGCTCGCGCAGCGGCGGTTCGGTCGGACCGCGATGACCGACCACCTCGTGATCGGCACGACCGAGCAGATGGCTGCGGAGTTCGCCGAGCTGGCTGCGCGCGGCATCGAGCGCTTCTACGTCTGGTTCACCGATTTCGCGCCGGTGGAGACCCTCGATCGGTTCGCGGAGGTGATCCGGGCATCATGACCGCCGTGAACCTCTCCTGCGCGCTGCCACCGTCCCGCGACACCGCCGAGCAGATTGCCATCGCCGAGAAGCTCGGCTATGCGCGCGCCTGGTGCTACGACTCGCCCGCCCTGTATCCCGACGTGTGGATGGCGCTCGGACTCGCCGCCCACCAGACCGCGACGATCGGGCTCGGCCCGGCCGTGCTGGTCCCCTCGCTTCGCCACCCGATGGTCAACGCCGCCGCGATCGCCGGGCTCGCCGACCTCGCGCCCGGCCGGGTCGCGGCCGCGATCGGCGCCGGGTTCACCGGTCGCTACACCCTCGGCCGGCGGGCAATGCGCTGGTCGGACGTCGCTGACTACGTCCGGGTCCTGCGCAGCCTGCTGCGCGGCGAGGAGGCCTCCTGGGAAGGCGCGGCGATCAAGATGCTCGAGCGGGACCCCGTCGATGTGCCGCTCATCATCGCCGGTGACGGCCCGAAAGGGCGCGCGGTTGCCGCCGAGCTCGGTGACGGGATCTTCGGCGCAGGCCTGCCTCCCCTCGGCGACGGTCTGCCCGACTGGCGGGGAATCCTGCTGTTCGGGACGGTGCTCGACGAGGGTGAGGACCTGCGCAGCGACCGGGTGATCGCGGCCGCCGGCCACGCGCTCGCCGTCGTTTACCACGGGCTCTACGAGCGCAGCCCCGAAGCCGTCGACGCAATGCCGGGCGGCGCCCAGTGGCGTGCGGCGATCGAAGAAGTTCCGGCCGAGCGTCGTCACCTCGCCGTACACGAGGGTCACCTCGTGCGGGTCACCGAGCGCGATCGACCCGCAGTGCTCGCCGGAGCGGACCTGCTCCCCGCCGTCTCCTTCACCGGTACGGCGGCCCAGTTGCGGGAACGCGCGGCCGAGCTGGCCGAGGCGGGAGTGACCGAGATCGCGATCCAGCCGGGTGGCCCCGACATCGCCGGGGAACTCGAACGGATGATGGCCGCCCTCGGCTGACCAACCCCGAGGTCCTAATCGGCCAGTGCGGGCATGACCTCGTTTTCGAACAGTCGCAGGCTCGACCACGCGAGCTCCGGCGGCATCCCGCCGCACAGCGGGTGGAGCAGCGCGAACGGGAACGGAGCCGCCTTGAGCTCCGCGACGTAGTCGTCCGGGGTGAGCACCGCGTAGTTGCCGGTCGCCCGCAGCTCGTCGAGGTCGGCGACCTCGTGATACGGCGAGGCGAGCCCGGACTCGCGCTGCCAGGCGCCGTAGGCGTTCATCTCGTGCCCAAAGTAGGGCGCCATCTGCTCCCACCCGCGCTCCGCGTCCTCGGCGAGCGCAACGATCCGGTTGGTCTCACCGATCGGGCACGGCCCAGGGTCGGGCTGGCCGAGGCTCAATGCCTCGTCCCGATAGAACTCCCACACCGCGGGCATCGACGGCATGAATCCGACGCCCAGCCGGGCCGCCCGGCGGGCCGCCG
>DATJWM010000013.1:0-26369 GCA_035501255.1 Mycobacteriales bacterium | reverse complement strand
CCTGATCGACCGCGGGGCGTGCTCGCTGTCCGAGGTGTCAATCGCCGTACTTGACGAGGCGGACCACATGGCGGACCTCGGGTTCCTGCCTGCGGTCACCCGGCTGCTCGACGACGTCCCGGCCGGCGGACAGCGGCTGCTGTTCTCCGCGACCCTCGACCGCGGCGTCGACCGCTTGGTCCGCGCCTACCTCACCGACCCCGCGGTTCACGCGGTCGCGGCCGCCGCCTCGCCGGTCGAGTCCATGGACCACCACCTGTTCCGTCTCGATCACACCGACAAGGTCGCGGTCACTGCGGAGATCGCCAGCCGACCCGGCCGGACGCTCGTCTTCGTCCGGACCAAGCACGGCGCGGATCGGCTCGCGAAGCAACTGTCCAGGTTGGGCGCCGACGCCGCGGCGATTCACGGCAACCTCGCGCAGAACGCCCGGCAGCGAGCCCTCGCCGGCTTCGCCGCCGGGCATCCTCGCGTCCTGGTCGCGACCGACGTCGCAGCCCGCGGCATCCACGTCGACGATGTCGACCTCGTCGTACATTTCGACCCGCCGAACGGCCCGAAGGACTACCTCCACCGCTCCGGGAGGACCGCCCGTGCGGGCGCGAAAGGCACCGTGGTCTCCCTGGTGCAGCCGGACCAGGCCAACGCGGTCGCCCGGCTCCACCGCGACGCGAAGGTGACGTCGACCTCCGTCCTGGTCGGCCCCGGTCACGTCGCCGTCCGGCGGATCGCGGAATCGGGAACCCCCGTTCCCCCGCGCCCGTCGGCCACGTCGGCACCCGCGCGTCCGTCTGCACCGCGGCGTCGGCGCCCGCGCCGGCGGACCGAGTCCTACGGGTAGAGCCCGCGCAGGCTGTGAGCTTCGGCGACCCGTCCGACGCCGATCATCTGCGCGGCGGTGCGCAATGACACGCCGCGCTCGCGCGAGAGCGCGGACACCTCGCCGTACGCGGCCTCGAGGATGGCCTGCATCCGGTCGGTCACCTCGTGCTCGCTCCACCAGTACGCCTGCAGGTCCTGCACCCATTCGAAGTAGGAGACCGCGACGCCGCCGGAGTTGGCGAGGATGTCCGGTACGACGACCACGCCCTTGCCCTCGAGAATCGCGTCCGCGTCCGGGGTGGTCGGACCGTTCGCGCCCTCGACAACGAAGCGTGCCTTCACCGCGTCCGCGTTGCCGTCGTGGATGACGCTCTCCAGCGCCGCGGGAACGAGGATGTCGACGTCGAGCTCGAGCAGCTCCTCGTTGGTGATCTCGTCCGTGCCGGGATAGCCGACGACCGACTCCATGCCAGCTCGCACGTCGCGCAGCATCGTCGCCGGGTTCATCCCCATCGAGTTGTACGCGCCGCCCTTGACGTCGGACACCGCGACCACCTTGCAGCCCGCGTCGTGCAGGTACTGTGCGGCGAGCCCGCCAACCTTGCCGAACCCCTGCACGGCGACCGTCACGTCCCGCGGGTCGATGCCGGCCTCGCGAAGCGCCGCAAACGCCGTGATCATGACCCCCCGGCTGGTCGCCCCGCCGCGGCCCTCGGAGCCACCGACGCTCACCGGCTTGCCGGTGACCACGCCCGTGACCGTGTAGCCCTTGTTCACCGAGAACGTGTCCATGAACCACGCCATCGTCTGTTCGTCGGTGCCGACGTCGGGCGCAGGAACATCCTTTTCCGGACCGATGATCGGGAACAGCTCGCTCGCGTACCGCCGGGTGACCCGTTCGAGCTCGGTCTTGCTGTAGAGCCGCGGATCGATCGTGACGCCGCCCTTGGCACCGCCGTACGGGATCCCGATCAGCGCGCACTTCCAGGTCATCCACATGGCGAGCGCGCGGACCTCGTCGATGTCGGTCGAGGGGTGATACCGGATGCCGCCCTTGGAGGGGCCGCGGGAGAGGTTGTGTTGGACGCGGTACCCGCGTAGCACCTCGATGTTCCCGTCGTCACGGCGCAGCGGAACGCTCACTGTCATTTCGCGGCGCGGGGTGGCGAGCATCTGATGGGTGCCATCGTCGAGCCCGAGCTGTTTGACGGTCTCCGCCAACTGAATCTGCGCCGACTCCCACGCCGACTGCCGGGCACCCATCGTCTCTCCTACTCGCCGCCCCGAGCCATCCTGCCATCCCGGGCGCGCCGGGACGGCCGGCGCAAGGTCACCAGCGTCAGGCTCGGGGTCGGGAATCGGAGCCCCGTGTCCGGATCGAACGGACGACCTGCCGCTTACAAGGCGGCTGCTCTACCACTGAGCCAACGGGGCGACAGCAGGTTCAGGGTAGTCACGCCGGGCCGCTAGCTCGCAGCGCTCGCTGCCGGCTCCGCCTCGGCCGCGTCGTCCGCCTCCGCGTGCGAGTACAGATACACGACCGCGCCGAGAACACCCCCGATCAGTGGCGCGACGATGAACAGCCACACCTGCCGGATCGCCTCGCCGCCGACGACGATGGCCGGGCCAAGGCTGCGGGCGGGGTTCACCGACGTACCCGTGAGCGGGATGCCCACCAGGTGCACCATCGTCAGCGCGAAGCCGATCGCGAGCCCGGCCGCGACCGGGGTGCCGAGCCTGCTGGTCGCCGCCAGTACGACGAAGACGAACACGCCGGTGAGGATCACCTCGACGAGGAACGCGCTGCCACCGTTGATCCCGAGCATCGACTGCTTACCCCACCCGTCGGTACCGAGACCGGTGACCGTCCGGCTGTAGTGCGGCGAGCTGCTGAAGATCAGCCACAACACGAGCGCGCCGACGATGCCACCGGCGAATTGCGCGATCCAGTAACCGACCGCGTCCGCGAGCTTGATCCGGCCGGCAGCGAGGAAGCCCATCGTCACGGCAGGGTTGACATGGCAGCCCGAGATCGGACCGAACGCGTAGCAGAGCGCGAGGAGGACCAATCCGAAGGCGAGCGCGGTCGCAACGACCCCGGCCGACCGGCTCAGACCGGACATTGCGAAGCCGGTGCCGAAACTCTCCGTGGCCACCCCGACCGCGATGATCACCAGCAGCGCCGTACCGAGGAACTCCGCGAACAGTTTTCGTAGATCCATGTCATGACTCCCATGTCCGACCAACCGGGCGTGCCGGATGCGACTCTAGTGAGGCGAACCCGGAAACCTCGGGACATCCGGGCAGGAATCGGAGACTGAGACGGTGACCGAATCGCGCGCCGTCAGCCGCCGCCGGGCGCTCGGGCTGATCGCCGGTGCGGCCGCAACGGGCGTCCTCGCGGGCTGCAGCGCGGGGTCGAACGGGGGCTCCAGCCGAGGAACGTCGACACCGACGAACCACCCGTCCGGTACGCCGACGACGGGACCTGGCACCCACCCGACCTCGGCCGACTGGCGGGATCTCGACCACCTGCTGCGCGGGCAGCTTCACCGCCCCGGCGACGCCACGTACGACCGCGTCCGGCTGCTCTTCGATCCCCGGTTCGACCAGATCCACCCCCGAGCGGTTGCCGAGGTCACCGACGGCCGCGACGTGGCGGAGTGCATCGCGTTCGCCCGCCGCTACCGCCTTCCGCTCGCGATCCGCTCGGGCGGCCACTCCTACCTCGGCGCGTCGACCGGGACCGGGCTCGTGATCGATCTCCGGCCGATCGCGGCGGTCACGGTCGACCCCGCCGCGGGGACCGCGACGATCGGCGGCGGCGCGGCGCTGGTCGACGTCTACTCGGCCCTCGCCGCGAAGGGGGTATCGATCCCCGCCGGATCGTGCCCCACGGTCGGGATCTCGGGCCTGACCCTCGGCGGGGGCGTCGGCGTCGTGGCCCGGCGCTACGGCCTGACCAGCGACCGCCTGGTCGAGGCCGAGGTGGTCACCGCGGACGGCCAGGTCCGCACTTGCCACGCACGCGCGCACCCCGACCTGTTCTGGGCGATCCGCGGGGGCGGCGGCAGTTTCGGAATCCTCACCTCGCTGACGTTCGCGACCCACCCCATTCGCGTGCTCACGCACGCGTATCTGACCTGGCCATGGCACGCGGCCGGAGCACTCCTGTCCGCCTGGCAGCGCTGGGCGCCGGCCGCACCCGCCTCGCTCTGGTCGGGCACCCGGCTCCTGGCCACCGACACCGGCGCCGGGCCGACCGCCGCGCTGGTCGCGGTCATGGTCGACAGCGTCGCGGCGCTCGACCACGCCATCGACGGGCTGGTCGCGACGGTGCCGACCGCGCCCAGTACCCGCTACGTCCGGTCCGCCGGGTACGAGGACACGATGATGCTCGAGGCCGGTTGTGCACAACTGTCAACCACCGCGTGCCACGTCGCCGCCGAAACGCCCGGTGGGACGCTGCCGCGCGAGGCCTTCATCGCCGGCTCCGACTTTTTCGCCGCCGAGATCCCGGCCTCCGGGATCTCGGCGCTGCTCACGGCGATCGAGGCGCGCCAGCGCGACCCGAGACTCGGCGCGGGCGGCGCGGCGTTCGACGTCCTCGGCGGCGCCATCGATGCGATCGGCGGCGATGCGACGGCGTGGGCGCACCGCGGCGCGCTGTTCAACGCGCAGTACACCGCCTCGTGGGGCGACCGCGCGACCAACCGCCCGCTCGACCGCAACCGACGCTCGCTGACCGCGATCCACCACACGTTGCGGCCGTACGCGACCGGCGGTGCCTACGTGAACTACGCCGACGCCACGCTGCGCAACCCGCCGGCGGCGTACTGGGGGACGAACCTCAGCCGACTCCGCGAGGTACGCCGGACCTACGACCCGCACGGCGTGTTCACCCAACCCCAAGGCGTCCCCCTCTAACCCTCCCGCCCACCTGTCAGTTATCGGGCGTTTGCGCGCTCAAAACGCCCGGTTTCTGACAGTTGGGCGAAGCGGGGGTTAGGTACGGCGGCGGCGGATCTCGGCGAGGGCGATCCCGGCCGCGACCGACGCGTTCAGCGACTCGACCTGCGAGCTCAGCGGAATCCGAACGGTGAGATCGCAGGTCTGCGCGACCAGCCGGGACAACCCCTTGCCTTCGGCGCCGACCACGAGCACCAACGGGCCGGTGGCGAGCTCGAGGTCGGCGAGGTCGGTCGCCGCGCGACCGTCGAGCCCGGCGAGCATCAGGCCGGTCTGCGCATACGCCTTCAGCGTGCGGACCAGGTTCGTCACCCGGGCGACCGGCAGGCGGGCGAGCGTGCCCGCGCTCGCCTTCCACGCCGCGGGGGTCACGCCGCTGGCTCGGCGTTCGGGAATGACCAGCCCGTTCGCGCCGAACGCGGCCGCGGACCGGGCGATCGCACCCAGGTTGTGCGGGTCGGTCACGCCGTCGAGCGCGACGATCAGCGGCGGGTCGGGCTGCTCGAGCGCGACCCGCAGCAGATCCTCCGGGTCGGTGTAGGTGAACGGCTTCACCGCCAGCCCGATCCCCTGGTGCGGCGCGCCGCCGCTCAACCGGTCGAGCTCGGCGCGGGTCACGTCGACAAACGCGACTCCTTCGGCGGCCGCAAGCTTCTTCGCCTCGGTCAGGCGATCGTCGTGGTCGAGCCCGACCGCGACGTACAGCGTCGTCCCGGGCACCGAGGCGCGCAGCGCCTCCACGACCGCGTTCCGCCCGACCACCAGGTCATCGCCCGCTGACCCTCGACGCGGCCGCCCCCCGCCTCGACCCGGCGGCGTCGGACCGCCGCCGCGCTTCTGCGCGGCCCGGGCCGCTCGGGCCGCGGGATGCTTCGGCCGCTCCCGAGCCGGCGGGGTCGGACCACGACCCTCCAGCGCGCGACGGCCGTGACCGCCGGTCCCTTTGCTCGGACCCTTCTTGCTCGCCATCTCGATCGCGCCCGACTCAGCCCACGTGCCAGCGCGGTCCGTCGGGGGTGTCCTCGACCGCCACCCCCGCGGCCGCGAGCGTGTCGCGGATCCGGTCGCTCTCGGCGAAGTCCTTGCGCTTCCGGGCGCTCTGCCGCGCCTCGAGCAGCGCCGGCACGATCGCGTCGACCACGCCGCGCAACCCCGACTCCCCGGCTCCGGTGAACTCCTCCGGCCACAGCCCGAGCACCCGCGTCATCGCGGCCACGTCCGCAAGCGCCTGCCGCCCGACGGGCTCGTCACCCTCAGCAAGCGCGGTGTTGCCCCGCCGCACCGCCTCGTGCACCTCGCCGAGCGCGGCCGGAACGCCGATGTCGTCGTCCATCGCCGCCGCGAACGCCTCGGGCACCGCCGCCTGCGCCGGCGCGGGTCCGTAGCGCTGCGTGGCCCGCTCGACGTACCCCTCGATCCGGGAGTACGCCGCATCCGCCTCGGCCAGGCCCGCGTCGCTCCACTCGCTCTCCGAGCGGTAGTGCGGCGCCGCGAGGTAGTAGCGCATCGCCTGCGGGCGCGACCCCGCGAGCAGCTCCGGCACGAACAGCGAGTTGCCCGCGGACTTGCTCATCTTCGCGCCCGCAGTGTTGAGCAGCCCGTGATGCAGCCAGAACCGCGCGAACCCGTCACCGGCCGCGCTCGACTGCGCGAGCTCGTTCTCGTGGTGGGGGAACACCAGGTCGATGCCGCCGCCGTGGATGTCGAACGTCGGGCCGAGGTACTTCGTCGCCATCGCCGAGCACTCGATGTGCCAGCCGGGCCGGCCGGGGCCCCACGGCGTGTCCCAGAACGGCTCGCCGGGCTTGGTGCCCTTCCACAACGCGAAGTCGAGCGGGTCGCGCTTCGCGCCGCCGTCCTCGGCCGACTGCATCGCGTCCGGTCTCTGCCCGGACAGCTCCCCGTACGCCGGATGAGAGCGGACGTCGAAATAGACGTCGCCGCCACTGGCGTAGGCGTGGTCGGAGTCGATCAGCCGGCTGATCAGCGCCACCATCTCCGGGATGTGGCCGGTGGCCCGCGGCTCGCCGGTCGGAGGCACGCAGTTGAGCGCGTCGTACGCGGCCTGGAACAGCCTCGTGACACTGGTCGCGAGCGCCCACCACGGCACGTCCTGCTCGGCCGCGTTCGTGATGATCTTGTCGTCGATGTCGGTGACGTTGCGCAGGTGCAGCACGTCATACCCGCTGGCGGACAACCAGCGCCGCACGATGTCGAACGCGACCGCCGAGCGCACGTGCCCGATGTGCGGCGGCGACTGCACGGTTGGGCCGCAGACGTACATCGTGACCTGCCCGGACGTCACCGGCGAGAAGTCATGAACGGCGCGCGTCCGGGTGTCATAGAGCCGCAGCGTCACGGCGACCAGCCTAAAGGCGCTAGCTCCCGCCGCGCAGCGCCTGGGCGAGGTCGTGCTCGAAGGCCTGCGGGCTGCGGGTTCCGTAGGCCGCCAGCAGGATCAGCTGATGGGAGATCGCCGTGTCGTGCTGCTGGGCCGCCCGCAGCGGGGGCAGGCAGTGGCGGGGGTCCAGCGCCGAGCCCGGCTCACGCAAGCAGGCGGCGGCCTGATCCAGGTCACCGCTGATCGCTGTCAGCGAGGACGCGACCTCCGCCGCGAGCGCCGACGGCACGCCGAGCGGAGGTGGCGAGAGCCAGCGAGCCGCCCGGCTGAGGTCGGCCGAGGCGGAGTTGAGCGCGGACGCGGCATCGGTGAGCGAGGTATCGGCACCGACCGCGCTCGCGACCGTCAGGGCGTGCAGGACCTGGTCGAGGGCGGCGTCGACCGCGCCCCGGTCGACGCCGGTGGTCGCGGGGCTCGCGCTCGGCGCCGACCCGCCACCGCTGCTGCCGGAGCTGCACCCCGCCGCGCCCGCGGCGAACGCAAGGACGAGCAATCCGATCGGGAAGGCGCGACGCACCACCCCACCCAACCACGGCACCGGAATCACCGGGACCTCTCGTCCGCTCAGGCGGTCAGCACGAGCGCAGTCGCGATCGCCGCAAGACCCTCGCCCCGACCGGTCAGGCCAAGCCCGTCGGTGGTGGTCGCGGCCAGCGTGACCGGGGCACCCGCGGCGGCACTCAGCGCCGCCTCGGCCTCAGCGCGGCGCGGGCCGATCCGGGGTCGCGGTCCGATCAGCTGCACGGCCACGTTGCCGACGACCCATCCCGCAGCCGCGAGCCGGGCCGCGGTCTCGGTGAGCAGGTCGACCCCCGAGGCCCCGGCCCACTGCGGGTCGTCGGTTCCGAACTGAGCGCCGAGGTCCCCGAGCCCGGACGCCGAGAGCAGCGCGTCGCAGGCCGCGTGCGCGACCACGTCACCGTCGGAATGCCCCGCAAGCCCAACCTCGCCCGGCCAGCTCAGGCCGGCCAGCGCCAGCGGCCGCCCGGTCTCGAACGGGTGGACGTCAACGCCCACCCCGGTCCGAAACGGTACGCCGCCCGACTCTCCCGGCGCGCGTGCCGTCATGCACTGGCCGGCGCGGACGCGGCGCTGCCGCCGCTCAGGTTGGCGAACACCAACCGCCCGTTGGCCGTGATCACCACGCTGGTCACCTTCACGGTGACATCTTTGCCCACGAGGGCCTTGCCCCGCTCGACGACCACCATCGTGCCGTCATCGAGATAGCCGACTCCCTGTGCGGGCGCCCGGCCCGGCTTGACGAGGTGGACCGAGACATCCTCGCCCACGACCACCGGCGGGCGAAGCGCGAGCGCGAGCGAGTGCAGGTTGAGCACCCGGACTCCGGCGAGGTTCGCGACCTTCGCGAGGTTGCTGTCGAGGGTGAGCAGCGCCCAGTCGTTGTCCAGGCTCGCCCGGACGAGCTTCGCGTCGACCTCCTCGACCGCCGGTTGCGGGTCTGGTACGACGACGAGGTCGAGGACGGGCTCCCGCTTGAGCGACTCGAGCGTGTCCAGACCTCGCCGCCCGCGGCCGCGCCGGATCGGGTCGTTCGCGTCCGCGAGCCGCTGGAGTTCGTCGAGGACCGGCTGGATCACGATCACGCGGCCGTGCAAGAAGCCGGCGCGAACGACGTCGAGGATCCGCGCGTCGATGGCGACCGAGGTGTCCAGCACCTTGTCGACCGCCGACGACGCGGCCCGCCGCGGCGGCACCCCGTGCCGACTGCCGACGATCGCGAGCACGTCGTCCCGCTTCGCGGCACCGACGCGAAACCCGACGTAGGACATCAGGACGACGATGATCCCGAACGCCGACGCGGCGAGCACCCGCTGCGGGATGAGGAAAACCGGCCAGCCGATCGCGGTCCCAAACAGGCCTCCGACGAAGGCGCCGAAGCCGCCGGCAAGCAGCGTGTCGGCCGAGACCTCCCGCAGCGCATGCTCGGTGCGGTCCGCGGTGTTCGCCGCCGTCCGGCCGAAGATTCCGCCCACGACGTAGCCGACGCCGGAGCCAACGATGATCCCGATGCCCGCGCCGCCGAACGGTCCGAGCACGGCACCGTGACCGTGTGATGCGGCGACCCGTCCGGCCTCGTAGCCGAGCCCGGCGAAGAACACCACGGTCAGCAGCCGGAGTACCTCGATGAGCCCGTGCGGAGTCCGCGTACTTCGCCGTACGCGTGCGTTACCCCGACGAAACACCACAACTGTGTCTCGGCCGGTCGACCGACGGACTTCACCCGATCAGCCGACCGGTGAGCGCGATCTACGCGGAAAGAACCTCGTCGAGGAGCGCCTCGGCCTTGTCCTCGTTGGTGTGCTCGGCGAGGGCGAGCTCGCTGACGAGGATCTGGCGGGCCTTCGCCAGCATCCGCTTCTCGCCGGCGGACAGGCCACGCTCGCGGTCGCGGCGCCAGAGGTCGCGCACGACCTCGGAGACCTTGTTGACGTCGCCCGAGGCGATCTTCTCCACGTTGGCCTTGTAGCGCCGGGACCAGTTGGTCGGCTCTTCGGTGTGCGGCGCCCGCAGGATCTCGAACACTCGCTCGAGTCCGTCGGCGCCGACGACATCGCGAACCCCGACGTACTCGGCGTTGTCGGCGGGCACCCGGACCGTCAGATCGCCTTGGGCGACCTTGAGCACGAGGTAGGTCTTTTCCTCGCCTTTGATGGTGCGGGTCTCGATGGCTTCAATAAGGGCGGCCCCGTGATGGGGGTAGACGACCGTCTCGCCGACCGTGAACGTCATGCGCTTTGTTCCCCTTCCGCTGACCTCGAGGATATCACGCAGCAGCCGATCAAAAGTCCGGCGCGGATGACTGAAACCGCAGGTCAGAGGCCTACTCGGGCGATTTTGGGGGCTTGACAGAAGGCGGCCGCGCATGCATGCACGAGGTCAAGACACGGGCTTTCGCCATCGACGGATTGGGCGCATACTGACCGAGTGGCGGACGACGAGGACCGTCCGCGCGACGCTGGCGGCGCTGCGGACCGGGGCACCGACGGTGCCGGCCGGACGGGCGGCGCCGGGCAGGACACCGCCTGGGCGGAGGCGAGCGCGCCGGACGACATCAGCGAACTGGCCCGCGACATCCGGCTCTACCACCGCGAGCTGCGAGCGAATCGCCGCCGGGAGAAGTTCGGTCGCCTGCTCAACCGGCCCAGCACGGAGCCGCTGACTCTCCTGGGATCCGCACTCGTTCTCGCGGCGATCGTCGCGGCCGCGATCACGCTGGTGCAGCCGAAGCCGGTCAACACGACTCTCAGCGCCCTGGCGCCCGCCACGTCCACCCGGCCGGTCGGCACCGTCGGCGGGTTGGTGCCGGCCGTCACGGTCAGCGATCAGCAGCAGCAGACGGCCACGGTCCCGGTCGGACCGCACGCGTTCGCCCTCCGAGCCCTTCGCCCGGCGGTTCTCCTGCTCCTGCCGTCGTCGTGCACGGACTGCAATCGATTGATCGGTTCCCTGAACGACGAGGCCGCGGCCTACTCGGTCGCGTTCGACGTGATCGCCGCGGGTCCGAGCAATGCTGACCTTGCCGCGCTCGCCGGCACGCTGCCCGACGGCGGTCCGTCCGCGTACTACGACACCACGAGCCAGCTGCGATCGCAGTTCGCCGCCCGCGGTCTCACCATCGTCGTCGTCGGACGCCACGGGATCATCACCGCGATCGAGCGCGGTGTCACCGCCAACGACCCACCCGACCTGACCACCGCCCTGGGCACGATTAGCGGCACGAAGGCCGCCGCCAGCTGAGCACTCTGCCGGCCCGGGCCTCTTCCGTGGGGGCACTCGCCCGGGCCTGCCACCCGCTGCCCTGCGCGGCCGTCACCGCGATCTTCACCGTGACCGCGCTCGCGGCCGGACTGCACGGCCGAGTCGGCCTGCTGGCTGCTGCCGTCCTGTGCGGCCAGCTCTCGGTGGGCTGGTCCAACGACGCGATCGACGCTGCGCGCGACACCCGCGCCGGGCGCACCGACAAACCGATCGCCACCGCAGCGATCGGGCGCGCCACCGTCGCCTGGTGCGCGGGCGGCGCGCTGCTGATCGACCTCCCACTCTCGCTGTCCCTCGGCATCCGCCCCGGACTGCTGCACCTCGCCGCAGTCGCACTCGCGTGGGGCTACAACCTCGGCCTCAAGGGGACCTCGCTCAGCGTCGTACCGTACGCCGTCGCGTTCGGCCTGGTGCCCACCATCGTCGCAGCGATGCTGCCCGGGTCCCCCTGGCCGCAGGCCAGCTTGATTCTCGCCGGGGCGATCCTCGGGGTCGCCGCGCACTTCGCGAACACCCTCGGCGACACCGCAGCCGACGAGCTCACCGGAGTCCACGGTCTGCCGCAGCGAATCGGGCCCACTCGCTCCGCGGTTGTCGCGGCGTCCTGCGTCGCGATCGGAGCGCTCCTCGTGCTGGCGGCGGCAGGGGCCACCGTCCTCACCGTCACCGCGACCGTGATCGGCGTGATGATCGCGGCGACGATTCCGTTCGTGATCCGCCGCGAGGAGGGCGCCCATGCGGCCTTCGTACTGGTCATCGCGGCGGTCGGCGTACTCGTCGTCGCGTTTGCGATCAGCGGAGGGTCCCACCTGGTCGGCTGATGGCAGGGAGTTTGGCGGGTCCGCTTCCGGGCGGGGCAGGTGGGATAAGTAGGCTGACGCGACTGTCACGGCAGCCACGCTGTCCAGGCATCTCGAGGAGCAACAGTGAAGCAGCGCCGCCTCGCGGTAGCGATCGTCTGCGTGGCCAGCGCCGCCTCGCTGTCGGCCTGCGGCTTCGACTCCCCCGCGGTGACGACCACCGAGCACGCCGAGGTCCAGGGGTCGAGTTTCGACGTTGGCCTGGTGAAGGTTCGGGCGGCGTTCGTCACCGAGCCGGTCGCGGCGAGCACCTCACCGGACGCGGTCGAGGCGCCGTACCTCGTCGTGACGTTCGTCAACGACGGCGCGCGTACCGACCGGCTCACCGGCGTGACCACCCCGATCGGCACGGTGACGATCAGCGGGACAGGGACGGCGGGAGGCCAGCTCCCGCTGCCGCCGGGAGTTCCCGTGCAGTTCCTCGACCCCTTCATCAGCTCCGACGGGCCGCTCGCGCGGATCAACACCTCCACCGCGGCGCCGGCCGGAACATCGGTGCGGATGACGTTCGCGTTCGCCAACACCGGCGCGACCGCGACCACGCAGGTCCCGGTGGTGCCACCCGGCGAGACGACCGCGGTGACCACCCCGCTGCCCGGCACCCCCGCACCCGTGCCGACCCAGGTCGGCGAGACCTCGAACGAGTAGCGGCGCCGGACCGCGGTGATCCGGTTCGCGGCCGACGTTCAGTGACCCTGGTTCTTGACCGCCTCGATCGCGCTCGCGGCCGCGTCCGGATCGAGATAGGTCCCGCCGGGTACCAGCGGACGCAGGGAGGTATCGAGGTCGTAGCGCAACGGGATCCCGGTCGGGATGTTCAACCCGACGATCGCCTTCTCCTCGACGTCGTCGAGATGCTTGACCAGCGCCCGCAACGAGTTGCCGTGTGCCACCACGAGCACCGTGGCGCCGGTGCGGAGGTCGGGCACGATCGCGTCGTACCAGTAAGGCAGGAGCCGTTCGACGACATCCTTGAGGCACTCGGTGCGCGGGAGCACGTCCGGCGCTAGGTCGGCGTAGCGCGGATCACCAGCCTGAGAGAACTCATTGTCGTCGGCGATCGGGGGAGGCGGCGTGTCGTAAGAGCGGCGCCAGATCATGAACTGGTCGTCGCCGTACTGCTCGCGCACCTGTGACTTGTTCTTGCCCTGAAGGTCGCCGTAGTGGCGTTCGTTGAGTCGCCAGTGCCGACGGGTCGGCACCCAATGCCGCCCGCATCCCACCAGCGCGTCCTGCGCAGTGACGATCGCGCGCAGCAACAGCGAGGTG
Organism: Mycobacteriales bacterium; assembly: GCA_035501255.1. Lineage (GTDB taxonomy): Bacteria > Actinomycetota > Actinomycetes > JAFAQI01 > JAFAQI01 > JAFAZI01. The sequence continues at coordinate 13,268 of DATJWM010000013.1, read as the reverse complement.
TGGACGATGTCAGGAAGCGTGCCACCGTCGCGGATCAACTCGCCCGCGCGAGCGGCCTCGGCGCGACCCTTGTCGGACAACCCGACATCGACCCAGCCCGTGAACAGGTTGGCCGCGTTCCACTCGCTCTCGCCGTGGCGAACGAGCAGCAGGGTTCCGGTTGTCATCGGATCTAGTGTGCCGCCCGGTTCGCTGGGTCAGCGAACCGGGCGAACGCCTGGAGGTTGGCGAGCGACTCCCCTCGCTTGACCCGCCAGTCCCACTCCTTCTCGATCGAGGTCCGGAACCCGATTTCCAGGGCGGTGTCGAACCACTCGTCGGAGTAGGTCATGACCGAGCCAAGGATCCGGTCCAGCTCGTCCGGCTCGATCGCCGACAACGGCAGCCGACCCACGATGTAGACGTCGCCGTGGTGGTCGACAGCGAACGCCACGGCGTACATCTTCGCGTTGCGTTCCAACAACCACCGGTAGAACCGGTCGTGAGCCTCGTCGGGACGCCGGCAGAAGAACGCTTCGACGTGCAGCGAGTGGTCGCCCACGACGAGCCAGGTCATCGTCGCGAGCTTGTGCGAGCCCGGCAGCTTGACGAGGAACGCGCCCGGCTCGGCCTCGGAGAACTCCAGGTCGCGTTCGCCCAGGGTGGCACGCACAACCTCGGCGGGATCCGGCGCGGCGGGGTCCGGGGCGGGGCCGGTCATAGCGCGGAGTAGACCTCCAGCAGCCGGTCGACCGTGCGCGCCCAGTCGAACCGGCCGGCGTACTGCACGCCAAAGGCCGACAGCCGTCGTCGACACGCCTCGTCGCGCAGCATCCCGTAGACCGCGAGGGCGAAGTCGGCCGGATTGTGACCGTCGATCAGCAGTCCGGACCCACCGTCGGCGACTGCGGTGGCCAGCCCGCCGACCCGAGCGGCGACGACCGGCGTGCCGCACGCCTGCGACTCCACGGCGACCAACCCGAAGGACTCGGTGTAGGAGGGCACCAGAGTGAGGTCCGCGGCGCGGTAGTAGTCCGCGAGCTGCGCCGGCGGGGCAGGCGGGTCGAAGCGCACCAGATCGGCGATGCCGAGGTCCCCGGCGAGTTTGTGCAGGTGCTCCGGCTCGGTCAGCCCGCTGCCCGACGGGCCCCCGACGACCGCCACGACCAGGCGCTCCCGCATCGCCGGATCGAGGCGAAGCAGCTCCGCTGCAGCGCGCAGGACGACGTCCGGTGCCTTCAGCGGCTGGATCCGGCCCACGAACAGCAAGACCGCAGCGTCGGCCGCGAAGCCGAGACGCGCCCGCGCCCGCTCCCGACCTCCGGGGGTGAACACCTCGAGGTCGACTCCGGGAGCGACGGTCGCGACCCGGGTGGGATCGGCGTCGTACAGGTCGACGAGCTGGCGGGACTCCTCGGAGGTCGACGCGAGCAACCGGTCGGCCGCGGCCACCACCTGCGCTTCCCCGATCTCGCGGGCGAGCGGCTCAGGGGCGTCGCCGTCGGCGAGCGAGGCGTTCTTCACCTTCGCCATCGTGTGCATCGAGTGCACGAGCGGGACACCCCACCGCTCCTTCGCGAGCCACCCGACCTGGCCGGACAACCAGTAATGGGAGTGGATCAGATCGAACCAGCCCCGCTCGTGCGCGGCCTCCTCGCGCATCACCCCGCTGGTGAACGCGCAGAGTTGCGCGGGTAGGTCGTTCTTGTCCAAACCCTCATACGGCCCGGCCGTGATGTGCCGGACGGTCACACCAGGCACGAGCTCGACCGTCGGCGGAACATCGCTTCCGGTGGCCCGGGTGAAGATGTCGACCGCGATCCCGCGCTGCGCGAGGCGCTTCGTGACCTCGGTGACGTAGACGTTGAGCCCGCCCGCGTCACCACTGCCCGGCTGGTCGAGCGGCGAGGTGTGCACGGACAGCGTCGCAACTCGCCGCGGCAGTGCCATGTCATCCATCCTGCCCGATCAACACCCGGACCCGAAAACCGTGTTCCCGCCCGCGCCGCGCAAGTGTGCGCTCCCGTTCGACCCGGCGTTTCAGAGCACAACCACCCCGCACGCGCGCGTGTCGCCGCCGCGCGCGCCTCGGACGCAGCGCAACGGAAGGTGTCGCGGGAGGCGTTGTGCTCTGAAACGCCGGTCCGACGGGCGGCCCGAATGCCGTTCCGTAGGCTCGACGCATGGGCTCGAAGCTGGCGGTGGTGACCGGAGCGAGCAGCGGGATCGGCGCAGCCACCACCCGCCGGCTCGCGGCAGACGGGTACGACGTCATCGCCGTGGCCCGGCGGGCGGACCGGCTCGCAGCGCTCGCGGCCGAGACCGGCGCGCGTTCCGCGGTCGTCGACATCACCGACGAGGCGGCCGTCCAGGCACTCGCGGCGCAGGTGGAAGCCTGCGACGTACTGGTCAACAACGCGGGCGGAGCGTTCGGGCTCGCACCGGTCGGCGAAGCCGACGACGCCGACTGGCGGCGGATGTGGGACGTGAACGTGATGGGCACGATGCGGGTCACGCGCGCCTTGCTGCCGAAGTTGGAGGCCAGCGGAGATGGCGTGATCGTGACCGTCACGTCCACGGCCGCGCACGGGGTGTACGAGGGCGGCGGCGGATACGCCGCTGCCAAGCACGCCGAGCGTGCCGTGTCCGAGACGCTGCGGCTCGAAGTGTTCGGCAAGCCGATCCGGGTCGTCGAGGTCGCCCCCGGCATGGTGGCGACGGAGGAGTTCTCGTTTAATCGCTTGGGCGGTGACCGGGCGAAGGCGGATGCTGTCTATGCCGGCGTACCCGGTCCGCTGTCGGCGGACGACGTCGCCGACTGCATCGCCTGGGCAGCCACGAGGCCGTGGAACGTCAACGTCGACCTGCTCGTCGTCCGCCCGCGTGCGCAGGCCGCGGCCCACAAAGTTCTCAGGAGTACGACCGGTGACTGAACCCGAAACCCGACCCGTCGTGGTCGATCACACCCATGCCGTTCACAACGGCAAGCGCGAGCTCACCATCGACGAGCTCGCGCTCATGCAGCCCGGGATGGACCGGCTGATGGCCGAGATCGGCCAGCGCTGCCATCGCCTGTACTACGCCGGCAAAGCCGGCAACTGGAAGCTGGCCGAGTACTACTTCACCTCGGTGATCAAGCAGCTGCGGCTCTGCGCGACAAGCCGACCGAAGTACGCCGCGGACATGGCCGCCTACATCGACGAAGACTGCATGCCGCTGCGCGAGGCGCTGCGCGACCGCGATCCGGACGCCTTCGAGACGACGTACCAGGCGTTCGTCGACCGCGCGAACCACTACCACGACGTGTGGAAGAAACCCTGGCTGCACTGGGTGACGCCATCCACGCCACCCGAGGACCTCGACCTCACCGCAGGCATCGAGTGACCACCCCGCCGTACGCCGAACTCGTCGCGGCGATCCGGCGCGAAGGAGAAGGGCTGCTCAGCGCAGCCCGGCTGGGTCTCGACGTACCGGTCACGACCTGTGGGGACTGGGACCTCGCGGCGCTGGTCGGTCACGTCGCGTTCGTCTACGCCCGGGCCGGTTACTTCGTTGCCAACCGCGTGCAGGAGCGCCCCGAGACCCTGCCGGATCTGCCCGACGGAGACCCGATCGACGTACTCAGCGGCACGCTCGACGCACTCGTCGCGGCGCTCTCCGGCTGCGAACCCGACACGCCGGTGTGGTCGTGGGTGTTCGATCAAGCCGACGGCGCGCGGTTTTGGGCGCGGCGAATGGCGCACGAGTCCTCGATCCACCGCTTCGACGCCGAGGCGGCACACGGGATCCTCCAGCCGATCGACCCGGATCTCGCCCCGGACGAGATCGACGAGGTCATCGACGTTCTCGCCCCCCGGGTCTATCACCGGGACGCCGTCGACGGCCCGGAAGGAACGGTCGTGCTCGCGTCGTCGGACAGCGACGTCTGGAGTCTCGAGCTCACCCCGGGCGGAGTCATCCGCACCGACCGGCCGTCCAGTCCCGATGTCACGGCGCGGGGTACGACGAGCGCGCTAGTAAAGGCGGTGTACGGGCGCACCCCATGGTCGGTGGTCGAGGTGGACGGCGACACCGACCTGCTCGAGCGCTGGACCACCGCGATGCGCTTCTAGCCACCCCAGCACAACGGCGTCACGCTGTTACGGCCAGAGCACAACGGCGTCACGCCGTTACGGCCAGAGCGAAACAGCGTCACGCCGTTAAGGCCAGAGCGAAACGGCGTCACGCCGTTAGGGGAGCGTCGTCGTCAGGAGCGGCACGAGCAGCTCCTCGTCGGTGAGTGCACCGTGATGGCCGATCAGGTTCGAGGTGAGCGACTCGCGTCGACGCTGGACGACGCCGAGGCCGCCGCGGGCGATCGCGAGCACGTCCCCGATCCGTTGCCGGGCGAGCGGGGTGACCACCGGGCCGAACAGCCCGGCCTGCACCGCCTCGTCGCCGGTGAGGACCCACGCACGCTCGCCGAGCACCGAGCGCCAGGTCTCGAGCACGTCGCGGGCGGCGCCGGGTTGCGCGTGGACGTGCCGCATCCGCGGCTCGCCGGCGATCGCCCGCACACCGACGCGCAGCGGTGAGCCCTCGGCGTCGGCGTCCACCGTCTCCTCCGCCACCATCGTCGCCATACCGTGGTCGGCCGTAACGACCAACGTCGTCCCCGCGGGAAGCCGGGCCGCGAGCGCCTCGACCTGACGGTCGATCAGCGTGAGCTGTGCCGCCCAGGCGTCGCTGTCCGGGCCGCGCACGTGTCCGATCAGGTCGAGCTCCGAGGCGTAGGCGTACACCAGCGAGCGGTGCCCCCGGTCGACCAGCTCGGCGGCGACCGCGGCCTCGTCGCCGGGGGTGATCGTTCCTGCAAAACCCGCGCCGCGGAAGACGGCCCGGGTCAGGCCGCTCCCCTCGAACTGGCGGCCGCTCACGATCGCCACCGACACGCCCGCATCGGCGGCGCGCTCCCACGCCGTCGGCTCCGGCTGCACAACCTCCGGGACCAGCCGGTCTCGCAGGTCGTCGGACGTACCGACCGCCTTCCACGCCAGCCAGTTGACCGCAGCGTCGACCTCCTCGACGTACGACGTGTACCCGGTCAGCGCGTGCTGTCCCGCCGGTACCCCCGTGGACAGCGAGGCGAGGGAGGTCACGGTCGTCGACGGGAACCCCGCAGTGAGCTCGGCGCAGGTCAACGACGACAGGTACGGCGCAGCCGAGGCGTGCGTGCGCAGCCCGACCAGACCCATCCCGTCGATGAGCATCACGACCGCGCGCTGGGTCGGGGCGAGTCCCAACCGGTTGTCCGTACCCACCTCGAGAGCGGCGAGCACCGAGGGCATCACGTCGGCGAGGGTGGACTCGCCGTAGCGAGGCGCGATGGGTCCGGTCACTGCGGCAGCCGCACCCGCAGCCGGCGGAATCCCTTGCCCTTGTTTTCGATCTTGACGATCTCCATGGCCCCGATCTGACTCGTCGAGGCGACATGCGTGCCGCCGTCAGCCTGGGTGTCCAGACCGACGATGTCGACGATCCGCACCTCGGTGAGATCCGGCGGCAAGAGGTTGGTCGCCGTCCGGATGATGTCGGGGATCGCAAACGCTTCGTCGCGCGGCAGGACCTTGACGTCGATCCGCCGGTCGGCGGCGATCTCCACTGCGCAGGCGGCGCCGACCGCCTCGCGGAAACCGTCCGGCACCTCGGTGAGGTTGAAGTCCATCCGCGCCTCGAGCGGTTCCATGTTGCCGCCGGACACGAGCGCGCCGAAGTCGCGGAACACGACGCCCGACAACAGATGCAACGCCGAGTGGGTCCGCATCAGCGCCGTCCGCCGATCGTCGTCGACCGCGCCGCGAACGGCGGTGCCCGCAGGCGGCACGGGGTCGCCCTCGGCGGGCACGAGGTAGATGTCGTCCGCCGTCTTGCGCGATCCCGCGATCCGCGTCTGCACACCACCCCAGAGGAGTACGCCGGTGTCCGGCGGCTGCCCGCCGCCGCCGGGGTAGAACGCCGACCGGTCCAGCACGATGCCCTCGGCGTCGGAGTGGAGCACGACTGCGTCCCAATCGCGCAGCGTTGCGTCGTCGAGGTCGAGCCGAAGCGTGCCCACGGGGTCAGGTTACTGGCGCGCCAACGCCGAGGAGCCCGGGAGGGAACCGGCCCCGGACCGGCCGCGTCGAAGCAGCAAGCGGCCGGCGACTTTCGCTGCCGTCCGGGACGGAGGACCATCGTGGGGATGAGACGTCACCGAGGGTCGCGGGCACGTCGCGGGCTGGTCGTCGCGGCGACCAGCCTCGCGGTCCTGGTCCCGATGGCCGGCGTGAACGCGAAGGCTCCGGTCGACGCGACCCACGACGCGGCCGTCGCCGAGGCCGAGACGATGCTCGCTGCGGTGCCGACGATCCCTGCTGAGACCTCCGTGTCCAAAGCCCCGGACAGCTCGATCAAACATCCCTTCGGCGTCCCGGCCAGCTCCAGTCTGGTGATCCGCAAGCAGTACTGGACGGCGGACGAGTCGTCCCCCAAGGTGGTCAACCAGATGCCCACGCCCGCGGGCTTTTCACAACCCTCCGAGGAGGGGGACGCCAGCGAGGGTCGTTGGGGGGTGTCCTGGTACGCCTACACCCCGACGTCCGTGCCATCGGACATCGCCTACGCACAGTTGGTGTTCGAAGTTTCGCAGCGAGCCCACCGGACCGACATCGGGTGGTTCGCCGTAGCGCTGGCCTATCCACCGCGACCAGCCAAGGAGGCCGTGCCGACGACCGGTACGACGGCAACCGTCTCCTACGTCGTCGGGATCGACGCGACCAAGCCCCTCGCCCGGACCGCATCGGACAGCCAGGTTGACGCGCTGGTCAGCGCGTTCAACGCCATGGACGTCGCCCCCGATCTCGGACCGATCAACTGTCCGGTCGACTTCGGCACGACGAGGTCGGTGACCTTCCGCTCAGGCGAGGATCGTTGGAAGGCGACCGCGGGCTCATGCGGGTTCGTCACCGTGACCCGCGACGGGGTGGCCCTGCCCGCCCTGGAGGCCTCGGATGCGTTCGACAGTGCCCTCGAGGCCGCGCTCGGCCTCTCCGCGCTCCCGAGGAGGGAAAGGCTGCACACAATTCACGACCTGCGCTTGATCCGCCGGGATCGCCCCGCCGACGGTCGCGAGCGCCGAATCGTGCCCGGCAACCGCTGGAACGACCAGTTCGCAGCAGACATCGATCAGATGGCAAGCGTCCCAGCGAACTACTACCCGTGCGTCAACGCGAACGGCCGGCGGACGATTCTCGCGTTGCGCTCCGGCGGACACCGCTGGGTCCTCAACGAGGCTCCCTGCCACGCGATCACGCTGAAGCGTGACGGCGAGCGGGTCGACACCCTCGTGGCCGACGACTGGTACGCCCAGGACGTCGCTCAGATCCTGCACCCCCGGCGCGCGGCGCCGCTCGCCGCACGCCGGGTGGACGAAGGCTCCGGACGCCCGGCGGCCGAGCACATTCCGCACTCCGTGCACGACGCGACGATCGAATCCCGCCCCGGCCCGCCGTCCGGCGACGATCAGACCGTGACCGTCCACGGCGCGAAGGCGCGACACCTGGTCCGAATCTTCGATCGGCTGCACGTCGTTCCGGCTGGGTCCGTGCGATGCGACATCGCGGGCGGCCCGGAGAAGATCGTCACCTTCACCGGGAAGTCGCACACCTGGGTTGCGACCGAGGCCGCGTGCACCGACATCACGGTTACCCGGGACGGCCAGCACCTGCCCGCACTGCTCGAGACGCCGGTGTGGGACAACACGCTGGCCGCGGATCTGTCCGGCTGAGCCGTCTGGCAGGCTCGAGGCGTGCTCCCAGTCACCCTCGAGGACTTCCGCCTCTTCCTGCACGTGCTCGCAGCGACCGTGTGGGTCGGCGGCCAGATCACCCTCGCCGGACTGGTCCCCGTGCTCCGCAAGATCGGGGTGGATGCCCCCAAGGCGGTCGCGAACCAGTTCGCCCGGATCGCCTGGCCTGCCTTCGGCATCCTCATCCTCACCGGGATCTGGAACGTCGCTGCCGACCACGAGCAGATGAAGAACGACTCCCAGTTCCGCAACACGCTCATGCTCAAGCTCGTGATCGTGGCCCTGTCCGGACTCGCCGCATACCTTCACGGGAAGGCGACCACGAAGGCAGCGACGGCGGCGTGGGGCGCCGCGACCGCTGTGTTCGCCCTCGCCGCCCTGTTCGTCGGGATCATGCTCGCGAGCTGAGCCGACGTCGGTTGAACCCCGGCGGACGGGTCAGAGCGCGATCGCGAACCACCGGCCATCGACCTCGAACGCACGCACCGAGCGGCCGAAGCAGGAACTGAGCGCGGCGGAGTCACCGAGCAACCCGATGCCACCGTGGGCAACGAGTCGACCTGCTCGCACCAGCGCAACGTGCGTGGTCGTCGCCGGCAGCTCCTCGAGGTGGTGGGCCACCGTGATGCTCGCGAGCGACGGCGCGGCCCGCGCCGCGCTTTCCAACGCCGCCAGCAGATCGGCCCGGCCGGGAAGGTCCAGGCCGGCGGCCGGCTCATCGAGCAGGAGCAGCGACGGTCCCGCGACGAGGGCCCTGGCCAGCCTGGCCCGAGCGCGCTCCCCCTGGGAACACACCGCGATCGGCCGATCGGCGAGCGAGTCGAGCCCGAACTGTGCGATCAGCGCCCGGCACCGAGCCAGCACCTCCCCGGAGGCTCTCCGGAGCAGCTGCACGGTCTGGGTCGCGCCGGTCTCGACGTACTGGGCGACCGACAGCTCACCGGGCACACGCAACCGGACGTCGACGGTGCCGATCGATCGCCGCAGTTCACGGACATCGACCCGACCGAGCCGGCGCCCGAGGATGTCGACCACGCCCGCGGACGGGAACCGTTGGGCGCCGGCGATCGCGAGCAGGGTCGACTTGCCGGCACCGTTCGGGCCGAGAAGCGCCCAGTGCTCACCGGCCTCGACCGTGAGGGTGATGTCGTGAAGGACGTGCGGTCCGTCGGCGAACCAGACGTCGACTCCGGACACCATCAGCACGCTCACGCAACGGCAGGTTAGTGGCAGGCTGGAGGCGTGACCCCACCGGATACGCGCGAACAGGCCCGGCTCGAGGCACGACGGGCGGAGCTGCGGCGCAGGTACGTGCGGCCGCCGGGCGAGCGACCGCCGACGAGCGGACGCGGCATCCATCACGCCGCCCTCATCTGCAGCGACGTCGAACAGACGATCGCGTTCTACCAGGACCTGCTCGGCTTCCCGTGCATCGAGATCGTCGAGAACCGCGACTACCCCGGATCGACGCACTTCTTCTTCGACCTCGGCAACGACACCCTGCTCGGCTTCTTCGACTTCCCCGGGCTCGGGCTCGAACCCTCACCGGAAGGGTTCGGCGGCGTCCAGCACGTCGCGATCGCGGTCCCCCCGGACGTGCACGCGATGCTGCGCTCCCGGCTCGACGAGCGCGGCATCCCTTACGACGGGCCACAACGCGGCATTCCCGAGTCGATCTATCTGCGCGACCCGGACGGCATCGGTATCGAACTGCTCTGCGACGAGCTGATGTGGTTCGGCGGCCACTGGCTCGACGGCCGCACCGCGCCGGCTCCGAAGCTCTAGGAGAGTTGGCGAGGCACGAAGGTCGCGTGCATCCCGACCACGATCGCGAGGACGAGCACGAGGTACGTCGTCGAGATCCGCGCCCGGAGGACGGCGTCGGTCTCGGCGGCCGCCCGCGCGTAGGTGCCGTCGCGGTCGCGGAGTCGTTGGAACAGCTGGGCCACCGCGAGGATCGCCAGGATCGCAATGACCGCGCTCGGCCGGTAGAGCTCGTAGGCAACGAGACCGGCGGTTCCGAACAACCAGATCGAGGGGTGCAGAAGGCCGGCCACCTTGCCGCCGTCGAGGGGTAGCGCGGGGATCGGCACGAGGTTGATCAGGTTGATCAGCAGCCCGGTGAACGCCAGGCTCAGCAAGAACGACGAGTGTCTGGTGTGCCCGACGTAGCCGACCGCAAGGGCGCCGAGTGATCCGGCGAGCGGTCCGGCGAGGGCGGTCTCGGCGTGCTCGTAGGCCGACCGCGGCTGATCCTTCCAGGCGGTGAACGCACCCAACAGCGGCACGAAAACGAGCGCGCTCGCCCGGATGCCGCGGACCCGAAGCGCGATGACGTGGCCGAGTTCGTGAACCAGGATCAGCAGCACGAACCCGAGCGCAAACTGCCAGCCCCACAACTGTGCATAGGCAAGCAGTGAGATCGCGATCGTGCCGGCGAACACGACCGACTTGAACTTGATCAGGACCAGACCGAACTTCGCGAGCAACGCTGCGAGTGCGGCCAGCGGGGCGAGGAACTGCCGGAGCCGCGCAGTCAGGGGATGCGGCTCGCGGGGTGGCGCCGGTCGGTCGAGCGCGGGCGCGCCCGGCGCCTGCCAGAACTCGCCGCGCCTCGGGTCGGCACGGCGCGGGTCCGGAGGCGGGGACGCCGGCTCGCTCACCACTCCATAGTGCGGGTCGACACGCGGGCGCGGGTCAGGATCGTCGGGCGCACCCGGGCGCCGGAGCGGGCAGGGCTATTCGGCAGCGGCGTCGGGGATGTCGTCGTCCGTCGCGTCCGGGAGGTCGGTCTCCAGGGCCTCCGGTACGTCGGCGACCTCGGCGTCGGGCAGCGACACCGAATCTCCGCGCAGGCCGGCGACCGCGGTCGCGCCGCGAGCCGCCAGGCCGTCGTAGGCCCCGCTCGCCTTGGTGTTGAGGCCGTCGAGGTGGCGGCGCAACTCACCGGGGAGCACCTCGACTTGCTTGCGGACGGTCACGGTGATCGCGCCGGCGTGCTTGCTCAGACCGACGACCTGGGTCTGGGCCTTCGCGGTGAGATCGATGCTGCGCGAGGCGACCTGGGCACCGCCCTCCTTGAGGCTGTCAGGCAGGGTGACGACCCGGGCCCGGACCCGCTCGACGGCCGCGCCGCCGGCACCGGCGATCGCGTAGAACGGCTTCTCGATCGAGGGAAACGCTGGCATGTGGACCTCCATAGCGAGGGTGGTGTTCCGCTGGTTAGGACTGGTGGCGAGCGCCGTTCACGGGCTCGGGTGCGGCCTCGGCCGGTGACCGCTTCGTTGCTGGGCGCGCCGCCTTCGCGCGCCGCGGCGCACGGGGACGCGAGGTGCCGGCGGCGGACCGCCCGGCCACGTCGGGCGCCGCCTGCCCGTCGTCGGCAGCCTTATCGGGCGAGGACGGCCGGCTCTCGCCCGACGCCGACGCCGACGCGGCAGCCTCTCGTCGGTACGCCTCGTACAACTCGAGGAGCACCTGCTTTTGCCGCTCGGCGAGATGCGCATCGGCGAGGATCGCCGCCGGCACGTCACTGTCGCCGTAGCGCTCTTCGAGGATCCCGGCCTGCACGTAGAGCGCCTCCGCGGAGATCCGCAGGGCCTTCGCGATCTGCTGGAGGATCTCGGCGCTGGGCTTGCGCAGACCCCGCTCGATCTGGCTGAGATAGGGGTTGGACACGCCCGCCTGGCGGGCGAGTTGGCGCAACGAGATCTGGGCCGACGAGCGCTGATCGCGGATGTAATCCCCGAGGTTGCGGACGTCGATCTTTGCCACGCCGCCACCTTAGACCCGGGCGCTAACTATTGCAAGCAGTCAGCAAGCACACCCGGCCGGGCGGCCGATCGCGGCCGGTCAGGAGCTCTCGGTGGGTAGCAGCTCCTCGACGCTGGCCCCGCCGTCCTTGTAACGCTGGGCGATCTCCGCCGTGCACCGGTCCATGACCTCCTGAACCGCGCGACGGTTCGCCGACACGATCCCTTCCTCGCGCTCGAGCACCTCGAGAAGGTGGGCGAGCTTGGCGTCGTCGTGCGCGGCGAGATCGGACAGGTCGGTGTCGGCAACGAGCGACTCGACGTACCGGCGATGGGAGTCTGCGCGGGACGGCTCGACGGTGGCGTGCCGACCCAGCCCGCGCGGCGGACTCTGCCCGCCGTCGTCAGCAAGGATCGAGGGCAGGAGATCGAGCAAGGACTGGGAGCCATCACCCGCGCGCCGGGCAATCTCGGCGCGCATGATGTCGATCCGGCCCTGGAGAAGGCGGCGAAGGTAGGACAGGTCGACCTCCTCCTGCTCGGCATCGGCTCGCATCTCGCGTACCTCCTCGATCGGCATCTCGCTCAGCCGGTCGAGAAATCCCTCCGCGAGTACGCGGTCAATTCGGCGGTGACCACCGGGAAATGTCATGCCTTCGCCTTCGTCTGCGTCGGGGTCCTGCGTCGGTCCTTGATCCCCAGCATGGCGCGCGCGTCGTCCGCGGTCATGGGGGGGCGCGCGGCCAGCCTAGCCAGATCCGCAGCGCGCTCCACGAGTTCGGCGTTGTCGCGCACCGGTCGGCCGGGCGCGAAGGTCAGGGTGTCCTCCATCCCGACCCGCAGGTGACCGCCCGCCGCCAGAGCGCCCAGCGCGACCGGAAGGGTCGAGCGACCGACGCCGGTCGCGGACCAGCTCGCCTCGTTCGGCAACGCCGCGACGCACGCCGCGAGCGCCTCGAGCGTGCCGGGCATGCCTCCCGGCACCCCCATCACCAGATCGGCGTGCACATGGCCGCCGAACGGGGCGCCGTGACGGTCGAGCAGCCGGTTCATCGACGCGATCTGGCCAAGGTCGAAGATCTCGAACTCTGGCACGATCTCGCGTTCGCGCATCGCGAGGTAGAGCGCCTCCATGAACGGCCAGCGGTTCAGGAACACCTCGTCGCCGAAGTTGATCGTGCCGCACGTGAGGCTCCCGGAGTCCGGGGCAGCGTCGAGCACCCGCAGCCGGTCGGCCTCACTGTCGGTCACCGCCCCGCCGGTCGAGACCTGAACCACACAGTCGGTGGCCTCCCGCAGCCCCGAAATGGCCGCCGACACCCGCCCGAGATCGAGCGTCGGCGCACCCGCGTCGTCCCGAACGTGAACGTGGACCACCGCGGCCCCGACCGCTTCGCAGGCCTTCGCGGTGGCCACCAACTCCTCGATGGTGACCGGTAGCGCCGGCGCGTCCGATTTGGCCGATTCGGCACCAGTCGGGGCGACCGTGATCAAGGTCGCTGAAGGCATGTGGCCATGGTGACACGACCCGCACCGGACCGCACCGCAGCAGCGGGGCGACCACACGCTCAAGTACGCGTACCGACAGCACGTAGGTAATTCGCGCCGATTGCGCCGATCGGCTCAACACTGACGCTCGACCTGCCGAAGGAGATCAAGAAGCCCACCGGAGAGCGCACAACAGCTCGCGCGCCAGCGATTGCAAGGAGGTC
>DATJWM010000012.1:0-6948 GCA_035501255.1 Mycobacteriales bacterium | reverse complement strand
TGCCAAGGCTTTTCCGAACCCCAGGCCGGCTCCGACCTGGCCTCCTTGCGCACCCGGGCGGAGCGTCGCGGCGAGGAGTACGTGATCAACGGACAGAAGATCTGGAGCACCCGGGCGCACGTCGCGGACTACTGCGAGCTGCTCGTGCGCACCGACCCCGACGCCCCGAAGCACAAGGGCATCACCTGGCTGATCCTTGACATGCACCAGCCGGGCGTCGAGGTCCGACCGATGCGCACGATCGACGGCGAGGCGCACTTCTGCGAGGTTTTTCTCACCGATGCCCGGGTGCCGATCACGGACCGGGTCGGTGCCGAGAACGACGGGTGGCGGGTCACGAACGTCACGCTTCGGTTCGAGCGGGGGACCGCGTTCGCGCAGCACATCATCACGTTGCGCTCGCAGTTGCAGGATCTCGTGCGGCTCGCCCGGACCTTGCCCGGGGGGCGTTGGGAGGACAACGCGCTGCGTGCGCAGGTCGGCCGGCTGTCGGCGAGCATCGATGGTCTGTGGCGAATGACGCAGCGCGGGATCGCCGAGTCCGAGGCCACCGGCCTGCCCGCGCCGACCGGTTCCGCGGTGAAGCTGCGGTTCAGCGAGTTGGCGCAGGAGTTGTCCGAGCTGACCGTGCGGGTGCTGGGCATGGCCGCGGTCGGCGGGGTCGACGCGCGCTCTGTCGAGGCCGTGCGCACCTATCTGTGGTCGTTGCAGTACACGATCGCTGCCGGCACCTCACAGATCCAGCGCACCTTGATCGCCGAGCGGGTTCTCGGGATGCCGAAATGAGCGAGCCGTGGACGTTCGGGGTCGAGCCGCTCGCGCAGACGATCGAGCTTGCCGACCTGTTGCGCCGGGTGGCCGGCCTCGCGCTCGCGGTGGAGGAGGCCCAGCCCGCGCTCGACCGGCTGGTCGCCGACCTGCGGAGCGCCGAGGCGGACCTCGCCGCAGTGGCGCCTTCCGACCCGAGACCACGAGTCGGCCCGGCGGCGTCGTCGGGGCAACGGGTCTACCTCGATCACTCCCGGGACGTCGGCGCGTTCAACCCGGCGTTCCCGACCTACTCGATCGCGGTCGCCGGTGACCGGGCGTCCGGCACGGTCGAGTTTCCGCTGGTGTTCGAGGGACCGCCCGGTCTGGTCCACGGCGGCGTGCTCGCCACCTTCTTCGACTGTGTGATCCAGCACCACAACTGCGACCTCGGAGTCTCGGGGAAGACCGCGAGCCTGACGGTCGAGTACCGGCGACCGACGCCGATCGGCGTACCGCTTCACTTCGAGGTCGATCGTGCGGAAGAGGATCGGTGGATCGTCTCGAGGGCGCGGCTGGTGCACGCCGACGAGGAGCTGTGCGCGGCGTCGGCGCGTGCGGTGCGCGGCGAGCGTTCCGCGCTGCCCGAGGTGTCACCGCGACGGCCGGGCTCGTGACGTCCGACCTGCTCCCGCTGACCGTGCCCGCGCTGCTCGCGGTCCGGGTGGATACGGCCGCTGAGCGGCCGCTGCTCGTCTGTGACGAGGAAACGCTCACCTACGCCGACGCCGACCGGCGCTCGGCCGATCTCGCCCGGGGCCTGCTCGCCCGGGGGATCGGCAAAGGTGCCCACGTCGGGTTGCTGATGCCCAACGGCGCCGACTTCGTCGTCGGCTGGCTCGCGGCCGCCCGGATCGGTGCGGTCACGGTGCCGCTGTCGACCTTCTCGACCGCGCCGGAGATCCGCGGGTTGCTGCGCAGCGCGGACATCGAGGCGTTGCTCGCGGTGGACGCTTACCGCGGCCGGGACTTCGCCGCCGTCCTGGTGGAGGCGATCGACGGGCTCGCTCTCGATGCTCCTCAACCGTTGTTCGTGCCCGACGCTCCCGCCTTGCGGCTCCTGGCCTTCACCGGTGACGCCCCTCCCACCGTCGCGGCGGTGAGCGCTCACGGCACCGACCCGGACTTGCTCGGCGCGGCCGAGGCGGGTGTGTGCCCGGCCGACCGAATGGTCATCGTGCACACGTCCGGATCGACAAGTGCGCCGAAAGGTGTCATTCACCAGCACGGGCCGCTGATCCGGCACATGGACAATCTCAATCGGATCCGCAGCTACACCGCGGAGGAGGTGATGTTCTCGAACTCGCCGTTCTTCTGGATCGGCGGGTTCGCGTTCAGCCTGCTCGGCACGCTCGTCGCCGGGGCCACGCTCGTCTGTTCCAACGCGCGCGAGGCGTCCGACGTTCTCGACGTCATCGAGCGGACCCGACCGACGCTGGTGAACGGGTTTGCGCAGACCGTCGCCCACCTGCCGGAGGACCCGTCGTTCGCGGTTCGCGACCTGGGCTCGATCCGGCGCGGGAACCTGTGGCCGATCCTGCCGCCGGATGTGGCCCCCCGGGATCCCGAGTTGCGGCACAACATGCTCGGGATGACCGAGACCGGAAGCGTCTGCCTGCTGAGCGCGGACGAGACGGACCAGCCGGAGCACCGTCGCGGGTCGTTCGGCTCGCCGGCCCCGGGCTTCGAGGCGATGATCGTCGATCCGGAGGACCGGCATCGGTGTGAGCCCGGCGAGGTCGGCGAGCTGTGGTTGCGCGGGCCGTTCCTGATGGAGGGCTACTACGGCAAGGAACGCGAGGAGACGTTCGAGCCCGACGGGTGGTATCGCACCGGCGACCTGTTCTCCGTCGACGCGGACGGCTTGTATTACTTCACCGGCCGATTGGGCGACATGATCAAGACCTCCGGTGCGAACGTCTCGCCGCGCGAGGTGGAGGCGGCCATCCTCGCGGTCACCGGGTTGACCGCCCACGTCGTCGGCGTGCCCGATGCCGCCCGGGGCGAGCTCGTCGCGGCGGCGGTCCGGGTTCCGGTCAACGGCGGCGATCTGCCCGAGGAGGACCAGTTGCGTGCCGACCTACGCCGACAGCTGTCGGCCTACAAGGTGCCGCAGCGGGTGCTGTTCCTCCGCGACGACGAGGTGCCGATGCTGTCCAGCGGCAAGCTCGACGCGCGGGCGTTGAAGGCGATGTTCGGTGCCGACTGACGCCCGCACGGTACCGGCGCTGCTGGCGCGCAATCGCGCCGCGGTGGGTTCGAAGCACGCGGTCGTCACCGTCGAGGACTCCCTCACCCACGCCGCGCTGGACGACCGCAGCCGAGCGCTTGCCGGCGCGTTCGTCGCGAACGGGATCGGCAAGTCCTCCCGGGTCGCCCTGATGGCGCCCAACGGGGTCGAATGGGCGATCGCGGCGACGGCGGTCATGCGGATCGGCGGGGTTCTCGTGCCACTGAGCACCCTGCTCCGCCCTCCCGAACTCGCGTCATCGCTGGACGTTGCCGACGTCACGCATCTCCTCGTCGCGCGCGAGTTCCGCGGCCGGGCCCTCCTTGACGAGGTCACCCAGGTGGCTGCCGCCCGCCCGCAGGTTCGTCATGTGTGGGCGCTTGACGACGTACCCCTCGGATCAGTGGCGGCCGACCTTCTCGACGGTCTCGAGGCTGCGGTCCGTCCTGCGGACGACCTCGTCGTCATGTTCAGCTCGGGAAGTCGCGGCGCCCCGAAGGGTGTTGTGCACACCCACGGTGGCGCGTTGCTCGCGACCGCGTGCGGCCTGAGCGCGCGGTGCATCGGTCCGGACGAGCGGCTCTACATCCCGATGCCGTTGTTCTGGACGGGCGGGTTCAACGGCGGGCTGCTCTCCGTCCTGGTCGCCGGCGCGACCTTGATCACCGAGGCGATCCCCGAGCCCGAGGCGACGCTCGCACTGCTCGCTCGGGAGCGGGTCACGCTGTTTCGCGGCTGGCCCGACCAGGCCGCCCGCCTCGCCGCCCACCCCTGCTTCGCGACCACCGACCTCTCGTGCCTTCGCGATGGCAGCCTCCCGGCGGTTCTTCCGCCCTCGCGCCGACCCACTCCGGGTGCGCGGGCGAACCTGTTCGGCATGACCGAGACCGCCGGTCCGTACTGCGGCGCCCGCCTCGACAGTGACCTTCCGGCCGACAAGTACGGCAGCTGCGGGCGCCCGTTCGACGGCATCGAGGTGCGGATCGTCGATCCCGAGCGGGGCGGCGAGCAACCTCCGGGCGTACCAGGGGAGATCCGCCTTCGAGGCCCGCGGGTGATGCGGGCGATCAAGGGTCGGCTGCGCGAGGCCACGTTCGATGTGGACGGGTTCTATCCGACCGGTGATCTCGGCGCCCTCGACGCCGACGGCTACCTCTGGTTTCACGGTCGGCTCGACGACATGGTCAAGGTGAAGGGCGCGACGGTTTATCCGAGTGAGGTGGAGGCGGCTCTGCGCGCGGTCGACGGTGTGCGACAGGCGCACGTCACCGATGTCTCGACCCCGGACGGGAGCGCGATCGCGGCCCTCGTGGTGGGCGATCGATCGGCGGCTGACGTCGCGGCGGACGTGGCCCAACGGCTCAGCGCCTTCAAGGTTCCGACCCGGTGGCTGGTGATCGGCTCGCCGGACGACGTACCTCTCAACGCCTCGTCGAAGGTCGACAAGCCGGCGTTGCAGGAGCGGCTGCTCCGTGACGGCACCACCCTGCCCACCCGTCCGCCAACACCGGGAGTTACGCCGCGATGACCACAGCGATCGACTGCCTCGTCAACGTCGACTTCGCCGACCGCAAGCAGCCCGAGTGGATGGTGCGGGTCAAGGAGGACTACTTCAAAGCGGGTGACTCGTTCTTCTCCAGCCCGGAGCTCTCCGAGCTGATCGACACCATGGATGCGAACGGCGTCGAACGCGCCATCCTGATCGGTCGCGCCGGCGCCACCGACGGCCGCGCCCTGGAGTTTGTCGAGAAGCGTCCCGATCGTTTCTCCCTTAGCGTCGGTGGCCTGAACCTGCTTCGCCCGATGAAGGCGTTGAGCGATCTCGAGCACTTCGTTCGCAACCACCCGGTGTCCTACGCCACCGTCGGTCCGAGCTTTTGGGGCGACGGCATGTATCCGCCGAGCGATGCCGTCTACTACCCGCTCTACACCAAGTGCTGCGAGCTGGATCTGCCGCTGTGCGTCAACACCGGGATCCCCGGACCGCCGTTGCCGGCCGAGGTTCAGCATCCGATCCATCTCGACCGGGTCTGCATCCGCTTCCCCGAGTTGCGGCTGGTGATGATCCACGGTGCGGATCCGTGGTGGGACGTCGCGATCCGGCTGATGCTGAAGTACCGCAACCTGCGTCTGATGACCTCCGCCTGGTCGCCCAAACGCCTGCCGCCCTCGCTGCTGCACTTCATGGCGACCCGCGGCAAGGACAAGGTCATGTTCGCCTCGGACTACCCGGTCCTTCCGGTTGAGCGCTGCCTGGCCGAGGCGGCCGCGCTCGACCTCCCCGACGAGGTACGCCGGGCCTGGCTGTATGACAACGCCGCGGGCTTCTTCTTCGGTCAGTCCCATTAGGGTCCGGCGCGGTAGTCGTAGGGGTGGACGTCGAGGGTGTGTCCGGTGGGGCTGGTCCAGGTAATGACGTTGGTGTCGGGGTTCTTGGTGTAGGTCCAGCCGTGGTGGCGGGCGATGTGCCAGCGTCGGTCGAGGGGGGTGACGGTGGCCCGATTGGTGGCTCCGCCGGGCTGGTGATAGGCGGGGTTGTGGTCGAGGTCGCTGCCGGTGGCGGGGATGTCGCTGTAGGGGGCGGCGCTGGTGATGTTCACGGCGGTGAGGTGTTCGGCGAGGTCAGGCGGGACTTGGTACGTGGTGCGTCCGTAGTCCAGGCAGTGCCCGTCCATCGGGTCGAGGATCATCCGGCGCAGCGGGGAGTTGTCGGCGGCGAGCCAGCGGGCGGCCGCTGCGGGGATCGGGCCGATGCCGGGGAGGTCGGCGGGGTGGTCGCGTAGGCCGAGCAGCGTGGGGAGGTCGATGGTGATGTGCACGACCGGCGGGCGCCGGTGGGTTCGGGCGGTGGTTGGTGCTGCGATGGCTGCTTCGGCCCAGTCCCGGAGGGCGGCGAGTTTGCGAGCGTCGGTGGTGCCGCCGAGGGTCTCGCGGGTACGGGTGGCGGCGGCAGACAGTGCGTGGGAGATCGCGGTGGTGACTTCCAGCGGTCCGTGGGCGTAGAGGCTGCCGGTGCCGTCAGCGTGTGCGGTGTGTTCCACGACCACCTCGCGCCGGGCCTGGGTGGCGTGGGTGGTCCAGTCGGGGTCGAGCGCGGCGCGGGCGCGGCGCAGGCTGCGGGTGAGGTTCGCGATGGTTTGGGTTCCGGCGCGGGGCAGGATCCGGGTTTCGATGGTGCGGGCGAGGTCGGCGGGGACGCCGGCGAGCTCACCGTGGATGGTTTTGGCGTGGGCGGGGGTGAGCTGCCCGGTGCGCAGCGCGGCTCCGGTGGCTTTGAGCGTGCCGACCAGATCGATGGCGAGTGAGATCGCACGGTCTGCGGCGTACACCGAGGTTTTGGTGGCGAGCGCGACCTCGTGTGCGGCCGGGCAGGCGGCCTTGTCGGTGCCGGTGATCCGCCACGGTTCACCGTCGGCAAGGCGCGCGGTGTAGCTGGCGCAGGTCGCGGCGAGTTGCCCGCTGACGGCGGTGAGTGCGGCGAGCGCGCTGCTCGCGGCTTGGGTGGAGATCAGCTCGACCGGCACCGTGGCCAGCACGCTCAGCGCGGTGCCGCCGCCGACGGCGGCGGACAGCTCGACCAGCCGGTCGGGGTGGTCTGCTCCGTCGGGGACGCCGGGTTCGAGGGGGAGCGGACCGAGCTCGTCAAGGACCGCATCCGGGATCGGCTCCCAGTCCTCGGGAACCCCGAACACCATCGACTCGAACATATGTTCGATAATGCCACACCCCGCCGACACTTTCCAGACCCCACCCAAAGTTGTGCACATCGCGAAGCGGCGTTATTTACCCGGCGATCGTGGCGAGCCACTGGGTGAGCAGCGTGTTGAACTCCGCCGAGCGTTCTTGCTGGAGCCAGTGACCGGCGCCCTCCCAGGTCACGACCCGCGATCGGGGATCGCTGAACCCTGCGG
>DATJWM010000011.1:0-59138 GCA_035501255.1 Mycobacteriales bacterium | reverse complement strand
GGTCAACTTCGGTGCCAGCCAGCAACCAACGCCGCGCTCCGCCGGTCACTCACCCAACCGAAACCGCCGGCCATCATGCACGGCCCGTCCGTCGCGTTCCTGCGCCGCAACGCAAACCTCCGCACCTAACCGGCGATATGTAGGTGATGCCACTCACCACGCAATTGCTGCCCCGGAAGCGACGAGGTTCACTGCGGCGCCCGCAAAGGCCACGGCGAGCGCGAATCGTTTCAGGTTCAACACTGCTCCGTGTGTTGTGCGGTACTCCCTGCGTGTTCTACGCCCGGCAAATCACGAAGGATGACAACCCATATTCAACCCTTGCCGTGATTACGGCACCGTCTGCAGGCGAACCTCGAGCAGCGCGAGGAACCTGGCGTCAGCCCATCGTCTTCGCCCCGTCGAGAGCCTCCCGGATGATGTCGGCATGCCCGGCGTGCTGGGCCGTCTCGGCCAGAATGTGCAGGACGACCCGCCGCGCCGTCCAGGTGGCGCCGGGCGGGAACCAGGGCGCGTCGGGCAGCGGCTGGGCCTCCTCGAGCGAGGGCAGGGTGGACAGGAGCTCATCGGTACGCCGGCACGCCTGCTCGTAACGAGTGACGATCGACGCCAGCGTCTCGCCCGGCTCCATTCGGAAGGAGGCGGCATGAGCCTCGTAGGAGGCCGGGGTCATGGTCATGGCGTCGGGGCCGCGCTCGACGAAGCCCGCCCAGCGCTCCTCCATGCGCGTGAGGTGCTTGATCAGACCACCCAGGCACAAGGCACTCACCGTTGTCCGCTGCGCCGCCTGTTCGTCGGTGATGTCGCGAACCGTCTGGGTCATGAAGCCTCGGTGCTTGGCCAGCGCGTCCAGGAGGTCGGCGCGTTCAGAATCCGTCATGCCAGCATCATGATCCAGGTGCCGGACAGGTTTGGCGACGTCTCCGCCGGTTCGACCGAGCACCGAGCCGGTCCGGTCACTCGATCCGGAAGCCGACTTTCATCTGCACCTGGAAGTGCGCGACCTCGCCGTTGTCGAGCTGCCCGCGAATCGCCGTGACCTCGAACCAGTCGAGGTTGCGGACGGTTTGCGAGGCCTTCGCGACCCCGTTTCTGATCGCCTGGTGCACGCTGTCGGGGCTCGTGCCGACGACCTCGCTGATGCCATAGGTGTGATCCGCCACAACCGTTCCTTTCGTTGTGCAAGCAGTTGCTCATCTTTGCCGCGCTAGCTATGGACGACGGCGACTCGACCTGGCACCCTATGGGCCAGCGCCCGAGTGAATCCAGATCAACGGGGGGATCCGGCGCCTCGACGCCCTCGGACGCGATGCCGAGCGGCTGCCCCCGTGGTCGCTCGGCATCGCCCGCGAACCGACGGGTCGCTCATCGAACATGCTGCGACTACCTCCGTGGGCCGACCACGCCCGCCCGCACGTAGAGACCGTCGACGTCGACGACAATGATCTGCCGGCCCTCGATCCGGATCAGCTGGCGTGAGGTCAACGTGGCGAGCGCTCCGTTGACGCTCTGACGACTTCCGCCCGCGAGCTCGGCCAGCTTGCCCTGCGACAAGGACACGACCGGGGACACCTCCGGCGCGGCCGCAATCTGCGGTTCGATCAACCGCACCAGCGTCTTCGCCACCCGGGCGGGAAGATCGAGCAACGACCCGTCGGCGACCTGATCGGTGAGTCGCCTGATCATCCGGCCGAGCTCGCGCAGAAGTCCGTCGACCAAGCGCGGGTCGCGGGCGAGCAACGCGAGGAACTCCGCCCGCGAGACGACGATCAGGTCGCATTCCTCGAGCGTCTCGACAGAGGTGGAACGCGGCCGCCCATCGAGCAGCGCGAGCTCGCCGAAGGACCCTTGTGCCTCGATCACGTTGAGCGCGCGTCGGTCGCCACCGCGATTGCTCCGGCTCACGAGGAGGGACCCGCGGGCGACCACGTAGACGGCGTCGCCCGGTTCACCTTGGGCAACGACAACCTGACCACGCCGTACCGTCCGGAACGTGCTCGCGGCGGCGATCACCTCGCGCTGCGCGACGGGGAGGCGAGCGAACATCGGAACGGCACCGAGCAACTCGACGACCTGGGCGGGCGTCATCGCCCGCCGCCCGCCTGATCTGGGCGACTCTCGCCGTGATGGTGCAGTCATCAAACCCCCGCTCTGGTCGAATCTTGCAGGTCGAGCGGAAATCGACAAGCGTGGCAGGCTGGGGCCGGCGCCGGGACTCCGGTCACCCACCCGGTCCGCACTGGAGGGAACCGATGAGCAACGATCGACCTACCGCCCTGGTCACCGGTGCGTCCAGCGGGATCGGTGCCGAGCTCGCCCGGGTGCTGGCCCGGGAAGGTCACGAGCTCGTCCTCGTGGCGCGGCGTGAAGCGGAGCTCGACGCCCTCGCCGAAGAGCTGAAGCGACGGTACGGCGCCCAGTCGACCGTTGTCCCCGCCGACCTGTCCGACGGCGCTGGGCCGGCCCTGGTGGCCGACGCGGTGGACGGGGCCGGCATTGAGCTGGACGTCCTGGTGAACAACGCCGGCTTCGGCGACACCGGCCGGTTCTGGGAGACCGACCCCGCCAAGACCGAGCGGATGCTTGCGGTCAACGTCGTGGCGCTCACCGCCCTGACCCGACGGTTCCTCCCCGGGATGTGCGAGCGTCGCCACGGACACGTTCTCAACGTGGCGTCGACCGCCGCCTTCCAACCAGGCCCGTACATGAGCGTCTACTACGCGAGCAAGGCCTATGTCCTGTCCTTCACCGAGGCGCTCGCCGAAGAGCTTCAGGGGACGGGCGTCAGCGCCACCGCACTGTGCCCGGGTGTGGTTCCGAGCGGTTTCCAGGATGCGTCCAACGTCAGCCACGACGCGGCGATCCTGCACACTCCTGCGGTCAAGTCGGCAGAGTTCGTCGCGGAGGCCGCTTACGCCGCCATGATCAAGGGCAAGGCGATCGTGATCCCGGGTGCACTCAACATGGTCGGCGTCCAGTCGCTGCGCCTTGCCCCGCGACGGGTCGTGGTCAAGGTCGCGAAGCGCCTTCATCAGCCGGACTGAGCGCTCGGACAACCTCCCCGATGATCACGATGGCGGGTGGGCGGACCTGCGTCGAACCATCAGTCAGCCCCGCAAGATCAGTGATCGTGACCTGCTGGTCGGCCATCGACGCATTCGTCACGATGGCCACCGGAGTGGCGTCGGCTCGACCGCCCGCGACCAGTGCGCGCGCGATCGCCGCCAGGTTTGCCACCGCCATCATCAGCACGATGGTCGAGTCCGCCGCAGCCAGCAGGGCCCAGTCGACCGTCGACCTCGGGTCGCCGGGAGGCACGTGACCGCTCACAACCGTGAACTGCGCGGTCGTGCCTCGCTCGGTCAGCGGGATCCCGGCGAGGGTGGCGGCGGCGACCGGGCTGGTGAGCCCGGGCACGACCTCAACCGGGACCCCGGCAGCGAGGCAGGCCTCGACCTCTTCACTCCCCCGACCGAAGATGAACGGATCGCCGCCTTTGAGGCGCACGACGAGAGAGCCGCGCCGAGCGTGATCCACCAGCAGGGCGTTGATCGCCTCCTGTGCCGCCACGTGGCTGCCGGGCGCCTTGCCCACGTCGAGGACGGTCACCTCGGGCGGCAGCAAGTCGAGGAGTCGAGTCGGGCCGAGACGGTCGGCGACGACGACGTCCGCGTCGAGGAGCGCGCGGTACCCCCGCAGCGTGATCAGATCCGGGTTCCCCGGACCGCCGCCGACGAGAACGACCCGGCCGCCATCTCGCCGGCCCCGCCGATGGGACACCTCACCCGCGCGCACGTGGGCCGCGAGCAGGTCGCGCAGTCCCGCCGCCCGGGTCGGATCGCCACCGGCACTCACGGCGAGGGTGATGTCCTCGACCTGGCTGCTCGCCGGACGCCACGCGCTCGACCGGCTCGCGTCGTCCGCCCGGACACACCACACCGATCGCTGTTCCGCGGCGTCGGCCACCTCACGGTTGACCGCCGCGACGTCGGTACACGCGAGGACCAACCACGCGTCGTCAAGGTCGGAAGGCACAAAGCTGCGGCGCAGGACCGAGGCCTGCTCCGACACCCTAGGGTCCACCTCCGGCGCCACGACCGTCACCACCGCGCCGGCAGCGACCAGGTCGCGCACCCGACGAGCCGCGACACTGCCGCCACCGACAACGACGACCCGGCGACCGGTCAGATCAAGGAACAGCGGATACCGCACGCATCCATGGTGTCAGTGCCGGGCGTTGACGCGTGCGGGATGCTGCCGAACAGCCGGTCACCCGCGTCGCCGAGACCGGGGATGATGTAGGCCCGATCGTCAAGCCGCTCGTCGACCGCCGCGACAACCAGCGACACCCGATCGTCGGGGAATGCCGACTCGACCCGCGCCACGCCTTCGGGCGAGGCGAGCAGGCAGACGCAGGTCACGGCTTCGGCGCCCCGGGCGAGCAGCGCATCGACGACCGCGACGAGCGTCCCACCGGTCGCGAGCATCGGGTCGAGGACGAACACCGACCGTCCCGCCGCGTTGTCCGGCAGTCGCTCGGCGTACCAGGAGGGCTCGGCGGTCCGCTCGTCTCGGGCCAGCCCGGCGAAACCCACCTCCGCGTCCGGCAACAGCCGGGTCAGTCCGTCGAGCATGCCGACGCCGGCCCGAAGGACGGGCACGACGAGCGGAGGCGGCGAGGTCAACCGGACTCCGGTCATCGTCGTCAGCGGAGTGGTGACCTCGATCGGCTCCACCGGCACCGCCTGCGTCGCCTCGTAGGCAAGCAGGGTCACCAGATCGTCCACCAGCCGCCGGAAGGTCGACCTGTCGGTCGTGACACTGCGAAGCGCGGTGAGCTTCGCGGCGACGACCGGATGGTCAACAACGGTGAGCCGCATTCGTTCAGCCCTTCGTCGCGGACATCAGCCCGGCTCGCCGATGTCCTCGTTCCACAGTTGCGGGCTGGCCGCGATGAACTCCCGCATCAAGGTCTTGCAGGTGTCGTCGTCGGCGTGCACGACCTCCACCCCACGGGCGCGGAGCAGGCTCTCAGCCCCCATGAACGTCTCGTTCTCGCCGATCACCACCCGCGGTATTCCGTAGAGGAGGATCGCCCCAGTGCACATGTCACACGGCGACAACGTGGTGTACATGGTCGCCCGCTGGTACACGATCGCCGGCTGTCGGCCGGCGTTCTCCAAAGCGTTCGTTTCGCCGTGGTGGATCGCGCTGCCGTGCTGCACGCGGCGGTTGTGACCCCCGGCCAGCAGCACCCCGTCAGCGACGAGGGCGGCACCGATCGGGATCCCGCCCTCGTCGAGACCGGTCCGCGCTTCGGCGATCGCAACGTCGAGCCAGTGACGGTCGTCGTCGGACAGCACGGGCACTCAATCCGGAAGGGTGACCGTCGCCCGCGATCGCTTGCCGAGTCCGGCCAGAACCAAGAGGTAGTAGACCACCGCGGTGATGACGAAGCCGACCTCGAAGGTCAGGTCGCCGACCTTCGGATGGTGGGTCGGAACCCAGGCCACGAACCGGGGGTACTGGTTAGCGAACAGGCCGATGGACACCGCCATCCCGACCGCCATTGCGATCGGCCCGGCCCAGTTCGTGTACTTGTGGTCGTAGAGCACCTCGCCGTGATGTCCACGGTTGATGAACTGATCGAGGAAGAACACCGCGAGCCACGGCCCGATCCAGTAGGCGATGATCAGGAGGAAGTTCTCGTACTTGTCGATGTGATCGATGCCGACAATTGCCACAACCAGGCCAAGGACGCCGAACACCGCCGCGATGATCGCCCGCCGGAACCGAGCGTGCAGCTTGATCCCGAGGGTCGTGAACGAGATCGCCCCGGAGTAGATGTTGAGCACGTTGGCCGCGACCGCACCCACCGCAATCGCCAGCAAGACGAGATCCCGCACCGCCGTCGGGAACGGAGAGGTGAAGGCCTGGGTCGGGTTGTCGCCGTTCGTCGCGATCGTCGCCGACACCGCGCCGACGATCTCCAGGAAGATGCAGGACAGTGCCACCCCGAAACCGCTCCACCACGCGGTCGCGACCTTGTCGGTGTCCGGCGCCATGTACCGGGTGTAGTCCGCGGCGTAGGGGTTCCATCCCGCGGCGTAGCCGAAGGTTGCGCCGAGCGCCAGGGTGAAACCGCCGATGCCGCCCCCACCGGACGGCGCGCTGTAGTGGCCCTTGGAGAAGGTCCAGATGCCGGCGAGGAGGAACGCGACCGCCAGCAGCGGGAACACCGCCTTCTCGAAGACGTGAACCAGGTTGTGCCCGTAGAGCGCGATCGTGATCTGGGCCGCGACGATGATCAGCAGGCACACGTACTTGTTGAGATGGAGAAGCGTGTTGAGCGCGAGAGCTCCCGAGACGCTGTTGACCGCAAACCAACCGATACCCGCCACAACCGCGTTGATTCCCGCCGGAAGCGTGTTGCCCCAGTAGCCGAACGAGATCCGCGACAGGATCATCTGCGGTACGCCGTACTCCGGTCCGCGTGCGGACAGCACGCCCTGGGTCAACGAACCCAGGAGGGTGCCGAGCACGATCGCCGCGATCGACTGGGCGAGGGTCAGCCCGAAGTAGAAGATGCAGATCACGCCGACGAAGACGGTGGCGAACTCAAAGTTCGGCGACATCCACGTCCAGAACAGCTGCGTGGGCTTGCCGTGGCGTTCTTTGAGCGGGATGAACTCGGCGCCACCCGGTTCGACGACGGCGATCTTGTCTCCGTAGTCCCCCTCGCGAATCTCGGTATTCGCAGCGATCGCGCTGTCGTCGACTGTCGTCATGTCGTGGCGGCCCCTCAGTCGTGGTGTGGCGGCATCGTAGGGCAAGCGGGTGCCGACCGCATTGCCGACCCGGTGGGGACGCCCGATCGGCGGCCGAGATCGTGACGCCTGTGACGCGTGATGTGGCTCACTGCTGGCGTCCGGCGAGTCTTCAGGTCCACCTCAGGTCGGCGCGCGAGGGTACCGGCATGACGACAAAGACACGCACCGCACGCGCCCCCAAAGGAGCGGAAACGCGCCGGGAGGCTTTGCTCAGCGACTTCGCTCTGACCCCGGTCAGCGACGAGGAGCGCTTCGCCGCGGCCCTGGCCGTCTGCCAGCGCGCGACCGACGCCTCGGACGCCCGGGAACTGCTCGACGCGCTCGGACTCCTCGACGTCGCGATCGTCCGCGGCGCGGCCTGACGCCCGTCGCGCGTCAGTCGGTGTAGTCGGGGATGTCCACGCCCTGAACACCTGGCTGCCTCCCGAGACACGACTCGAGAATCGCCAGTTGCTTGTCGTCCGTGTGATCGATGCGGAACCTCACGTCACCGACCTGGTTGGAGACCAGGGCACTCTTAACGATCGGCTCCGCAGTCGCGTCCGGCGTCGCGTGCGCGCAGGCGTGCAGCGCCGCCACGTGCTCGGACTCGGGTGCGCCGGCCGCGAAGTAGACCACGAGCTCGCGCTTGCTGAGCGAGGAGGTGTTGCACCCCGACAGCGCGAGCCCGGCGACGAGCAGCGAGGCCGCGGCAGCGACGTGGCGAACCTTCACCGGATCCCTTCCATCCTGCCTGTGCCCCGGCGCGCTCAAGGTTAGGTCATGCCGGAGACGGCGATCGGGGTGGACCGCCGTCCGCGAGCCGCCTGACCAGCAGGTCGGCCCACTCGGTAGGCTGCCAGAGCATCGTCCGCCCGGCCCCGACTGGAGAACCTGCACGTGAGCCTCGAGACCAAGTGGGTGCTCGGCCTGTCCGCGTTCTGCGCGGTCCTGCTCGTGGTCGGCACCATCGTCGCCAGGTCGTTGTCGACGGCGCCGCCGCGGGTGATCCGCGTGGTCTGGCCGGTCGTGGCGTTGATCACGTTCGCGTGCTACGCGATCCTCATCTATCTCGCGCGCACCCACGTCAAGGGGTGACGGCACCGCGTTACGCGATCGCCCGCTCGGCGGGAAGCCTCGCATCGGGGCTCTCCCGGCGAGCAGGACGCGGCAGCGGAACGACGATCGGCGGTCGCGTCACCCTGCTGCTCGACCCGAGTTCCCTCGAGCGAGCGGCGACGGGTCGATCGCTCGCGCTCGTCAGCGGTACGAACGGAAAGTCGACCACCCGGACGCTGCTGGTCGCCGCCCTAGAGACGCTCGGCCCGGTCGTGAGCAACGGGGGCGGCGCCAACCTCCCACCCGGCCTGACCGCCGCGTTGTGCGCGGACCGTTCGGCGATCAACGGTGTCCTCGAAGTCGACGAGCCGTTTGTGCCTCGAGTGATCGACGCCGTCCGGCCCCGATCCGTTCTGCTGCTCAACCTCAGTCGCGACCAGCTCGACCGGTACGCCGAAGTACGCCGGCTCGCCGGAATCTGGCGTGATGCGTTGGCGAGGCCCGATGCGCCGACCGTCGTGGCGAACTGCGACGACCCGTTGGTCACCTGGGCCGCGCGAAGCGCCCCCCACGTCGTCTGGGTGGCGGCCGGCCAGCGGTGGAGCAACGACGCGCAGGTGTGCCCCGAGTGCGGCGGTGTGATCGAGCGAGTTGATGCGGACTGGAGCAGTACCTGCGGGCTGCGGCGCCCTCCCCCCGACTGGTCGGTACGCGGGACGAACGTGGTGGACCCGCAGGGCGACCTCCATCCGGTCACCTTGTCGATCCCCGGGGAGATCAACGTCAGCAACGCCGCTGTCGCGACGGCCGCCGCGACGCTGTGGCAGGTCGATCCGGGAGTCGCGCTGGCCGCGATGGCCCGGATTCGATCGGTCGAAGGGCGCTACCTCACGACGACGTACGCGGGCGTTGCGACCCGGCTGCTGCTCGCGAAGAATCCCGCCGGCTGGGCCGAGGCACTGTCGATGGTGCCCGCCGACGCGCGCGGGCTGGTTATCGCGGTCAACGCCAAGGCCGCGGACGGGCGCGACCCGTCGTGGTTGTGGGACGTGCCGTTCGAGCAGCTGCGCGGGCGGCGGGTCGTCGCGACCGGTGACCGCTCGCGCGACGTCGCCGTCCGGTTGCGCTACGCCGACGTCGACCACCGTCGCGTCGACGACCTTCCCACGGCGATCACGGCGGCAGCCGCCGACGGACCGGTGGAAGTCCTCGCCAACTACACGGCATTCCAGGCCTTCCGTCGGGTAGTCGGCGATGCCTGATCGCTCGGCGGGTGAGCCGGTGCGGATCGCGCTGCTCTTTCCGACCATCCTCGGGACCTACGGCGACGGGGGGAACGCGACCGTTCTCGCCCAGCGACTGCGCTGGCGCGAGATCAGCGCCGAGATTGTCTCGGTCGGGATCGATCAAGGGGTGCCGGCGCAGGTCGACATCTACGTTCTTGGCGGCGGTGAGGACAGCGCGCAGACCCTCGCTGTCCGCAGCCTGTCCGACGGCACGTTGGCGAATGCCGTCGCGGTCGGTACGCCGGTCTTCGCCGTGTGCGCGGGCTTTCAGATCCTCGGTGAGACGTTCCTGGACGGAGCGGGCCGGGTGCATGCCGGCGTCGGGCTGCTCGACTGCCGGACCGACCGGCTGACCGGCCCGCGCGCGGTCGGCGAGTTGCTCGGCGATGCGAGCGTGCCGGGTGTCGGGCTCGTCACCGGATATGAGAATCACGGGGGGCGGACGACCCTCGGTCCGGATGCGCGTCCGTTCGCGACCGTGCGCGACGGGGTCGGCAACGGCGCGGACGGTGTCGACGGCGCAGTGCAGGGCAGCGTGGTGGCGACGTACCTGCACGGGCCGGCACTCGCCCGAAACCCGGCCCTCGCCGATGCGCTGCTGACCCGCATCTGCGGGCCGCTCGCGCCGCTCGCCGATGAGGAGGAGAACGACCTTCGTCGGGAACGACTCGCCGCGCTACGCGACCTGCGACGTGGCTGGCGCCGCCAGTGGCGCCCGCCGGCTCGCTCCGGCTGATCCCGGGTCGGCGAGCCCTGCGCCCACAACGGCCAGGAAAGCACTGATCAGCGCGAACTGCGCGATCACGATCCCGGAGTCGTTCAACGCCGATCCGAGCACGGCGAGTGCACCGACGGCGATCGCGGCTTCGCGCAGGCCGGCGACCCGGGCGAGGATCTCCCCGGTTTGGCGGTGCCAGACCACCATCGCCAGCACGAGTAGCGCGACCGATGCGGTGATCGGCACGTTGCCGAAGGAGTGGTCGGCCGAGTAAAGCTTGCGCGAGATCGTCCGGCCGGCCCCGCCGTGGATGACCTCACCGGCGAATCGGCCGATATGAGTCTGGCTGTCCGGCGGCCGCGAGTAGTCGGCGAGTGCCACCACCACCGCCAGCACCGCAACGCCGACCACCACCGCCGCTACCCGCCTCGCCGTGATCCTGATCCCCGCGACGAGCGTGGCGAGCAGGAGGACGCAGACCGGCATCGTCAGCAGACCGCCGAAGTCGTCGCCCCACCGCGGCGCCGCGTCGATGACCGTCGCCACTCCTCCGATCGCGAGGACACTCACGACCGCGAGTCGACAGCGGCCTCGGGCTCGCAGCACTCCCCCGGCCACACCGGCACACACCACAGCGGCGCCGCAGAAACAGGCGAAGGCGATGTTGCCCATGCCGTGGAAGCGACCGGCGGTCAGCGGGAGATTGCCCAGGGGTGCGGACGCCTGCAGCGGCGCCCCGACGAGCTGATCGATCGCGAGCACCACCGCGATCACGCCCAGAACGGCCACGACCGCCAGCGTCGGGCCGCGAACCGCGATCCCCGCCGTTACAGCGGCGAGGATCGCCATGATCGCGACGAGCATCGCCGGGTACCACCCAAGGTGCCGCCACCACGGACCGACCTGAAGCAAGTAGCTCGCGATCGGAAGGCCGAGGCCTAGGCGGCTGAGCCAAACCCCCGTGACGTATGCCGGACGCAGCGGCAGCAGCCAGGACACCACCACCAGCACGAGCACACCCAGTCCAAGGATTCCGAACCAGTTGTGCAGCGGACCCGAGACCCGGCGCGCCGCGACTGCGTGCCGATTGACGTCGATCAGGCTCGCCCGGGCCGGGGCGGCCCGCCCGGTGTCATAGGCGGGCTCGCCGATCATCGAGTCCGGCTCGGGCAGGCCGAAGGCGCCCAGCACGGTCGGGGCCAAGTCCACGAGCTGGACGAAAGTGCCGTTCGTCGTGGGTGACCCGAGCTCGACATGCCGCCAGCCCGGGCCGTGAACGATCACCACCCGCAGCTGTGGTCCACCGATGCGATCGTCGCTCGTGCCGGCCACGATCGTGGTCGCCGTCGCCGGCACCGCGGCGAGTTGGGCGGCAAGCAGGTGATCCAGCGCCCGGTCGGCTGCGGCCCGACCGTCCGGCCCGGCCAGGTAGCCGGCCTCGTCGAGCAACGCGAACACGGCCCGGGAGTGGACTCCGGCGATGTCCGAACGCAGCTGGGTCGGATCGGGATCGGCCGAGTGCTGCACGTCGACCCGGCCCTCGGAGTCGGCCAGAAGGAGCGCCGCAGCCCGACCGTAGGCAATCGTCGCCACGTGCGCCGCCTGCAACTCGTCGCCAAAAGCGTCGATGTCGGCGCCGTACCTACCCCGCGAGAGCGCGGTCTGAAGCGCCGCGCGGGTTGGCTGGTCGATCACGCAGGACGTCGTCCCGCCGGCGGCGGCGCGGTTGCCGGCAGCGAAGGTCAGGCTTCCGTCGGCGCAGCGGGACGCGGGCGGCTGACCGCGGACCACGAGGCTGCCGATCGAGGACGTCGCGGCGTACGCCGACAGCGCCGGCATGGTGGCGAGGTCGGACCAGAGCAGTCCGGGGACGGCGATGATGACGACCTGGCGGGCGGGTGGAACCGGCGCGGCCGCCCAGGCCCGCCCCATGCCTGGGCCGGCGAGCGCGGCGGCACAGGCAACGCCCGCCACCACGGCCACCGTCGCGACCCGGGCCCTCGACGGACCGTTGATGGGGTTAGTCCTCGTCCGGCACGACCGTCACCGGACCGAGGCCGAGCCCGGCCACGTCCGCCTCGATCACTTCGGCATCGCCGACGACGACGGTCACGAGGTCGTCCGGGCGTAGCCGGGTCCGGGCACTCGCGTCGAGCTCCGCTTTGGTCACGGTGAGGACGCGAGCGCGCAACGCGTCGAAGTGATCGTCGGCGAACCCATGGGTGACGACGTCGGCGAGGCCGGATGCGACCGGCGCGGTGCCGGCGAAGCTGATCGGGAACACTCCCGCCCGGTACGCGCGCGCCTGCTCGAGCTCATCAGGCTCAACCCCGCCCGCGTGCATCCGCTCGATCTCGGCGACGATGTCGGCCAGGGCCGGGGCGGTCACCTCGCTCTGGACCGCAGAGCGAGCGAGGAACATGCCGCCGTGCTTTCGGGTGTCGTACCCGCCGAAGGCGCCGTAGGAGTAACCCTTCTCCTCCCGGATCTTCATGTTGAGCCGGGAGGAGAACATGCCACCGAGGATCATCGACATCGTGGTCATGGCGACGTAGTCCTCGACCTTGCGGGGCGGTCCGTCGTGACCCACCATCAGCATCGACTGGACCGAGCCCGGTCGGTCGACGATCACCACCCGCCGGCCAGCTGCCCGGACGGCTACGTCGGGGACGACCGAGCCTTCCGCCGAGTCGTCCCAACCGTCGAAGACCGACCGCCCGAGCGCCTCCACGTCAGCCCCGTCGAGATCGCCGACCACCACCAGCGTGGCCAGGGACCTGCGCAGCCGAGCGGAACGGAAGGCGCGAATGTCATCGTTGGCCAACGCCGAGATCGTCCCCTCGTCACCCGCTTCGGACCGGACGTAACGGCTGGAGTCGGCGAACACTTCCGCCGCGAACGCCGCTCCCGCCCGAGCCGCCGGCTGGCTGAGCTCGATGCTGATCTCGTCGAGGCGCTCGTCCCGGACACGCTTGAGGGTCTCGTCCGCGAACGCCGCATCGCGCACCGCCTCGGCGAGAAGGTCGGTGGCCGCCGCGAGCTCGCCGACCGGCACCTCGAAACCGCAGCGCAACGAGTCCCAGTCGGTCGAGGCACGCCAGCTTGCGCCGAGCCGCTCGCCGGCGACTCCGAACCCGTAGGCATCGCGCGCCGCGGTGCCTTCGGACAGCGCGCGGGCCACCAGCTCCGCAACGCCGGCCTGTCCCAGCGGCTCCGAACTGGCGCCCGCGTCGACCACGAGGGAGGTCACTGCCAACGGACGGCCCGGGAGATGGGCGGTGATGACCCGGCCGCCCGCGACCTCCCGCCGCTCGAACGCGGGGAAGGTCCAGGGGCGCGGATCCGAAGGCGACGGTCGATCGGTGATCAGGGTCACGCCGCCGCCTCTTGCTCGTCCTCGGCATCGGGAAGGAAGGTGATGACGGCCCGGTTGGTCGGCGCCAGCACCTGGCCGGCGACCTCGGCGACCTCGTCGGCACCGACCGCGAGCCACCTCGGCAGGACGTCGTTGATCAGGCCGGGATCGCCGAGCAGGGTCGCGAACTGGCTGAACGTATCGGCGCGGCCATCGACCCCGGACAGGTGATGGAGCCAGTCGCTCGTGATGACCGCGTGGGCTCGTTCGATCTCGTCGCGGGTGACGCCGGCCGCGAGCCTGGCGACCTCGTGGTGATAGGCCTCCTCGAGCTGGTCGACGTCGACGCCCTCGCGCGCCGCGAGGTCGGCGATCGTCAGCGTCGCACCGCCGACGAACGGCCAGCTGTCGATCGCCGAGCCCTCCGACGGCTGCAACAACTGCCGGTCGAGCACCAGCGCCTTGTAGAGCCGGCTGCCGCGGCCGCCTCCGAGCACGATGTTCGCCACCTGCATGACGTCGAACTCGTGGGTGCCGAACGGCGCGGTGCGGTAGGCCACGAAAATCCGCGGCACCGGCACCCGGTCGGTGACGGTACGGCGTACCTCACGTCCGAGCCGGGGGGCGATGTCGGTCGACGGTGGCGTGGGAAACCCGCCCTTCGGTGGGATGCCGCCGAAGAACCGCTGGACCTGCTCGAGCACCGTGGCGGGGTCGACGTCACCAACCACCGACAGCACCGCGTTGTCCGGTGCGTACCAGGTCGAGTAGAACGCGCGCGCGTCCTCCAACGAGGCGGCGTCGAGGTCTTCCATCGAGCCGATCGTCGTGTGGTGGTACGGATGACCGGCGGGATAGCAACTCGAGTGGACCTGCTCGAGCCACGATCCGTACGGCTGGTTGTCGCGTGTCTGGCGCTTCTCGTTCTTCACCACCTCGCGCTGGTTGTCGAGGTTGGGCTGGTCGAGCGCGTCGAGCAACCCGCCCATCCGGTCGGCCTCGAGCCACAGACCGGTCGCGAGGTGATGGGAAGGGAGGGTCTCGAAGTAGTTGGTGCGGTCACACCAGGTGGTGCCGTTCAACGTGCCCCCCGCCGCGTTGATGAGGGCGAAATGCTCGCCCCTGCCGACGTTGGCCGAGCCCTGGAACATCAGGTGCTCGAAGAGGTGCGCGAAGCCGGTGCGGCCGAGCACTTCGTGGCGGGAACCGACGTCGTACCAGACGTTCACGGCGACGACCGGCGCGAGGTGGTCCTCGCTGATGACGACGCGCAGCCCGTTGTCGAGGCGGTGTTCGGTGTGCGGATAATGCGCGATCGTGGCCACGTCGCCAGCATATTGGCGCCCCGATTCAGATCAGGGATATGGGATGCTTGCGGCGACTCGGGGACGGGATCACGTTCGGCATCCAGCGGTTAGTTGATCTGTCGGTCGCGGTTGGCCCAGTAAGGCTCGCGGAGCCTGAACTTCTGCACCTTGCCGGTCGCCGTCCGCGGGATCGCCTCGACGAAGTCGATGGATGTGGGGGCCTTGTAGCCCGCGATCTTCGACTTGCAGTGCGCGATCAAGTCGGCCTCGGTCACGGTCGAGCCGGCGGTGCGGACCACGATCGCCTTGATCGTCTCGCCCCACTTCTCGTCGGGGACGCCGATGACCGCGCACTCCGCAACTCCCTCGGCCGAGTAGAGGACATCCTCGACCTCGATCGAGGAGACGTTCTCGCCGCCGGTGATGATGACGTCCTTCTTGCGGTCGGAGATCGTGAGGTGGCCGTCGTCGTCGAGATGTCCCCCGTCGCCGGTGTGGAACCAGCCGTCGACCAAGGCTTGTGCGCTCACCTCGGGCTGATTCCAATACCCCTCGAGCACGACGTTCGACCGAGCGAGCACCTCGCCCGCGTCGCTGACCTCGAGCCGTACGCCGATCGCCGGCGCACCGGCCCGGGCGAGCTGCTTGGCCACGTCCGCGAGCGGCAGGTCGGTCTGCTCACGGCGCCGGCGGTTGATGGTGAGCAAGGGTGAGGTCTCGGTGAGCCCATAGATCTGGCAGAACTCCCAGCCGAGGTCGGCCTCGATTCGCTCGATCGTCTTCGACGGGGGCGGCGCGCCCGCGCAGATCACCCTCGTCACTCGATCGCCTCCGGGAATCCGACCCGTCCAGGACGGTGCCGCGTCGAGCACCGCATTGACCACTGCCGGGGCGGCACACATGAACGTCACGCCCTGGCGGTCCACCCGGGCGAGGATCTCGGTCCCGTCGACCTTGCGCAGCACGATCTGCGGGACGCCGAGCCCCGCGGCAGTGAACGGCATGCCCCACCCGTTCGCGTGGAACATCGGCAGCGTGTGGAGGTAGGTGTCCCAGTCGCTCACGCCCGCGTGCAGCCCGAACGTCACCGCGTTGACCCAGATGTTGCGGTGGGTGATCTGCACACCCTTCGGCCGCGCCGTCGTACCGCTCGTGTAGTTGATCGTCGCGGTCGCGTCCTCGTCGGCCTCGCGCCAGGGTGCGGGCTCGCGGCCGAACCTGAGCAACGCGTCGTCGCTCTCGGCGCCGAGGAGCAGTCGATGCTTGGCGCTCACGCCGACGAGACCGTCGTCGACCTCCGGGTCGACGAGCAGCACCGACGCACCGCTGTGCTCGACGATGTAGTCGACCTCTTCCGAGCGGAGCCGGAAGTTGATCGGGACCAGGATCCGACCCGATGCCGGAACGCCGTACAGCAACTCGAGCATCCGGGCAGCGTTGGGCGACACCACCGCAATCCGCTCGCCCGGATCGACACCGAGCTCGTCCAGGCCGGCCTGCAACGCGCGGACCCGACGCGCCAACTCGGCGTACGTCACCTCTCCGAGCGAGTCCGCGACGTCTGGCTCGTCAATCACTCCGACCC
Source organism: Mycobacteriales bacterium (assembly GCA_035501255.1). Classification (GTDB taxonomy): domain Bacteria; phylum Actinomycetota; class Actinomycetes; order JAFAQI01; family JAFAQI01; genus JAFAZI01. The sequence continues at coordinate 43,019 of DATJWM010000011.1, read as the reverse complement.
GCTCGCCGTACACCTGCTCGGCGCGCGCGAGGAAGTCCGCACACAGCATCGGCACCTTCATGGCGCCGACGGTACGCCGTCAGAGCGCCGTTGACACCGCATCGATGACCCCGCGCAGAGGACTGGCTAGAAGTCGCTCACGAGTTGGCGGTGCAGCGCCTCAACATCGGCGTCAACCGTGTTGGCGTCGGTCGTGAGCGACCCCGATCGCACGAGAACGGCGTACGCCTCGGGCGTTGGCGCCTCGCTCAGAGCCCGAAGATCCGCCGCGAGCTTCGCGTCGTCGGAGTGCGCGGTGCTCACCCGGGAGTCGACGTCGCTCGGAAAGTCGATTCCTCCGACGGCATCGTCGAAGCTCTGGACCCTCGCTGCAAACCTGCCGTCGAAGCGCTTGACGCAATCGAACTGACCGGCGCCTGAGGCGCAGTGCGCCTGCGGCACCGAGGACAGCGCGAGATACGCCCGATAGAGCTGGGTGTCCGCATCGGCCGCGCTGTCGTTGGATTGCGATCCCACTAGCGCGACCAGGGCGACGACCTCGGCAACGGGAGACAAGACGCCAAGCACCAGCAATGCGATGACCACCCACCGCGCACCTGGTGTGCGGCGCGGTGCAACGGGAACGGCGTCCGGGACCTCCGCTGGGACCGCAGGGACCGCAGGGTCTGCGGTCCCTGCGGTACCTGCGGGGTCTGCGGGAGCAACCGGGTCGCCGAACAAGCCGGATGGGTAGGCAGAGGTGAGCAGGAAGGCGTAGGCGTTGTAGCGAACCTGGTAGCGAACCGCCGCCGCAAGTCCGTCGAAGACCGGCGTCGGAACTCGGCCGAGGATGAGCACAACCAGCCAGACGAAGAACAGAGCGATCGACCCACCGAGGGAGAGGACGTAGGCCACGACGTACACCGGAACGATGAGCACGACACGGAAGAAGACCGCGAGCCGGTTCAGTCGCTCCGGTCCGGGAAACCGGACCACGACGGCGGACTGATCCGTCGTGGGGACTGCGGTGGCGCGTCCTACCGCCGCCGGATCGCCGAAGGACGGCCACTTGTCGACGAGGAGGTAGAGGTAGGACATGACCCTGGCATACAAGGCCGTGTACCAGCCGAGGAAGTCATACGCCCACGCCGGAACCCGGGCGGTGAACAGCGCCACCCACCACGCGATGACCATCACGACCACCACCGCGATGCCGACGACCCACAGCACGAAGAGCTGCGGAATCGCCAGGATCAGTCGAAAGAGAACGCTGAGCCGAGACACGTGGGTCGTACCCGCCGGGTCGGTCAGCACGACCACCCGGCGATCGACCGTCGAGTCCTCGACCGCGGGCACGCCGGCGTCGACTACGGGGTAGGCCGGGGCGGGCACGTTTTCCGCGTGCGGATCGATCGGATGGCCGCAGGCCGGGCAGAGCGGGTCGATCCCGCCTTCAAAGCCGCAGTTCTCGCATCTCGTGCTCATGCCGCCCCCCGGCCGATGACGTGCGCGCAGCGTAACGTCGAGCGCGGTGGACAGCAACCACCTCGGAGCCGCCTGCAGCGACCGCGTTACACCGACTCGATGACGCCGCGCAGCACCTCGTTCACGGCCTCCGGGGCCTCCATGTTGACCATGTGGCCCACGTCGGGGACGACGACCTTTCGGGCCCCCGGAACCGTGGCCGCCACGACCTCGGCCATGTCCCGGAAGCCGGGAACGTCGAGCTCGCCCACCACGACGGTCGTGGGCAGCGCGAGGGTCGGCAACACCTCGAGCACGGGCTCGTGCGGACCATGCGGGTCCTTCTCCGTCCACGCGAGCCCGGGGTAGTCGGCCACCATCTCCTCGAGGCGGGCAGCGACCCGCGGGTTGCGCCGGGCCGGCGCGAAGAAGTCGTGGTCGAGCCACGCTGCCTTCGCGGCCGCGAGGCCGCCGGCTCGGTAGGCGGTGCCGATCGCCTGCATCCCGGCCGCGGCCTCGGGATCCCAGGGCACGCCATCGACGACCGCGTCGAGCAGGACCAGCGCACGGACTCGTTGCGGGTGCACACCGGTCGCCTGGATCGCGATCCGGCCACCCATCGACAGGCCGACGACGACGGCCGAGTCCACGCCGAGGTGGTCGAGCAGCGCCCACATGTCCCCGGCATGGGTGTACGCGACGTCCGGCGAACGGGTCGAGCGGCCGAACCCGCGCGCGTCGTACCGGATCACCTGAGCGATGCCCCGCAACGCCGGGATCTGGTCGTCCCACATCCGGGTGTCCAGGCTCAGCCCGTGGATCAACACGACCGGTACGCCGTCGCCCTCGACCTCGTAGTAGAGGTCGCAACCGGGCAGTGACAGTGTGGCCATCGGACCCCCGGAGATCACCTGCGCGAGAGCCCCCACGCTACGTGCCGCCCCCCAAAACGGCGTCACGCCGTACAGGCCACAGCGAAACGGCGTGACGCCGTTATCGACTCGACCGACGAGTATTGCAAGACGGACGTACGGTTTGGTAGGGTGAGCACGTGCCCAAAGTCAGCCCGGAGCGACTCGAGGCGACCCGCCGACGAGTTCTCGACGGCGCCCGGCGAGCCTTCGCCGCCTACGGCTACGAGGGCGCGACCGTCCGCCGGCTCGAGGAGGAGACCGGCCTGTCCCGCGGGGCGATCTTCCACCACTTCGCCGACAAGGACGCCCTGTTCCTCGCCCTCGCGCAGGAGGACGCCGAGGAGGTCACGGTGCTCGTGGACGACTTCGGACTCGTCGGCGCGATGCACAAGCTACGGGACAAGGACGCCGGCTGGCTCGGCGTCCAGCTCGAGGTGTCCCGGCGCGTGCGCACCGACCCGCAGTTCGCCGCGCTCTGGCAGCACCACCTGCGCTCGATCACCCGCGCCACCCAGGCCCGTCTCGCCCGTCAGCGCGACGCCGGTTTCGTCCGTGACGACGTCCCGATCGAAACCCTCGCCGCGTTCTTGATGCTCACCTACGACGGACTGGTCGCGCAGCTCGCGACCGGGATGCCGGTGCAGCACCTTGAGGGGGTGCTCGACCTCGCCGAGCAGGCGGTACGCGACACTCCGCCTCAACCGGACGAGCCCCGCCCACCGTCAGATCAAGGGAGCAGCTAGATGTCCTCCGTCAACTCCTTCGACGCCCGCTCCAGCCTGTCCGTCGGAGGGCGTGACGTTGCCACCTACCGCATCGACGCGGTGGACGGGAGTGCGACCCTCCCCTACAGCCTCAAGGTCCTCCTCGAGAACCTGCTGCGCAACGAGGACGGGCAGAACGTCACCGCCGACCAGATCCGCGCGCTGGCCGGATGGGATCCCGACGCCGAGCCAGACACCGAGATCCAGTTCTCCCCCGCGCGCGTAGTCATGCAGGACTTCACCGGCGTGCCCTGCGTGGTCGACCTGGCCGCGATGCGCGAGGCGATGGCCGCGCTCGGCGGGGACCCCAAGAAGATCAACCCGCTCGTCCCGACCGAGCTGGTGATCGACCACTCGGTGATCGTCGACGTGTTCGGAGCACCCGACGCGTTCGAGAAGAACGCCGCGCTCGAGTTCGAACGCAACCAAGAGCGCTACCAGTTCCTGCGCTGGGGCCAGAGCGCCTTCGACGGGTTCACCGTCGTCCCGCCCGACACCGGCATCGTCCACCAGGTCAACCTCGAATACCTCGCCCGGGTGGTGTTCGCCGCCGACGGCCCGGACGGTACGCCGGTCGCCTACCCCGACACGCTGGTCGGCACCGACTCACACACCACGATGATCAACGGTCTCGGGGTGCTCGGCTGGGGCGTCGGCGGGATCGAAGCCGAGGCGGCGATGCTCGGGCAGCCCGTCTCGATGCTCATCCCGCGCGTTGTCGGGTTCAAGTTGCACGGCGAGCAACCCGAAGGCACGACCGCGACGGATCTCGTGCTGACGATCACCGAGCTGCTCCGCAAGCACGGCGTCGTGGGCAAGTTCGTCGAGTTCTACGGCCCCGGGGTCAGCGCCGTACCGCTCGCCAACCGAGCCACGATCGGCAACATGAGCCCGGAGTACGGCTCGACCTGCGCGATCTTCCCGATCGACGGCGAGACCCTCGACTACCTGCGGCTGACCGGCCGTGATCCCGAGCAGATCGGCCTGGTCGAGGCGTACGCGAAGGCCCAGGGCCTCTGGCACGACCCCGCCCACGAGCCGCGGTACTCCGAGCGTCTCGAGCTCGACCTGTCGACTGTCGAACCATCACTGGCAGGCCCGCGTCGGCCGCAGGACCGCGTATCGCTGCGTGCCGCGAAAGACGGCTTCCGTGCGGTTCTCGGCGACTATGTCGCCGACGAGGCAGGCCAGGAGTCCTTCCCCGCGAGCGACCCGCCCGCCCCGCACGTCGGCCGGCCCAGCAACCCGGCGAAGGTCAGCCTCGACGGCGAGAGCGTGGAGATCGACCACGGTGCGGTCGTCGTCGCGGCGATCACTTCGTGCACGAACACCTCCAACCCGTTCGTGATGGTCGGCGCCGGGTTGTTGGCCAAGAAGGCCGTCGAGCGCGGGCTGCGCCGCAAGCCCTGGGTCAAGACCTCACTCGCACCCGGATCGAAGGTCGTCTCCGACTACTACGACAAGGCGGGGCTCACCCCGTACCTCGACGCGCTCGGATTCGATCTCGTCGGATACGGCTGCACGACCTGTATCGGCAACTCCGGACCGCTCATCCCCGAGGTCAGCAAGGCGATCAACGACAACGACATCGCCGCGGTGTCGGTCCTTTCGGGCAACCGCAACTTTGAGGGGCGGATCAACCCGGACGTGAAGCTCAACTACCTCGCCTCCCCGCCGCTCGTCGTCGCCTACTCGCTGGTCGGCACGATGGACACCAACCTGCTCACCGACCCGATCGGCCAGGACCGCGACGGCACGGACGTCTACCTCGCCGACATCTGGCCATCGCCGCGAGAGATCCAGGACGTGATCACCGCGACCGTCGGGTCGGCGGGATTCACGGCGTCCTACGCCGACGTCTTCGCCGGCGACGAGCGCTGGCAGGGTCTCGACGTGCCCGACGGTGACGCCTTCCACTGGGCCGACTCCTCGACCTACGTACGCCGTCCGCCGTACTTCGACGGCATGGCCAAGGAGCCGGCCCCGATCACCGACATCACCGGCGCCCGGGTCCTCGCGGTCCTCGGCGACAGCGTGACGACCGACCACATCTCCCCCGCCGGGTCGATCAAACAGGACGGGCCGGCCGGACGTTACCTGACCGATCACGGCGTGAGTCACCGCGACTTCAACTCCTACGGCTCGCGACGCGGCAACCACGAGGTGATGATCCGCGGCACATTCGCGAACATCCGGTTGCGCAACCAGCTCGCGCCCGGCACCGAAGGCGGAGTGACCCGCCACCTTCCCGACGGCACGGACATGACGATCTACGACGCCTCCGAGCGTTACCTCGCCGACGGCGTCCCCCTGATCATCCTCGCCGGTAAGGAATACGGCTCCGGCTCCTCCCGTGACTGGGCCGCGAAGGGAACGATGCTGCTCGGGGTTCGGGCCGTAATCGCCGAGTCCTACGAGCGAATTCACCGCTCGAACCTGATCGGCATGGGGGTGCTTCCTCTCCAGTTCGCCCGGGGCGAGAGTCGGACCTCGCTCGGCCTGACCGGCGAGGAGACCTTCGAAATAGCCGGTCTCGCCGGAACCAACCAGATCCCCCGGGAGCTCACCGTGAAGGCTGACGGCGTCACCTTCACTGCGACCGTGCGAATCGACACCCCCGGTGAAGCCGAGTACTACCGCAACGGCGGAATCCTGCCGTTCGTCCTGCGCTCGCTCCTCTAGCCAGGCCGGGATGGACCTCGGGCTGCACGACCGCGTCTACCTCGCGACCGGAGCGAGCCGCGGTCTCGGTTTCGCGACCGCGGCGGCGCTCGTGGCCGACGGTGCCCGCGTGGTGGTTGCCGCGCGCAACCCCGACTCGGTGAACGACGCGGTCAAGCGGCTGGGTGACCGCGCGCGCGGGCTCGCTCTCGACCTCGCCGACCCGGACGCGGCGAGCCGGCTCGTAGATCTCGCACTCGGCGAGTTCGGACGGCTGGACGGTGCCCTGCTCAGCGTGGGCGGTCCCCCGGCCACGAGCGCCCTCGGCGCCACCGACGAGCAGTGGCTCGCCGCGTTCGAGTCGGTCTTCCTCGGTGCCGTACGCGCGGTTCGCGCGCTCGTGCCGCGCCTCGAGGCGGGGGCGGCAATCGCCATCGTGCTGTCGACCTCGGTCAAGGCGCCGATCGGCGGTCTCGCGATCTCCAACGGCTTACGTCCCGGGCTCGCGATGTGGGCAAAGTGCCTTGCCGATGAGGTCGGTCCGCGTGGGATCCGGGTGGTGGGACTGATGCCGGGCAGCGTGCTCACCGATCGGATCCGCGAGTTGACGCCGGATCGCGACGCGCAGGAGCGCGCCGCGTCCACGATCCCGCTCCGACGCCTCGGCGAACCGATGGAGTTCGGAAAGGTCGCCGCCTTCGCCTTGTCGCCGGCCGCGTCGTACCTCACGGGGTGCGTGATCCCGGTCGACGGAGGCACTCTGCGCGCCCTCTGACGCCATGCGCGACGCGGGCCGCCGTTCGGCCGCGGTCTCGCCGCGCCTTATTCCACCGCGGGCAGCAGGTCCTCGAGTGCGGCCTCGGCCTGCCGCTCGAACTGGGTGCGGTAGAGCTCGGCGTACAGTCCACCCGCCGCCATCAGCTCCAGATGAGTGCCGCGCTGGACGATCCGGCCGTCATCGATCACAAGGATCTGGTCCGCATCACGAACCGTCGAGAGCCGGTGCGCGATCACCAGCGACGTCCGCCCGGTCAGCGCCGTCTTCAGCGCTCGCTGCACAGCCGCTTCGGACTCGGAGTCCAGGTGGGCCGTGGCCTCATCGAGAACGACCAGGGCAGGCGCCTTGAGCAACAACCGAGCGATCGCCAGGCGCTGCTTCTCACCGCCGGAGAGCCGGTAACCGCGGTCGCCGACCAGGGTGTCCAGGCCATCCGGGAGGGCCCGAAGGAGATCACCGATGTTCGCGGCGTCGATCGCCTCCCACAACTCCTCTTCGCCGGCGTCCGGCCGGGCGTAGGCGAGGTTCGCCCGGATCGTCTCGTGGAACATGTGCGCATCCTGCGTCACGACCCCGACGACATCGCGCAGCGAGGTCAACGTCGCCTCCCGCACGTCCCGGCCTCCGACCCGTACCGCGCCACCCGTCACGTCGTACATCCGGGTCACGAGCTGGGAGATCGTCGTCTTGCCGGCCCCCGAGGGGCCGACCAGCGCGATGAGCTGTCCGGGCTCGGCGCGGAAGGTGATGTCGTGGAGGACCTGGCGGTCGGGAACGTTGTCGAGGACGGCCACCGACTCGAGCGAGGCGAGGGAGACCTCAGCGGCGGTCGGATAGCGGAAGTCGACGTGGTCGAACTCGAGGCTCGTCGCTGCCCCCACCCCGGAGCGCAGGTCGACCGCGTCAGGCGCGTCGACGATCGCGGGCGGCAGGTCCAGCACCTCGAAGACGCGATCGAAGCTCACCAGCGCGGTCATCACATCGACCTGCACGTTCGACAGCGAGGTCAGCGGGCCGTACAGCCGGCTGAGAAAAGCGGTGAGTGCGACGACGGTGCCGACCGTCAATGACCCCTGGATCGCAAGGCGGCCACCGAGCCCGTACACCAGTGCGGTCGCGAGGGCCGCGACGAGCGAGAGCGAGACCAGGAAGATGCGCGCGTACATCGCCTGCTGGACGCCGATGTCGGCGACTCGGCGAGCCTTTCCCCGGAACAGCCCCGCCTCCTCGTCGGGGCGGCCGAACAGCTTGACCAGCAAGGCGCCGGAGACGTTGAACCGCTCGGACATCTGGTTGGACATCTCGGCGTTGAGGACGTAACTCTCGCGGGTGATGCGCTGGAGTCGCCCGGACATCTTGCGCGCGGGGAGCACGAACAGCGGCAGCAGGATGAGGGCGATCAGCGTGATCTGCCAGGACAGGAAGAACATCGCGACCAGCACGATCGCGACACTGATCAGGTTGCTCACGACATTCGACAGGGTGCCCGTGAAGGCCTGCTGGGCGCCGAGCACGTCGTTGTTGAGCCGGCTGATCAGCGCGCCGGTCTGCGTGCGGGTGAAGAACGCGATCGGCATCCGCTGGACGTGCTCGAACACCTTCGAGCGCATGTCGTAGATCAGGCCCTCACCGATGCGCGCGGAGTACCAGCGGCTCGCCAGCGAATCGGCCGCATCGATCAGAGCGAGGACCGCAATCACGACTGCCAGAGCCTGGGTGAGACCGAGGTTGGACTTGCCGATGCCCTGGTCGATGATCGCCTTGTACAGCAGCGGATACATCGCCCCGATCACGGCATCGACGATCACGAGCAAGAGGAAGAGAACCAGCTCACGCTTGTACGGCGCGGCGAACCGCGCGATCCGGCGGACGGTCCCGGCGGGGAGCTTGGCGTCGACCACGCTGCTGTCGCGCCGAAACGACGCAGCGATATGCCAGTTGCTGTCCATTGCCATGCGTATTGAGCCTCCGAAGGCCTAACGCCCTGACCCGTCCAGCACTTCCCGCCCGCCCGTTCCCAACGGCGTCACGCCGTACTCGCTATAGCCGAACGGCGTCACGCCGTACTCGCTATAGCCGAACAGCGTCACGCCGTACTCGCTATAGCCGAACGGCGTCACGCCGTTTTGGACGGGTCGCCCAGCAGGACCCGGATCCGCTCGACCTGTGCAGCCCGTTCCGCAGCGAGCTGCTCGTCGAAGGTGCGGTTGGGTGCGTCGATCAACAGCTGCTTCGTCGCGCGCACCGCCTCCACCGGTGTCGCCAGCAGTGCCTGGACGAGCTCCTCCGTGGCCGCGCCGAGGCGATCGGCAGGTACCACCCGGTTGACCAGCCCGGCCCGCTCGGCCTCGGCGGCGCCGAAACGCCGGCCCGTCGCACACATCTCGAGTGCCCGGGCGTAGCCAACCAGCGCGACGAGGGGCTGCGTCCCACCCAGATCCGGAACGAGCCCAAGGCTCGGCTCCGCCATCGTGAATTGCGCGTCGTCGGCCGCGATCCGCAGATCGCACGCCAGCGCGAGCTGGAAGCCCGCTCCGATCGCATGGCCTTGAACCGCCGCGATCGAGACGACCCGCGACCCGCGCAACCAGGTGAACCCGGCCTGGTACGACGCGATGACCGCGCGAGCTTCATCGTCGCTGCTGGTCGCCAGGTCGAGAAAACTCGACTCACCGGGGATGCCGTCAGGCGTGAACATCCGACGGTCCATCCCCGCGCAGAACGATGGCCCCTCCCCGGTCACGATGACGATCCGTACGGCGTCCGGGAGGGATTCGCCCACCCGCGCCAGCGCCAGCCACGTGCTCGGCTTCTGGGCGTTGCGGCGCGTCGGGTTGCGCAGCGTCACCCGCGCGATCGGACCGTCGACGGACGCCACCACGTCGTCGGCGTATGCCTGCTCGTTCAGCGCTTCTTCTTTCCGCGGGTGGCACCGCCCCGTCCACGCAGGGTGACTCCCGCCTCACTGAGAACTCGATGGACGAAGCCGTAGGACCGCCCCGTAGCGCGTGCGAGCGTGCGGATGCTCGCCCCACCTTCGTACTTCTTGGTCAACATAGCCGCAAGCTGCTCGCGATCGTCTCCCGTCACCCGGGCGCCCTTCCTCAGCTCAGTCACCGTCGTACCTCCGGGAGTCGTCTAACGCGGGTCTCCCTTCGGTGTTCCCACCCGGCGGAACTCTCAAGCGCGCGACCGGCGATCGGGCGAGTGCAATCAAGCCAGCGCAATCAGATCGGCGAACTCCTCGCTCCAGTGATCCTCGACCCCGTCGGGCAGCAACAGAACCCGCTGCGGGTCGAGAGCGTCGACGGCTCCCTCGTCGTGGGTGACCAGCACGATCGCACCCCGGTAGGAGCGCAGCGCGCCGAGGACCTGGTCGCGGCTGGCTGGATCCAGGTTGTTCGTCGGCTCGTCGAGCAGCAACACGTTGGCGCTCGACACGACCAGCCGGGCAAGCGCCAGCCGGGTCTTCTCACCCCCGGACAGGGTGCCCGCGGGCTGGGCAACGGTGTCGCCGCTGAACAGGAAGGACCCGAGGACCTTGCGCTGCTCGACTTCGGGAAGCTCGGGTGCCGCCGACGCAAGGTTCGCGAGCACGCTCGCCGCTGGGTCGAGGGTCTCGTGCTCCTGCGCGTAGTAGCCGAGCCGGAGGCCATGTCCGGGCCGGACCTCGCCCGTGTCCGGCGCTTCGACCCCTCCGAGGATGCGCAGCAGCGTGGTCTTGCCGGCACCGTTGAGCCCGAGGACGACGACCCGGCTCCCGCGGTCGATCGCCAGATCGACGTCGGTGAACACCTCGAGCGAACCGTAGGACTTCGACAGCTCCGCCGCGGTCAGCGGCACGCGCCCGCACGGCGCCGGGTCGGGGAAGCGAAGTCGAGCGACCTTGTCCACCTGGCGGACCTGGTCCAGTCCCGAGAGCAGCTTCTCGGCGCGTTTCGCCATCTGCTGCGCCGCGACCGCCTTGGTTGCTTTGGCCCGCATCCGGTCGGCCTGAGCGTTGAGCACCGCCGCCTTCTTCTCGGCGTTGGCGCGTTCCCGCTTGCGCCTGCGCTCGTCGGTCTCCCGCTGAGTGAGGTACGCCGACCAGCCGACATTGTAAGCGTCGAGCACCGCTCGGTTTGCATCGAGATGGAACACCCGGTTGACCGTCACCTTCAGCAGTTCCACGTCGTGGCTGATGACGACCAGGCCACCCTGGTGACCGCGAAGGAAGTCCCGCAACCACACGATCGAGTCCGCGTCGAGGTGGTTGGTGGGCTCGTCGAGGAGCAACGTGTCCGCGCCGCTGAACAGGATCCGAGCCAGCTCGACCCGGCGACGCTGACCACCGGAGAGGGTGCGCAGGGGTTGGGCAAGCACCCGGTCGGGCAGCCCGAGACTGGCAGCGACCGACGCCGCCTCGGACTCCGCGGCGTACCCGCCGAGGACGTGTAGTCGCTCTTGGACCGCTCCATAGCGGGCGATTGCCTTGGGATCACCGTCGGCCATCGCCAACTCGGCGGCCCGCAGGTCGGCAACGACGACGTCCAGGCCGCGGCCGGACAGGATGCGGTCGCGCGCGAGGACCTCGAGGTCGCCGGTCCGGGGATCCTGCGGCAGGTAGCCGACCGAACCGCGCCGCTCGACCGTGCCCGCCGCAGGCTGCCGTTCGCCGGCGAGGACGCCGGCGAGCGTTGTCTTGCCGGCACCGTTGCGGCCGACCAGACCGACCCGGTCGCCTGGACCGACCCGGAACGTCGCGTCGGCGAGGAGCAAGCGCGCGCCCGCACGCAACTCGACACCGGTCGCGGTCAGCACGGGAACTCCTCGCCGATGGCACCGCCCAACTGTCAGTTATCGGGCGTTTTCGCGGGTGAAATGCCCAACAACTGACAGTTGGGCGAACGTCGGCCGGCGGTCGTCGCGCGACCCGGCCGACCGCTCGAGGCTACGGGTTGTTCGCGAGTTTCGCGGCATGCAGGACGCCGGCCCTTCCGGCCCAGGCGATGACATCCCCGGCGATCTTGGGTCCGGCCACGTATGAGCGGTTCTCGAGTAACCGGGAGGTGCGCCCGGAGTAGGACCGCAACCAGAATGTGGTGGGCCGAGGAATGGATCCCGGCAGGCTGTACCCATGCGAGGTGAAGGACGGCTCCGTGGAGTCGAGCAATGCTCCCGCGCAGGTCAGTGAGTACAGCCGGTGACCGAGCCGGATCAGCGGCCCGAGGGTCCTTGCGTTGCGGATGCGGTTTCTCGGCACGAAATGCGGACGCGATCCCTCCGGCAACAACTGCGCGTGCCAGCCCACCCAGTTCCGGTACTCGAAGACCGCAAAGTGAATGCCATCGCGGGGCCGGCGTACCGGACCGGCGAGCTTGACCTTATGGCCGGTCACGAAGTTCTTTCGGTAGACCGTGCCGTTGGTTGCCGCGTACGCGATGTCGTGGCCCCACAGGGCGGTTGTGGAGGCGACGCCGTGGATGCTCGTGTTCACGGGTCTGACCGCGACCGCCGTGCGGGTCGTGCTGTTGAAGACCTTTGCGCAACGGCAGGCGAGGTTATTGAACAACACCTCATGGCCGTAGACCTGCGGTTGCGTGAAGGGGTCGACCTCGTGGAGGGTCTTGTTTCCCTCGGGTGATCTCACATGGAGTGTCACCATCTTGTTGCCGTCTGGTGTGGCGTAGACCGCGAGCCACCTAGTGATCCCGACGAGGCTTCCCGCGAGTTGACCCTTGCCGGTCGTCACGATGCGAGGCGGGGACACCCGCAGGGTCCCGCCGTGAGTGCTCAACGACCTCTTGAACAGCGTCTCCTTCAGGCCTGAACGAGAATGGACGCGTTGGTCGTCGGCGTAGATCAGGCGCCCGCTTCGCATCGCAAAAGCGTCGACGGACACCGCCGACCGGCGTGGACCAACGAGTGTCCTCACGCGATCGGCGGACCTCGCGGAGAACAGCGTGCGTTTGTCGGCTGACGCGCCGATCGCCTCCCCGTACGCCGACACGAGCCGGCCGTACACCCGCTGAGAGCCGGTCGTGACGTCAGCGATCCTGCTCGCCGGTGCGCTCGACACCGTGTCGTGCCTGCCTGTCCAGACCAGGGTCGCGCCCGACAGGGCGGGGAAGCTTCCGTCCTGTCCGGGGGGCAAGATCGCAGCGCCACCTCGAAGCGGCACGACCATGACCTGGAACGGCGGAAAGGTGTCGGAGTTGTCATCGGCCGTGCAAGCGGCGTACCGGCCCGCCACCGCCTCGCACTGACTCGAGGCGTTCGTTCCGACGCTGGCCCCGTTGTTCAGCTGAGTGATGGTGTGCGGCTTGGCAAAGGTGAGGTACGCCATCCGGCCTGAGAGGCCGATGCCGCTGACCACGATCCCGCGCGCGTCCGCGGTTCCGAAATGTGGGACGAGGTCGCCATCACCGGTGAACGGCCTCCCGAGCACGGTGGTCCGGCCGGCTAGCGTCCGCAACTTCAGGACCCCATCGTGCGTCGCATACACGATCCCGCCGGGCCCCGCGGACAGGTACTGAGCCTTCTTTCCGAGCGTGATCAGCCGACGCTTACCGCTGCCGATCCGCCATGCATAAGCTTGGTTCGTGTAGTACTCGGCGTACTCGGACCACGTGTACCGTCCGGCCGTGACCACGGTGCCCACGACCGAGTACTGCTCCGCTTTCTGAGGAGCCACACCCAGTCTCGACAGATGCCCGGACCTCGACCGCGCATAGAGGACGTCCCGCCCGGACGGCCCATCCCCCAGGTACCTGTTCGCAGGGTCGGTGTCACCCGCCACCCACGAGTGCGCCGAGAACACGAGCGTCGAGTGCGAGCCGGCGAGCGGGCGCAGGACATCGGTCTGGGTACTCGCGGTCGACGGGGTCACCGTCACATCACGAGCTGAACCGGCGTGAGCGGCCGGCGACGCAAGAACCAAGGAGCCCAACCCAAGGAGTACGCCGACCCGGCCAAGCCCCACCATCACTACCCCATCATCACCAGCGAACGTGAAACCAACGAACGTGCCGGTTGCTCAACGTCTGCCCGTGCGACGACGTTGACCGAGCGCGTGACCGACGCGGCCGACCCTCGCCGCGAGGGCGAGCGGAGAGCCGGGCGGTTCGGGCACGATGGCCAGGTGACCGTGGCCAACGTGCAGCCTGTCGGGGAGATCGCGTCGTTGCGCGATCGCCGCTACCGTCTGCCGGTCCTCGGATTGATCGTGGTGATCACGGTCGTCGCGATCGAAGCGATGGCAGTCGCGACCATCGTGCCGACGGTCGCACGGTCGTTGCACGGTTTCGGCCTCTATAGCTGGGGGTTCACGGCGTACCTCCTGGCCGACGTGGTCGGGATGGTCGACGCCGGCCGTCGCTGCGATCAGCGCGGCCCGGCGCCCTCCCTCGTCGGCGGCCTCATCCTCTTCGCCGCCGGGCTTGTTGTGGCGGCGAGTGCACCCGGCATCGGCGTGTTCCTCCTCGGCCGCGTCCTGCAAGGGATAGGTGGCGGGTCGCTGATCGTCGCCGGCTATGTGGTCGTGGCGCGGGCGTTTCCCGAACAGCTGCACCGGAAGGTCTTCGCCTGGATGTCCGCCGCCTGGGTCATTCCTGCGCTCGTCGGGCCGGCCCTGGCCGGCCTAGTCACCTCGACCTTCGGCTGGCGGTGGGTGTTCGCCGGGATCGTGCCGCTCGCGATCGGCGGTGCCGCCCTCCTCGTGCCCGTGCTCCGCGACCTGGAGGCTCGGACGCCATCGACCGTGAACCCGAACGGACCACTCGTCGGCCTCGCTCTCGCGGCTGGTCTCGGTCTGCTTCAGGTCGCCGCCGAGGCACACAGCTGGTGGTCACTTGCGCTTGCCATCCTCGCGGTTGCACTCGGAGTCCCGGCGCTGCATCGACTCATGCCAACCGGCACCGCCCGGCTCGCGCGGGGCCTGCCGACCGTGGTCGCGCTCCGTGGCATCATCACGCTGGCGTTCTTCGGCGCGGAGGCCTACCTGCCGCTGACCCTCACCCGGATTCACCTCGGTACGCCGCGAGTCGTCGGGATTCCCCTCACGGCAGCGGCTCTCGGCTGGTCGGCGGGTTCGTGGTGGCAAGGGCGGGCGAGATCGCACCCCACCGCGTTAATGCGCGGAGGCTTCACCGTGATCGCGATCGCGATCGCCACCCTGCCGATCATCGCGATTCACTCGGTCAGTCTCTGGGTCGCGGTCCCGATCTGGGCTCTCGGCGGCGTCGGGATGGGCCTCAGCATTCCCACGCTGTCGGTCCTTGTCCTGGAACTCTCACCTCAGGACCGTCAAGGCGCGAACTCGGCGGCGCTACAGATCAGCGACATGACCGGAAGCATCATCGGCATCACCCTGATCGGGGCGATGGTCGCGCTGCTTGGGCTCACCCACCTGCAGCTGGCGGTCACGATCGGCGACCTGACTCTCGCCGCAGTCGCGCTGTTCGGCGCGAGCGTCGCCAGTCGCGCCCGGCCGGCGACCTGATCTCCGCCAACTGTCAGTTGTCGGGCATTTTCGCGCTCGAAACGCCCAACAACTGACAGTTGGGCGAATGGGGGTTAGACCCGGAAGCCGAGGGCCTGGAGCTGCTCGCGGCCGTCGTCGGTGATCTTGTCCGGCCCCCACGGCGGCATCCACACCCAGTTGATCGTCAGGCCATTGGTCAGCCCGTCGACGGCCGCTTCGGCCTGGTCCTCGATCACGTCGGTCAGCGGACACGCCGCCGACGTCAGCGTCATGTCGACGACCGCCTTGTTGTCCGCGTCGATGGTGACGCCGTAGACAAGACCGAGATCGACGACGTTAATGCCGAGCTCGGGGTCGACGACATCGTGCATCGCCTCGATCACATCCTCGACGGTGGGCGCGGTCGCCGGTGCACCCGCCGCGGTCGGGGTCTGGGTCGGATCACTCATTGCTTCACTCCTGCGGTCTCCGCGGCCTGAGCGACCGCGTCCTTCCAGGCCATCCACGCGAGCAGCGCGCACTTGATCCGGGCGGGATAGCGCGACACTCCGGCGAAGGCAACGGCGTCCTCGAGCACGTCCTCGTTCGGGACGAGCTCGCCCTTCGACTGCATCAACTGGAGAAACTCGCCGTGGATGTCCAACGCCTCGTGGAGATCCTTGCCGATCAACAGGTCGGTCATGACGCTCGCCGACGCCTGTGAGATCGAGCAACCCTGTCCCTCGTAGGACACGTCGGCGACCCGATCGCCGTCGAGATGGACCCGCACCGTGATCTCGTCGCCACAGGTGGGGTTGAGGTGATGCACCTGGGCCTCGAACGGTTCGCGCAGGCCGCGGTGATGCGGGGCACGAAAGTGATCCAGGATGATCTCCTGGTACAGCGACTCGAGTTGCGGCGTGCTCATCCGAAGAAGCTCCGCACCCGGTCCAGGCCGGCGATCAGCGCGTCAACATCCGCGGTGTCGCTGTAGAGGTGAAGTGACGCTCGCGAGGTTGCCGGTACGCCGTACCGTAAGCATGCGGGCCGCGCGCAGTGGTGCCCGACCCGCACGGCCACGCCGTACTCGTCGAGCAACTGGCCGACGTCGTGTGGGTGGATCCCGTCGATGACGAACGACACCGCCCCACCACGATCGTCGGTCGTCTCCGGACCGATCACCCGCAGGCCATCGACGCTCGACAGACCATCGAGAAGGTACGCCGTCAACTCGCGCTCATGCGCGTGGACCGCGTCCATCCCGAGGTCGCTCAGGTAGTCCACGGCCGCGCCGAGGCCGACCGCCTGGGCGATCGGCGGCGTGCCGGCCTCGAACTTGTGCGGGATGGCGGCGTAGGTCGATCGCTCGAGCGTGACCTCCGCGATCATCTCGCCACCGCCCAGGAACGGCGGCAACTCCTCGAGCAGATCCGCACGGGCCCACAGCGCCCCGATCCCGGTCGGCCCGCACATCTTGTGGCCGGTGAACGCGACCGCGTCGACCCCGAGGAGTGAGACATCGACCGGCAGGTGCGGCACCGACTGCGAGCCGTCCAGTACGACGTATGCACCCACGGCGCGGGCGCGGGCGACCACGACGCCGACCGGGTTGACGGTGCCGAGCAGGTTGGACTGATGAACGAAGGACACCACCTTCGTCCGCGGGGTGATCACCGCATCGAGGTCGGCGAGATCGAGGCGACCGTCGTCGGTGAGCCCGATCCACTTCAGGGTCGCGCCGGTCCGCTCGCAGGCGAACTGCCACGGGACGATGTTGGAGTGGTGCTCCATCTCCGTGATGACGACCTCGTCGCCCGGGCCGAGCGGCAGAACGTGCGCCATCAGGTTCAGCGCCTCGGTGGAGTTCTTCGTGAACACGATCTCGCGCGAGTCGCCCGCTCCGACGAACGCGGCGACTTTGGCCCGCGCGCCTTCATAGAGCGCGGTCGCCTCTTCGGCGAGGGTATGCACGCCGCGATGGACGTTGGCGTTGTGCTGCTCGTCGTAGTCCCGGATCGCGTCGAGCACGCGGCGCGGCTTCTGGGACGTCGCTGCGCTGTCGAGGTAGGTGAGCGGTACGCCGGGACGAACCTCGCGTTCGAGGATCGGAAAGTCCTTGCGGACCACCGAGACGTCGTACCCGTGGTCGAGTCCGCTCATCGTTGCCCGGTCCACTTCTCATAACCCTCGGACTCCAGGACGTCGGCGAGCTCCGGGCCGCCCTCCTCGACGAACCGGCCGCCGACGAAGACGTGCACGTAGTCGGGCCGGATGTAGTTGAGAATCCGGGTGTAGTGGGTAATCAACAGCGTCCCGGTCGCGCCCGCGTCGCGTACTCGGTTGACCCCCGCCGAGACGATCCGAAGCGCGTCGACGTCGAGCCCGGAGTCGGTCTCGTCCAACACGGCGATCTTCGGCTTGAGCAGCTCGAGCTGCAGGACCTCGAACCGCTTCTTCTCGCCGCCGGAGAAGCCCTCGTTGACCGATCGCTGCAAGAAGGACGGGTCGATCGACAACTGCTCGAACGCGGCGTTGAGGTCCTTGGTCCAGGTTCGCAGCTTCGGCGCCTCACCGGACACGGCCGTCACCGCCGTCCGCAGGAAGTTGCTGACGCTCACGCCCTGAACCTCGACGGGATACTGCATGGCGAGGAAAAGTCCCGCCCGGGCCCGCTCGTCAACCGTCATCGCAAGTACGTCGGCGCCATCGAGGGTGATGCTTCCGCCGGTGACGGTGTATTTCGGGTGACCGGCGATCGAGTAGGCGAGGGTCGACTTGCCCGAGCCGTTCGGGCCCATGATCGCGTGCGTCTCGCCCTGCTTGATCGTGAGGTTGACGCCGCTGAGGATCTCCCGCGGCTCCGCGCCGTCACCGTCGCCGGCGACGGTCACGTGCAGGTCGTGGATCTCGAGCGTGGCCATCAGCGGATAACTCCTTCGAGCTCCCTGTCGACGGAGGCGAGCAAGCGGTCGCGGACTTCGGGGACGCCGATCCGATCGATGATCTCGGCGAAGAATCCTCTTACGACGAGACGCCTGGCCTCGTCCTCGGTGATCCCGCGGGCCATCAGGTAGAACAGCTGCTCGTCGTCGAAGCGGCCTGTGGTGCTCGCGTGTCCAGCTCCGATGACCTCGCCGGTCTCGATCTCGAGGTTGGGGACCGAGTCTGCCCGCGCGCCGTCGGAGAGCAACAGGTTGCGATTCTCCTCGTAGGTGTCGGTCCCGACCGCCTCCGCCCGGATCAGTACGTCGCCGATCCAGACGGTGCGAGCGTTCGCGCCTTGCAGCGCCCCCTTGAACGTCGCCCGGCTGCGACAGCCGGGCTGGTCGTGGTCCACGAACAACCGGTGCTCGAGGTGCTGGCCGGCGTCGGCAAAGTACAAGCCGAGCAGCTCGGCGGAGGCTCCCGGACCGGCGAAGTGAACGGTGGGGGTCAGTCGCACGAGGTCGCCGCCGAGAGTGACGATCGCCGAGGTGAAGGTCGCGTCCCGCCCGACCTGAGCGGCCTGATGTTCAACGTGGATGCTGGCAGGATCCCAGTCCTGGAGGTTGACGAGCGTGAGGTTCGCGCCGTCGCCGACGAGGATCGAGAGCATCGCGCCGTAGACGGCGCTGCCGGAGTGATCGATGACGACAGTGGCGCGGGAGTTGGCTCCGACCTCGACGATCACGTGTCCCCACACCACGTCGTCAGTGCCAGTGCCGTGCAGGGCGACGATCGCCGGTCGGTCCAGCTCCACGCCCGGTTCAACCCGGAGGACGACCGCGCCACCGCAGTGGTGATGCGCGAGCGCCGACGTGCGATCCACCGGCGCCGGAACAGCGAAGAGCAGTGGGTCGCCCGCGGCGAGTTCGCGCACCTCGACGCCCACCGGCAGGTCGGTCGTCCACTTCAGGTGAGCCTCGGACGAGGCGTCCTCGAGGAGCCGCTTCATCCGCAGTCGCGGCGTAAACCGCCACTCCTCCTCGCGACCGGTCGGCATCGGGAAGGCGTCCACATCAAAGGACTGACGGCGGTCGGCCGCAGAAACCAGCGGCGCGGACGCCGGCTGGGCGTGTGCGGGAAGAACGGGGGCGGCGAGTTCGGGACTCATCAACCGACCGCGCCTTCCATCTGAAGTTCGATCAGCCGGTTGAGCTCGAGCGCGTATTCCATCGGGAGCTCGCGCGCGATCGGCTCGACGAAGCCGCGCACGATCATCGCCATCGCCTCGTCCTCGGTGAGGCCGCGGCTCATGAGGTAGAACAACTGGTCGGCGCTGACCTTGCTCACGGTCGCCTCGTGCCCCATCTGGACGTCGTCCTCGCGGACATCGACGTAGGGGTAGGTGTCCGACCGGCTGATCGTGTCGACCAGCAGGGCGTCGCACTTCACCGTGGCCTTGCTGTGGTGCGCACCCTTTTGGACCTGCACCAGGCCGCGGTACGACGTCCGGCCGCCACCCTGCGCCACCGACTTGCTCACGATGTTGCTCGAGGTGCGCGGCGCGGCGTGCACCATCTTGGCGCCGGAGTCGGTGTGCTGGCCGTCGGCGGCAAAGGCAAGCGACAAGGTCTCGCCCTTCGCGTGCTCGCCGACCATCCAAACGGCGGGGTACTTCATCGTGACTTTCGACCCGATGTTGGCGTCGGTCCACTCCATCACCGCGCCCTCGTGGGCGATCGCGCGCTTGGTCACGAGGTTGTAGACGTTGTTGGACCAGTTCTGGATCGTCGTGTAGCGAACCCGCGCGTCCTTCTTCACGATGATCTCGACGACGGCAGAGTGCAGCGAGTCCGAGGAGTAGATGGGAGCGGTGCAGCCCTCCGTGTAGTGCACGTAGGAGCCCTCGTCGGCGATGATCAGAGTCCGCTCGAACTGGCCCATGTTCTCGGTGTTGATCCGGAAGTAGGCCTGCAACGGGATGTCGACGTGGACCCCCTTGGGGACGTAGACAAACGATCCGCCCGACCAGACCGCGGTGTTGAGCGCGGAGAACTTGTTGTCACCGGTCGGGATCGCCGACGCGAAGTACTCCCGGAACAGGTCCTCGTGCTCGCGCAACGCCGTGTCCGTGTCGAGGAACAGCACTCCCTGCCGCTCGAGATCCTCCCGGATCTGGTGATAGACCACCTCGCTGTTGTGCACGATCACGCCCTCGGCGATGAAGTTGTGCGGCCCGTCGACCTCGAGGTCCCACACCGGCTCGACGGCGTACGGCTCGATCGAGGCGATCCGAGCGAATCCGAGCTGCTCGGTCATCGGTGCCTCGACAGTGGCGAGCGCCACCGGTCCGGATCGATCCGGACCTAGAGGTGCCGGCCTCGCAGCACCGGGGTGGGGCAGTTCTCGAGGTACGGCGACCAGATCGCCGGGGACAAGCTCCCCCACCGTCTTCCAGCGCCTGACGGAGGCGTCCGAGACAACGAGGAACGGATGGTTGTCGGTCGCCCGAATCGTGGACCCGCCCACAGCCACCCGGTAGGTCTGCTTGATGCCGGTTTGGGCGGCGGCGCGAACGGGTGCCACGACGAAGCGCTCGTCGATCTCGTCATAGGCGAAGACCTGGTCGCCGGGCTCGATGTTCTTGATCGGAACCTGGCCCCGATTGGCGGTCCAGACCCGAGCGTCGGCGTGAATGCACTCGTACTGCGCCGCCACGCCGGCGATCAGTCGCTGCTTTTCCGCCTCGGGGATCCCGAGCCGGTCGTAGGTCGTCTTGATCTCAGTCGGCAACTCGTCCCACGACGTCGCCTGCTTCTCGGTCGAGCGGACGAAGTACTTGATGTTGTCGAAGTCGATCCCCGACAGGTCCGCACCCCAGTGCGGCATCGGCTTCTTCTCAAACAGGGCAAGGCCCTTCAGTCGCATGTCGAGCATCCACTGCGGCTCGTTCTTGAGCGCCGAAATCTCCCGCACGACCGCCTCCGACAGGCCGCGTTTGGCCGTTGCGCCGGCGATGTCGGTATCCGCCCAACCGAACTTGTATCGGCCGAGACCCTCGAGATCGGGGTGAGCGGTCTCGAGGCGCTCGGGACGGGTGGTCTCCAAGCGCTCAGGACGAGCGACGTCGGTCATGAAGCAGTGCCTCCGGAGGTAGTGCGAGTGGTGATGTCAGTGAGTGGGATGTGGGTCGTGCAGACCCCATCGCCGCGCGCGATCGTCGCGAGCCGCTGAACGTGGCGCCCGACCAACCGGCTGATCGCCTCGGTCTCGACCTCGCAGAGCACCGGGAACTCCTCGGCGACGTGCTGGACCGGGCAGTGGTGCTGGCAGACCTGGACGCCGAGTGCGGTGGCGTGCACGGTCGAGGCGTAGCCGTCATCCGCCAGCGCCTGCGCGAGCGCCCCGGCCCGTTCATCGAGCGGAAGCGCGCTGATCCGCTCGGCGTACCGGGCCTCCCACTCGGCCATCCGGCGACGGGCGAAGTCCTCCACCGCCTCCTCGCCGACCTCCTCGCGCAGGTAGCGCAGCGCCTCGACCGCGACGTCGTCGTACGCCGTCGGACCGGCGTCGTGGCCGGCCTCGGACAGGCTGAAGCGCTTCGCCGGCCGGCCCCGCCCGCGTGGGCCCGCGACCCGTTCCTCGCGAGCCACGATGATGCCGTCGGCGAGCGCCGCGTCGAGGTGGCGGCGGATGCCCGCACAGGTCAGCCCGAGCCGCTCGGCCAGCTCGGTCGCGGTCGACGGACCGTGCTCGAGCAGCGAGGTGAGCACCCGATCGCGGGTGCGCTCCTCCGCGGTGGCTGTTTTCACAACGCCATTATTGCGTAATTCGCGGACGGCTTCCAACTCGGGGGTCGGACCCTGGTCCGGCGACGGTCAGCCAGGAACCGTCGCGGGGGCCTCAAGCGCGGCCCGACGTGCCCGCAGCCGGTCGGCTTTCGCCTCGTGCTCGTCGCGGAAGGCCTTCAGCCGCGCCTGGGTCTCGCCGAGGCGGGTCAGCAACCGGTCGTTGGCCTCGAGGGCCTCGTCGATCAACTCGAGCTGACGCTGCCTCGACAACGGCTCCCCCGATCGCCACTCCGAACGCACTCGATCGAGGACCTCGATGTCTTCGATGTCGACCACCGCGCCAACCTCGGCGAGGGAGAAGCCCAGCAGGTCCTGGAGATCGCGGATCCGCCCGACCCGTGACAGGTCCGCTGGGAGGTAGACCCGCTCTCCGCTGGGCCTCCGGCCGCTCGGTCGCAGCAGCCCGAGCTCCTCCCAGTAACGCAGCGTGCGGGTCGTGAGACCGGTCAGCTTGGCCACCTCGCCGATGCGCAGCTCGACCGGTCGCGCCTCACGGGACCGTCGGCGGCCGGTCACGTCGGCACCGCTGCGACGTCGGTGGGGACCGAGCCGGCCGCGTCGAGTGCCACGCTCGCCTCCCCGCTGACCTTTGGGCCGCGGACCCACGAGCAGATCGCGGCCGCGAGGCTCATCACGATCGCGAAGTCCAGCGCGAGGTGCAGCCCGGAGCGGAATGGCCCGCTGATCAGTGTGGGGAACAACGTCCGGCTGGTCAGCGCCGCCTGCTGCGAGGCCGTCAGGCTGGCGAGCACATGCGGACCGAGGAGATGCTGGATCGGGTTGTAGCCAAGAAAGGCGGCGAACAACGTTGACACGGGTGGAAGCGTGGACACCGCGTGGGCCGTGCCGGGTGGCACCCCGTGCGAGGTGAGACCGGTTTGCAGACTCGCCGGCAGCGCGCTGGAGAACCCGACGATGATCAACGTGAAGAACAGACCGATCGAGAGCACCTGCGCGGAGTTCTGGAAGGTCGAGTTCATTCCTGATCCCGCGCCACGATCGCGCGCGGGGAGGCTGTTCATGACCGCGGCACGGTTCGGCGAGCCGAACGACGCCATCATCAAGCCGGTGACGAAGAGCACAAACGCGAACGTCGGATAGGCGAAGTCCATCGGCAGCAGCTGAAGCAACCCGAACGCGATCGCCGTGCCGATCATGCCGCCGGTGGCGAACGGACGGGCACCGAACCGGTCGGAGAGTACGCCGGACGCCGGACCGGAGATCAACATGCCGAAGGTGAGCGGCAACATCGCCAGGCCGGCCGCGAGCGGCGTGTTCGCGAAGTCGACCCCGTGCAGCGGCAGCCAGATGCCCTGAAGCCAGATGATCATCGTGAACATCAACCCGCCGCGGGCGAGCGCGGCCAGAAAGCTCGCGAATACGCCGGCGCTGAACGCCCGGATCGCGAACAGCTGGAGGCGGAACATCGGCTCCTTGACGCGGGTCTCGATCACGCAGAACGCGACGAGAAACGCCGTACCGATGGCCAGCTCGGCGAGCACGGTCGGGTTCGTCCACCCCATGTTCGAGCTGCCATGCGGCTCGATGCCGTAAGTGAGGCCCACCATGATGAGGACGAGGCCAACGGCGAAGGTGATGTTGCCCGCCCAGTCGACCTTCGCGGCATGCCGTTCGGAGAGCTCGCGGAGCTTCAGATAACCCCAGACGGTGGCGAAAATCCCGATCGGAAGGTTAACGAGGAAGATCAGTCTCCAATTGATCGGTGCGAGCAGGCCGCCCAGCACCAATCCGATGAACGCACCGCTGAATGCGACCGCCTGGTTGATGCCCAAGGCCATCCCACGCTGGTTCACCGGGAATGCGTCGGTGAGGATCGCGGCCGAGTTGGCCATCAGCATGGCCGCACCGACGGCCTGGAACAGCCGCATGACGATGAGGTAGATGCCGGCCGCATGCCCGTGCATCCAGGTGACGGACAGCATGAGCGAGAAGAACGTGAAGACCGCAAATCCGAGGTTGTAGATGCGGACTCGGCCGTAAATGTCGCCGATGCGCCCCAGGCTCACCACCAGCACGCTCGTGACGACGAGGAAGCCCAGGATCATCCACAGCAGGTAAAAGCTGTTGCCCGGCTCGAGTGGGTCGATCCCGATCCCCCGGAAGATGTCCGGAAGTGAGATGAGCGTGATCGACCCGTCGATCGTGGCCATCAGCATGCCCAACGTGCACACCGACAGCGCGGTCCACTTGTAGCCGGCCGACGGAGGACTGCTCACGGGAACTTACCTTAACGTAAACGTCAGGGTAGGTCGCGCGGTCGGGCGCGCTGCTCACTGGTTCAGGCGAACTGCTCCAGGAAGTTGAGCATGTCGTCCGCGTGCTCCTCCTCGACCGCGAGGATGTCCTCGAACAACCGCCGCGTGGTCGGGTCGTCGTCGCCGATCCAGTTGACGATCTCGGTGTAGGACGCGATCGCGATCCGTTCCGCGACCAGGTTGTCGGTGATCATCTCGCGCAGGTCGCTCGAGGTCTGGTACTCCGCGTGCGACCGCTCGGTCAGCGTTTCGGGGTCCATGTCGGGCACGCCGCCGAGCTGGCTGATCCGTGCGGCGAGCTGGTCGGCGTGGCCCTGCTCCTCGTTGGCGTGGACGAGGAACTCGGCAGCGACGGTCTCGGCATCGATGCCTTTCGCCGCGAAATGGTGCTGGCGATAGCGCAGCGTGCAGACGATCTCGGTGGCCAGCGCGATGTTCAGGACGCCGATCACCCTCGCGACATCGGCGCGGTAGGCCGCGGTGACCGGGCCCTTTTCGATCTCGGTTCGAGCCTGCTTGCGCAGCGTCTCGACGTCGGTCAGGAACTCGTTCATGGTCTCACCTCTCGGACAACTCGGCGTTTGCGACTCGGGGTCCGTCTCGAACCTACTGTCCCCCAGGCGAGAACCTCCAACCCCGCCGGGGGCGATCCCGCGTCGATGCGCTTGCAGGCGGGGCCTCAGACCCGAGGGTTCGCCCTAAGCCCGGATGGCCGCTTTTCGGCCCGGGAAAATAGGGATTCCTTGCGATGTGGGCTCCCTCCTCAGACGTGCATCGTTGACCTCGTCAGCGACGAAGGTCCGCGAATCACGGTCCGAGAAGGAAGGCGACCACGATGCTTGCCCCAGGTCACCAGCTCGTCAATGAGACAGAGGTCGCCTACCGCCGGGCCCAATTGCGCGGCGCCGGCAACGAAGCGACCCATCACCCGGCGGTCCGGGTTGCGCGCGGGGAGTCCCTGCTCGCGCGGCTGCGCGCCAGGGCCCGCCGGCGCGCAACCGACCCGGTCCGCGGGGCCTCCCGGCGCGAGCTCGATGGGCCGCTTCTGCGTCCCGGCGGGTGGTCCGCCACCCCAGCCCCGCGACCGGTCGGGGCGCCTCACCACATGAGCGCCGGCTGCTGAACCGAGTCGGCTCCCGCCCGCCGAAAACTCCTCGGAAACCGTCGTAGTCATCCGCGATGATGGGTTCGTGCAGGTCGACTCCCGCGCGACCCCGCTCATCGGGCGTGACGACGAGCTCCGGGCGTTGTGCGAGCTGATCGGCGTGGGCGGCGCGGCTCGCGGTGCGGTGCTTGTCGGGGGCGACGCCGGCGCGGGCAAGAGCCGCCTGGTTGCCGAGCTTGCGGTCCACGTCACCGACCAGGGCTGGCAGGTGCTGGTCGGCCACTGCCTGGACTTCGGCGAGGGTTCCCCGCCCTACCTCCCGTTCAGCGAGGCGCTCGGTCGGCTCGCCGCGGACCAGCCGGAGGTCACCGAGCGGTTCCTCGAGACCGCACCCTCGATCTCCCGCCTGCTACCGGCACAACGCATGCTCGCCGACTCGGCCCGCGACCTCGAGCCGACCGATCGCAGCGTGCTGTACGACGCTGTCCACGCGGCCTTGACCCGGATGAGCGCCACGGCTCCGGTTCTTCTCATCGTCGAGGACATTCACTGGGCGGATCAGTCGACCCGCGACCTGCTCCGCTTCCTGTTCGCCCGCGGATTCACCTCGCCGGTCGCCCTGCTCACGACGTATCGGAGCGACGACCTGCACCGCAAGCATCCGCTGCGCGCGGCGCTCGCCGAATGGGTTCGGCTGCCGTCGGTGTCCCGGTTGCAGCTCCGGCCACTGAGCGAGCACGAGTCACGCGAGCTGGTGCGCGCGCTGTCCGACGGCACGGTGAGCGAGGAGGATCTCCAGCTGATCCTGGCCCGCGCCGAGGGCAACCCGTTCTTCCTCGAGGAGCTGGTCGACGCGTCAACCTCGGGCGAGGGCGAGCTCCCCACCGACCTCGCCGACCTCCTGCTCGTCCGGCTCGACCAGATCGACGACGACGCCCGGTTGGTGGTCCGGGCGGCAGCCGTCGCAGGGCGGCGGGTATCGCACCGGCTCCTCGCGACCGGGACCGCGCTCGACGACGCCGCACTGGACAGTGCGCTGCGGGCAGCGGTCGAGGCCAACATTCTTGTTGCCGTCGCCACCGACGGCTACGCGTTCCGGCACGCGCTGCTCGCTGAGGCGATCTACCAGGACCTGCTCCCCGGCGAGCGGGTGCGGCTGCACGCAACGTTCGCCGCGGCACTCGCCTCGCACCGAGCCGAGGGGTCCGCCGCCGAGCTCGCCCGTCACGCGCGAGCGTCCCACGACCTGATCACCGCGGCCCGGGCGAGCATCGAAGCGGGCGACGAGGCGATGGCCGTCGGCGGCCCCGAGGAGGCCCTGCACCAGTTCGAGCGCGCCATGGAGCTGCTCGACGATCCGACGGTCGCGGCAGCGTTCGAGGCCGGTGACGCCGCGACGACCGTCGACCGGGTCGGTCTGACCGTTCGATCCACGGTCGCCGCAGCGGCAGCGGGCCACCAGTTCCGCGCGGTCGCGCTCGCGAGCCACGAACTCGATCGGCTCGCCCCCGACGCAGCTCCGGGCGACCGCGTCCGCCTGATCCAGGCGCTGGTCGCGACGGCGCAGGTGCTGGACACCAATCTCGACCTGCTCCAGCTCACGACCGAAGCTGTGCGGCTGCTCTCCGGCGAGCCACCGAGTCGGATGCACGCGCTCGTCCTCAACCTGCACGCGCGCGCCAACCAGGATCGGGCCCGCGACGACGAGGCCATCCGAGCCGCGACCGAGGCGCTCGCGATCGCCGAAGACCTCGACCTGCCGGGCATCGCCGCCGACGCCCGGCTGATGCTCGCCCGCCTCGACGAGCGCGGCGGCCAACCGGACCGCGCCGAGGCCTCGATCACCGCGGCGATCTCCGGCGCGGCGCAGGCCGGCGAGTCGATGGCCGAACTCCGCGCGCTCTACAGCTTGGCCAGCCTGCATTACGGCCAGGGGCGGCTCGTCAAGGCGATCGAGCTGTATCGGGCCGCCACCCAGCGGGCGCGCGATCTCGGACGGCCGTGGGCGCAGTACGGGCTCGAGGCGGCCTGCATCGGCGCGCTCGCCACCTACGAGCACGGCGACTGGGACGCCGCGCAAGAGTTCCTCGACACGAGGGGACAACGCCCTCCCGAGCAGGCTCGCGCGATGATCGCCGCGACCCGGCTCGAGCTCGCGGCCGGCCGGGGCGACACCACGGCGCTGTCGACGATGCTGCCGGTGACCCGCGAGTGGTGGCAGCGCGACGGCCTGCTCGCGATCACCAGCGGAGGGGCGGCGATCGAGCTGTACGGACAGCTCGGCGACCTCGAGCTTGCGAACGCGACGTACGACGACGTCGTCGCGACCGTCGGCGCGCTGTGGAACGGCGGTCGATTCGGCGCCCGGATCCGGCTCTCGGGGCTCCTGCTCGGGCACCTTGCCGCTGCGGCCGCCGAAGCGTCGCTCACCGAGCGTGCGGCGCTCGTGATCCGCGGCGACGAGGTTGCGGATGCCGGGATCGAGGCGGCCAACGCCAATCGCTACCTCGGGCCGGAGGGAATCGCCTGGGCAGAGCGAGTCCGCGCCGAAAACGCCCGGCTGCACTGGCTCGCCGGGATCGATCCCCCCACCGACACCGAGCTCGTCGAGACCTGGCGCCACGCGGTCGCCGGCTTCGAGGCCTTCGGCCACGTCTATGAGACGGCGCGGTCGCGGGCCCGACTGGCCGCCGTACTCTCTGCGATCGGCGACACCGACGCGGCCGCGACGCAAAGCGCTGCGGCACGCGCGAGCTCAGAGCGCCTCGGGGCCCGGGCGCTGCTCGCCGAGTTGCGCTCCGCACCGGGCGCCGCCGCGATCCGCCCCGCTGGCTCCGCCGTCCGCGACCCGGAGGCACTCACACCGCGCGAGCGCGACGTCCTCGCTCTCGTGGCGACCGGGCGCAGCAACCGCGAGATCGCCCAACAGCTGTTCATCAGCGCCAAGACCGTGAGCGTGCACGTCTCCAACGTGCTCGCGAAGCTCGGTGCCAGCAGCCGGACCGAGGCGGTCGCGATCGCTCGCCGGCGCGGGCTGCTCGACTGACCCGAGCGCGGGGAAGCGCGGGAAACCCGACGCGCGAGACCGGCGCCGGGGCACCGAGCATCTGCCCGACCCTGCCTAGACTCGACCTGGCATGCGCGTCCACGTGTCCCCCCTTGCCTTCCGCCGGCTGACAGTCGCCGTTGCGGTGTCGATGGCGGCGATCGTGGTGACGGGGGCAGCGGTCCGCCTCACCTCCTCCGGCCTCGGTTGTCCCGACTGGCCGCGATGCACGGCGACCTCGGTGGTCGCCCCGGCGAGCTACCACGCGCTCGTCGAATTCGTGAACCGGGTCATCAGCACTCTCGTCGGCTTGTTCGTCGTCGGCGTGGCGCTCGCGGCGTTACTCCGCGACCCGCGCCGACGTGACCTGACCCTGCTGGCCTGGAGCCTCGTTGCGGGCTTCGCAGGCCAGGCCGTGGTCGGCGGGCTCTCGGTCATCTATCACCTCTCGCCCCCATGGGTGATGGCGCACTTCCTGCTCTCGATGGGCATGCTCTGGATCTCCCTGGTGTTGGTGCACCGGGCCGACCCGGCGTGGCAGCCGCGCGACCCGAGCGTCGCCCGGGAGTTGTTGCTCCTCGGCCGGCTACTGGTCGGCGTCGCCGCGTGCGTGCTGTTCCTCGGCACCGTCACGACCGGCACCGGGCCGCACGCCGGGTCCGGTGCGCACGTGCGCCGGCTCGGCTTTCCGCTCGAGCGGGTCACCCAGCTCCACGCGGACTCGGCGCTCCTGTTGACCGGTCTCGTCATCGCGACGTTGTTCGCGGTCCGCCTGACCCCGACGACGCCGACCATCCGCCGCCGGGCAACATTCCTGGCCGCGATGATCGTGGCTCAGGTCGCGATCGGCTACACCCAGTACTTCCTCAACCTCCCCGCAGGCGTCGTCGAACTGCACGTTGCGGGCGCGACGGTGCTGTGGGGCGCGACGATCTGGCTTCAGCTCGGTTTCACCGCGGCCGAACCCCGGCCGATGACCGCGCCGACCGGCGAGGTCGTCCCTGCACAAGCGGCGCCGGCTACCTCACGAACTGGCTGACCGCCACCGCGACGAAAACCAGCGTGAGATAGCTGATCGACTGGTGGAACAGCCGCATCGGATGCGCCGGCTCGCCCCGTCGAACCCGGCGGTTGAGCCGGTGCGCCTCGAGGAGAAAAAGTGCGCCGGCGGCCGACGCGACGACGGCGTACAGGAGGCCCGCGCCGAACGGGACCAACACGAGGGACACCGCCACCATCGCCCAGGAGTACGCCACGATCTTGCGGGTCACCGAGCACGGCGAGGCGACCACCGGCAGCATCGGAACCCCCGCGGCCGCATAGTCGTCCTTGAACCGCATCGCGAGCGCCCAGAAATGCGGCGGCGTCCAGAGGAACACGACCGCAAACAGGACAACGGCCGGCCAACCGACGTCGCCCCGAACGGCGCTCCACCCGATGAGCACCGGGAAGCAGCCCGCTGCACCGCCGATCACGATGTTCGACGGCGTACGCCGCTTCAACCCGATTGTGTAGACGAAGACGTAGAACGCGATCGCCGCCACCGCGAGGCCGGCGGACAGCCAGTTGACTGCGAAGCCGAGCAGCACCGTGGCCGCAGCCCCCAGCACGATGCCGAACCGAAGCGCCGCCACCGGGGGGACGGTCGCCCGAGGCATCGGCCGCAAGCGGGTACGGGACATGACCGCGTCAATGTCGCGATCGACGACGCAGTTGAGCGTATTGGCGCTGCCTGCCGCCAACGCCCCACCGACCAGGGTGGCCACGACCGTCCAAGCCGCCGGGAACCCATGCGCGGCGAGCACCATCACGGGGAGGGTGGTGACGAGCAACAACTCGATGATCCGAGGCTTGGTGAGGGCGACGTACTGCCCGATCACCCCGCGAACCGAGCGGGCGCGACGATCGTCTGCCACCACCGCAACGCCGGTCACCACTGGCTCTACGGAGACCGTCACGTGGATCCTTTGCTGGTTTGCGGTGGAGACCAGGCTCCCGTGGCGGCGTCAACCGCCGAGGAAATGCTAGCCGCCGGGGTTCCGGCGCGAGATGCGCGGGGTAGGCCGTGTCGCGGGGACTGTCATGACGCGAGGTGTCGGCAGCGGTAACGGTGGGCACCGCGCGTTGCGGTTGGTAACGATCTCACTACGCTCGACCCCGACGAGTAGGAGACGAGGAGAATCGTGAGCCCGAGCAGCCAGCACACCGTCGAGTGGAGCGATCAGGACCGTCTCGCCGTCGACGTGATCCGCGGGCTCGCGATGGACGCGGTCGAAGCCGCCGGGAACGGCCATCCCGGGACGGCGATGAGCCTCGCACCGGCCGCCTACCTGCTGTTCCAGCGACTGCTTCGCCACGACCCGGCGGACCCGGCCTGGATCGGACGCGACCGGTTCGTTCTGAGCTGCGGGCACTCCAGCCTGACGCTGTACATCCAGCTGTTCCTGTCCGGATACGGGTTGACCCTCGAGGACCTCAAACTGCTCCGGCAGTGGGACTCCCTGACACCCGGTCATCCCGAGCATCACCACACGGCGGGGGTCGAGACGACGACCGGTCCGCTCGGTCAAGGAGTCGCGAACGCGGTCGGGATGGCGATGGCCGCTCGCTATGAACGGGGTCTGTTCGACCCGGACGCCGCGCCCGGCACGAGCCCGTTCGATCACACGATCTGGTGCTTCGCCTCGGACGGGGACATCGAGGAGGGCATCGCCTCGGAGGCGAGCAGCATCGCCGGGCACCAGCAGTTGGGCAACCTGGTTCTGCTCTACGACGACAACCACATCTCGATCGAGGGCGACACCAAGGTGGCCCTATCCGAGAATGTCGGCGCCCGCTACGAGGCCTATGGCTGGCACGTGCAACACGTGGCCGACGTCAACGACGTCGACGCGCTCTACGCGGCCTTCGTCGCCGCCCGGGAGGAGACCTCACGGCCGAGCCTGCTCGTGGTCCGATCGATCATCGGTTGGCCCGCCCCGACGAAACAGAACACCGGCAAAGCTCACGGCAGCGCGCTCGGAGCCGACGAGGTCGCCGCTACCAAGGTGATCCTGGGCCTCGATCCGCGGACCTCGTTCTTCTGCCCCGAGGAGGTCCTCGCGCACACCCGCGAGGTTGTGGACCGCGGCCGGGCGCTCAGGTCCGCCTGGCAGGCCGATTTCGATGCCTGGGCGGCGAGTCACCCGGCTGCGGCCGACGAGCTGGAGCGAATCTCGGCCCGACGGCTGCCGGAAGGGTGGGACGCGAAGCTTCCGGACTTCGCCGGCGAAACGTCCCTGTCGACGCGCAAGGCGAACGGGATCGTTCTGAACGCCATCGCCTCGGCGATGCCCGAGCTGTGGGGGGGTTCCGCCGACCTCGCCGAAAGCAACAACACCGACATCGCCGGTGCCGAGTCCTTCCTGCCGCCCGCCCACGGCGGGTCGCCGTACGGCAGGATCCTGCACTTCGGGATCCGCGAGCACGCCATGGGCGGGATCATGAACGGGATCACCCTCCACGGCGGCACCCGGGTATTCGGTGGCACCTTCCTGACCTTCTCGGACTACATGCGCGGATCGGTCCGGCTGGCCGCGCTGATGAAGGTGCCGGTGATCTACGTGTGGACCCACGATTCGATCGGGCTCGGGGAGGACGGACCCACCCATCAGCCGGTCGAGCACCTCGCCGCGTTGCGCGCGATCCCCGGCCTCGACGTCGTTCGCCCGGCGGATGCCACCGAGGCGAGCGTCGCCCTGCGCACGGTCATCGAGCACCTCGACCGACCCGCCGGCCTGATCCTGTCCCGGCAGGACCTCCCGGTCATCGACCGGGCGGTGTTCTCCTCGGCCGAAGGGGTCGCCAAAGGTGCCTATGTGCTCGCCGAAGCCTCCACCGGTTCGGCGCAGGTGATCCTCATCGCCACCGGCAGCGAGGTCTCCCTCGCGCTCGCGAGCCGGGACATCCTCGAGCGCGACGGAACGCCGACGCGGGTGGTCTCGATGCCCTGCCGGGAGTGGTTCGAGGCCCAGGATGCGTCGTACCGCCAAGAGGTCCTGCCCCCCGGCATCCGCGCCC
This sequence comes from Mycobacteriales bacterium, assembly GCA_035501255.1. Classification (GTDB taxonomy): domain Bacteria; phylum Actinomycetota; class Actinomycetes; order JAFAQI01; family JAFAQI01; genus JAFAZI01. The sequence goes on along the minus strand of DATJWM010000011.1, from coordinate 10,760 downwards.
GCGTGTCGGTCGAGGCCGCGGTCGCCATGGGTTGGCGCGACTTCGTCGGGGATGCCGGGGAAATCGTCTCGCTGGAGCACTTCGGTGCCAGCGCGCCGTACAAGATCCTCTACGAGCAGTTCGGCTTGACCCCACAGCGGGTGGTCGCCGCCGCACACGCCAGCCTGTCGAAGGCCGGCGCGTCGAGCGCGGGGACCTGACAACGATGCAAGGAGCACGCGCATGACGGACGCACTGAAGGATCTCTCCGACGCCGGGGTAGCGGTCTGGCTCGACGATCTGTCCCGCGAGCGACTGGTCACCGGGACCCTCGCCGAGTTGATCAGGGACTCGCACGTGGTCGGAGTGACCACCAACCCGACGATCTTTCAGAAGGCGATCAGCGCGAGCAGCTTCTACGAGGCGCAGCTACGAGATCTGGCAATTCGTGACGTCGCAGTGGCCGAGGCGTTACGGGCGATCACGGCCCATGACGTCCGCGAGGCGTGCGACACCCTCCGACCGGCCTACGAGGCAAGCGACGGCGTCGACGGACGGGTGTCGATCGAGGTGGCGCCCGCGCTCGCGCACGACACCGAGGCAACGGTCGCGGAGGCCCGATCGCTGTGGTGGCTGGTCGACCGGCCGAACCTGTTCATCAAGATTCCGGCCACGCAGGCAGGGATTCCGGCAATCGAGCGGGTCCTCGCCGAAGGCATCAGCGTCAACGTCACACTGATCTTCTCTCTCGATCGCTACCGCGACGTCATCGGTGCCTTCCTCTCGGGGCTGGAGCGCGCCCGCGCCGCTGGCCACGACCTGTCGCGGATCGGATCGGTGGCGTCCTTCTTCGTCTCGCGGGTCGACAGCGAGGTCGACGATCGGCTTGACAAGATCGGAAGCGGAATGGCCCTGGCGTTGCGCGGCAAGGCCGCGATTGCCAATGCTCGGCTGGCCTTCGAGCTCCACGAGCAGGAGTTTGACTCCGAACGCTGGCGGGCGCTCGAAGCGGCCGGCGCGCGGCGGCAGCGCCCGCTATGGGCGTCGACATCAACGAAGGATCCGCGGTACGACGACACGATGTACGTCGTCGACCTCGTGGCGGCCGGCACCGTCAACACGATGCCCGAAGTGACGATCAAGGCGGTGGCCGACCACGGGCGGATCACGGGCGACACGATCAGAGCGAACTACGTCGACGCGCGGGCCGTTCTCGACGCGCTCGCCTCGGTCGGCATCGACTACGACGACGTCGTGCAGGTCCTCGAGGACGAAGGCGTGGAGAAGTTCGAATCCTCGTGGACGGAGTTGACCGAATCCACCCGAAACGAGCTCGAGCGTCTGGCCAAGGCGCAGTGACCGATTCACTGCGCGAGGTCAGCGCGGCCGGGGCCGCGGTGGCGATGTCGGGATCGGAGCTGCTCTGCGCCCAGGAGGCCGCCCGGCAGGCAAGCGCCGCAGTGGCGGCCGCGATCGTCGCCAAGGATGCCGCGCTGTGGGGTCCCGACGCCGCGACGGAGGCGGCGATTCGGCTCGGGTGGCTCGACTGCGTCGAGGTGTCCCGCCCGCTCGTGGCCGAGGTCTCCGCACTGCGCGACAAGCTGCGCGGCGAGGGTGTCAACCATGTCGTGCTCGCCGGTATGGGCGGGTCCTCGCTCGCCCCCGAGGTGATCGCGGCCACCTACGGGGTCGAGCTCACCACGCTCGACACGACCGACCCCGGGCAGATTGCGCTGGCCATGAGCGACCGGCTGGCGACCACCGTCGTCGTCGTCTCGAGCAAGAGCGGCACAACGATCGAGACCGACAGCCACCGACGAGCCTACGAAGAGGCCCTGGGTGCCGCCGGGGTGGACCCCGCCGGACGAATCGTGGTCGTGACCGACCCTGGCTCGCCTCTGCACAAGCTGGCGCTCGACTCCGGCTACCGGGTGTTCGAGGCGGATCCGAACATCGGCGGTCGCTACAGCGCGCTGTCCGCCTTCGGGCTGGTCCCGACCGGCCTCGCCGGAGTGCCGATCGGCGAGCTGCTCGACCAGGCCGAGGCACTCGTCTCGACCCTCTCTTCGGGCACGGACAACCCGGCCTTCGAGCTCGGAGCCGCGATCGGCGGGTTCGCCAACGCCGGCCACGACAAGCTCGTCATGGCCGAATCCGGATCGGGCATCATCGGATTCGGCGACTGGGCGGAACAGCTGATCGCAGAGTCGACCGGCAAGAACGGCCGGGGCGTGCTGCCGGTGGTGGTGGACACGACGACGAGCCCAGGCTTCGTCGTCTCGCCTGACACCCACCTCCTCACGCTCGGCGGAGACCCGCCGCGGGAGGGCACGGCGGTGAGCGGGCCGCTCGGGGCGCAGTTCCTGCTCTGGGAGTTCGCGACCGCAGTGGCTGGCAAGCTCATCGGGATCGATCCGTTCAACCAGCCCAACGTCGCGGAGTCCAAGGAGAACACCAAGAACGTTCTCGACCGGGCGGGAAGCGGTCCACTGCCCGGCGGTGATCCGCTGTTCGTCGACGGTGCGGTCGAGGTGCACGCCGGCCCGGACCTGCTGCGGGACGAGGCGGATCTGCCCGCTGCCCTGCAGGCGCTGCTCGCCGCCGTCGGGGACCGGGGCTACCTCGCGGTCATGGCGTATCTCAACCGGATCCAGGACGGCGCGGCCGCCAGGTTGCGCGACGCCCTCGCGGCGCGCATCGCACATCCGGTCACGTTCGGCTGGGGGCCGCGGTTCCTGCACTCGACCGGCCAGTACCACAAGGGCGGCCCGCCGGTCGGCGCCTTCTTGCAGATCACCGGAGCGCACAGCTTCGACATCGAGGTTCCCGGCCAGCCGTTCTCCTTCGGCCGCCTCCAGCTCGCGCAGGCGCTCGGCGACCTGACGGCGATCACCACTCGCGGACGTCCCGTCCTGCGGCTGCACCTCACTGACCGCGCGGCCGGAATCGACCAGCTGCTCGCCGCCGCCGGCGGATCGGCGTGACCGCAGAGATCGTTGGGTCGCACAACCCGCTCCGCGACCCTCGTGACCGCCGGCTGCCGCGGGTGCCGGGTCCCTGCGCGGTCGTTGTGTTCGGTGTCACCGGCGACCTCGCCCGAAAGAAACTGATCCCGGCGATCTACGACCTGGCCAACAGAGGGCTGCTCCCGCCCGGGTTCGTCCTGCTGGGGTTCGCCCGCCGCGACTGGACCGTCGGAGACTTCGAGTCACTCGCCCGCGAGTCCGCTCAACAACACTGCCGCACCGAGTTCAAGACCGAGGTGTGGGCTCGGGTGGCGGCCTCGTTGAAGTTTCTGCCCGGGTCCTTCGACGACGATGCCGCCTTCGACGCGCTCCACCACGAGCTCGACGACATGTGCCACAGCCACGGCATCAAAGGCAATGCCGCGTTCTATCTGTCGATCCCACCCCCGGCCTTCCCCACCGTGCTCAAGCAGATGGAGCGCACCGGGATGGCCGACAACGAAAAGGCCGGCGGGTGGCGGCGCGTCGTCGTGGAGAAGCCGTTCGGCCACGACCTGTCATCCGCGCGCGAACTCAACTCGTTGGTCGACGATGTTTTCACCGCGGACGACGTGTTCCGCATCGACCACTACCTGGGAAAGGAGACCGTCCAGAACCTGTTGGCGTTGCGATTCGCCAACACGTTGTTCGAGCCGATCTGGAACTCGCACTACGTCGACTCGGTGCAGATCACGATGGCCGAGGACGTCGGGATCGGCGGGCGGGCGGCCTTTTACGACGCGGCGGGCGCCGCCCGCGACGTCCTGCAGAATCACCTGCTCCAACTCCTCGCGCTGACCGCGATGGAGGAACCGGTGTCCTTCGACGCCGAGGCGATCCGCACCGAGAAGGTCAAGGTGCTGAACGCCATCTCACTTCCCGACGATCTCGAGCACTACGCGATCCGCGGTCAGTACGACCAGGGCTGGCTGGCCGGTGCCCGCGCTCCGGCGTACCTCGACGAGGCCAATATCCCGGCCGGATCGACGACTGAGACCTACGCGGCGGTCCGACTGGGGATCGAGACCCGTCGCTGGGCCGGCGTACCGTTCTACCTGCGTACGGGCAAGCGCCTCCCTCGTCGGGTCACCGAGATCGCCGTCTTGTTCAAAACCGCACCGCACCTGCCGTTCGACGCCACCGACACCGTGGAACTGGGACAAAATCAGTTGGTCGTCCGGGTCCAGCCCGATGAGGGTGTCACCCTGCGCTTCGGTTCGAAGGTGCCCGGCTCCGCGATGGAGGTCCGGGACGTCTCGATGGACTTCCTCTACGGCGAGGCCTTCACCGAGTCCTCACCCGAGGCCTACGAACGGCTGATCCTCGATGTCCTGATCGGCGATGCGACGCTGTTCCCGCGCAACCTCGAGGTCGACGCGTCGTGGAAGGTCATCGACCGGCTCGAGGAGTTCTGGGCGAACGGCCAGCCGGAGAAGTACCGCGCAGGTGAGTGGGGGCCACGCGGCGCGGACGAGATGCTCGCGCGCGACGGGCGGGTTTGGAGGAGGCCCTGATGGCAGCCACCCTGTGGGACACGACCGGCGGTGACATCATCGCCGCGTTGCTGGCCGAGCGGCGGACCGCCGGCGCGCTTGCCTCCGGGCTGGCACTCACCCTGGTCATCGTGGTCGACGAGAGGAGGGTAGGCGAAGCCGAAGAAGCCGCCACCATCGCCGCGGCCGCCCACCCGTGCCGGGTGCTGATCGTCGTTCGGCACTCGATCGACGCCGACGTCCGTCTGGACGCGGAGGTGCAGGTCGGTGGCCGGCTCGGCGCAACCGAGGCGGTCATCATGCGGATGTACGGCCGGCTTTCACTGCACGCCGAGTCGGTGGTGCTCCCGCTGCTGGCCCCCGATGCGCCTGTCGTCGCCTGGTGGCACGGACCCCCGCCGATCGAGATCGCCACCGACGCCCTCGGCGTGCTGGCCAACCGCCGAATCACCGACTGTGCGCTCGCCCCGGATCCGGTCGCAGCGCTCCGGCAACGGGCCACGGACTTCGTCCCGGGAGACACTGACCTCGCGTGGACGAGAGCAACCCCCTGGCGGTCGCTGTTGGCCTCGGCCTTCGACGGGCTCGACAACCGACCGGGCGAGGCCACGGTGAAGGCCGAGGCGGGCAACCCGAGTGCCGCGCTGCTGGCCGGCTGGTTGACCTGCCGACTCGGAGTGCCGGTGAGCGGCGAGGACTCCCCCGGACCGGGGATCACGTCGGTCGCGTTGCAGACCACCGACGAGGCCGGAGAGGACTACAAGATCGCGCTGGACCGCCCGTCGGGAATCACCGCCACACTGCACCGGGGCTCGGAGGATCCGCGTTCCCTGCCCCTCCCGCGGCGAGGCTACGGCGATCTGCTCGCCGAGGAGCTGCGTCGGATGGATACCGACCCGGTCTACGCCGAGGCGCTGTCGATGGCCACCGGCTCCTCGGTCAACGAGCAACCGCGCAGCCGGGTCCTGATCTGGCGAGATCCGGCGGTCGTGGCGCCATGAGCGCACCGCTCGTGGTCGTCCACCGCGACGCGACGGTCCTCGCACAGGCAGTCGCTGCTCGCATCGTGACCGCGCTCGTCGACGCCCAGGCCGACCACGGTGCCGCCTCGATCGTCCTCACCGGAGGAGGCATCGGGATTGCGACGCTCCGCGAGCTCGGTGAGATGCCTGCCCGGGAGGCGATCGACTGGTCTGCGCTGTCAGTGTGGTGGGGGGATGAGCGCTTCCTGCCGACCGGTCATCCCGATCGCAACGAAACCCAGGCCCGCGCCGCTCTGCTCGACCTGGTTGATCTTGACCCGGCGCGAGTCCACCCGATGCCGGCGAGCGACGGACCGGAAGGCGAGGACCTCGATGCCGCCGCCGCGGCCTACGCCGTGGAGCTCGCGGCGAATCCCGACGCAGCCGGCTTCGACGTGCTTCTGCTCGGGATCGGTCCCGACGCGCACGTCGCGTCGTTGTTTCCGGGGTCCCCTGAGGCGCCCGCTGGCGCATCCGTCGTCGCTGTCCGCGGCGCTCCCAAGCCACCCCCCTCCCGCGTCTCGCTGTCGATGGCCACTATCAACAGCGCGCGCGAAGCCTGGTTGATCGCGGCCGGCGAGGAGAAGGCAGCCGCCGTCCGGACGGCGCTGGGCGCCTCGGGCGCCTCGGTTCCCGCTGGGCAGGTCCGCGCGCGGGACACGACGAGATGGCTCGTGGACCGGGCCGCAGCAAGTCAGCTGACGGAGCGCTGAACGCTCAGTACTGGTGCTTGAGCAGCAGGCCGATCCCGATCACGCAGGCGAACCAGACCACTCCGCAGACGATCGTGATCCGGTCGAGGTTCTTCTCGACCACCGATGACCCCGACAGCGACGAGGACACTCCCCCGCCGAACAGGTCGGACAGGCCACCGCCTTTGCCGCGGTGCAGGAGCACGAGGACGATCATCAGCAAGCTGACGATCACCAACAGGACCTCGAGGGCGAGCAGCATTACCGGCCTGGCCGTTCGCGCGTCGTCACTGCAGTCTCCATCGTGAGGCGTTCGTGGGCCTTCCAGTGTGCCATTAGCCGACGACGCGGTCGATTTCCGGGAAGTGGCACGCGACCGGATGGCCCTGGCCCCGCTCGATCAGGGCCGGCTCCTCGTTGGCGCAGACCTCCTGAGCCTTCCAGCAGCGGGTCCGGAATCGGCACCCGGTCGGGGGGTTGATCGGGCTGGGTACGTCGCCTTCCAGCACGATCCGCTTGCGGGCCCGTTCCTTGTGCGGATCCGGAATTGGCACCGCGGACAGGAGTGCCTGGGTGTAGGGGTGGGTCGGCCGGTCGTAGATGTCGGCCCGGTCGCCGATTTCGACGATCTTCCCGAGGTACATGACCGCGACCCGATGGCAGATGTGGCGAACGACCGACAGGTCGTGCGCAACGAACAGGTAGGTCAGCCCCATTTCCTGCTGGAGGTCCTCCAGCAGGTTGACCACTCCGGCCTGGATCGAGACGTCGAGAGCGGAGACCGGTTCGTCGAGCACCAGCAGCCGAGGCCGCAGGATCAGGGCGCGGGCGATGCCGATGCGCTGCCGCTGGCCGCCAGAGAACTCGTTCGGGTAGCGGTTGACGTGCGACGGTGAGAGCCCCACCTGCTTGAGCACGTCCGCGACCGCCTTCGGCCCGCTGGTCTTGGTCCACAGGCCGTGCACCTCGAGTGGCTCGCGGATCTGAAGGCCGACGGTCATCTTCGGGTCGAGCGAGGCGTAGGGGTCCTGGAAGACGAACTGGATTTGCCGGCGCATGCGCTGCAACTCCCGGCCGTCGAGCGTCGACAACTCCGTGCCGTCGTATCGGACCGACCCCGAGGTCGGCCGGGTCAGCTGCAGGACGGTCCGTCCGGTCGTGGACTTGCCGCACCCCGACTCCCCGACCAGGCCGAGGGTGCGGCCGGCTTCGAGGTCGAAACTGATACCGCAGACCGCGTGCACGTCACCGATCTTGTGCCGCCGGATGCTCCCGCCGCGGACGGGGAAGTGCTTGACGAGGTCGCGGACTTCCAGCAGCGGAGCATTCGGCACTTCGAGTGCCGATCCATTCGGAGCGGGGTCGAGCTCGGTGTCGGTCATCCGGCCTCGACCCCTGCATCCTCGAGGTCCTCCGAGGTGGCCGCAAAGATGGGACCGACCGTGCCGGCGAACACGTCCTCGGCGAAATGACACGCGGCGAGATGCGCGGTGCGATCCTCGACCGACCCTCCACCGACCGCTACCAGCGCCGGCTCCACCTCGTGGCAGATGTCGGTGCTGAGCGGGCACCGCGGGGCGAACGGGCAACCGGGCGGCAGATCGACCATGGCCGGGGGCGATCCGGGGATCGGGCGCAGCCGCTCCGATCCGTCGCTGTCCAGCCGCGGTAGGGACGCCAGAAGGCCGCTGGTATAGGGCATGGCGGGTGTATAGAACACGTCGTCCACCTGACCGCGCTCGACCACGCGACCGCCGTACATGACGATCACGCTGTCGGCAATGCCCGCGACCACCCCCAGATCGTGCGTGATCAGCAACAACGACGCGTGAGTCACCTCCAACGCCGAGCGCAGCGACTCGAGAACCTGGGCCTGCACGGTCACGTCCAGGGCGGTCGTGGGCTCGTCGGCCAGGATGATGTCCGGGTCATTCGCCATCGCGATCGCGATCACGACGCGCTGCCGCATCCCGCCGGAGAACTCGTGCGGGTAGCTGTCGATCCGTTCTGTGGGGTTCGGTATGCCCACCCGGGTCAGCAGGTCGATCGCGATCTCTCGGGCCTTGCCCTTGTCGACATCCTGGTGCGCCTGGATCGCCTCGATGATCTGCCAGCCGATCTTGTAGACCGGGTTGAGCGAGGTCATCGGGTCTTGGAAGATCATCGCGATACCGCGCCCACGGACCGGCATCATCTGTTTTTCCGAGCGCCCCAACAACGCGTCGCCCTGAAACTTCACCGAGCCGCTCAACTGGGCCGTCCGCGGCAAGAGCCCCATCACCGCGAGCGAGGTCACCGACTTCCCTGAGCCGGACTCACCGACGATGCCCAACACCTCGCCGGGTCGGAGATCGAAGCTGACGCCGCGCACCGCGAGGACGTCACCGTCGGCCGTCGGGAAGGTCACCTGGAGGTTGTCGACCTCCAGAACGGGTTCGGTCACCGGCGCTCCTGCTTCGCGTGCGGGTCGAACGCCTCGCGCAGACCGTCACCGATGAAGTTCACGCAGAGAACGAGGGCGACGATGAACCCCGCCGGAAAGGCGAACAACCACCACTGGGTCGTCGCGGCCCCTTCACCCGCCGCGACCAGCTGGCCGAGGGAGACATCCGGTGGCTGAATACCCAAGCCCAGGAACGACAACGTCGACTCCAGGATGATCGCGTTCGCGACCGTCAGCGTCGCGTTGACGATGATCGGCCCGATCGCGTTCGGCAGCATGTGGCGCACGATGATCCGTCGGTTGGGGGCGCCCAGCCCTCGCGCTGCCTCGACGAAGTCCCGCTCTCGCAGCGAGAGGAAGTCGGCTCGAACCAAACGGGCAAGATAGGTCCACGCGAGCAGAGCAATCACCAAGGCGATCGGAAGCCAGCCGCTCGCGGTCTTGGTGAAGCGGTTCGCCAGCACGATCAGGATAACGAGCAGCGGGACCACCAGGATCACGTCGGTGAACCGCATGAGGAGCGACTCGGCCCAGCCGCCGTAGTAGCCCGCAAGCGCACCAATGGTGGTTCCGATCAGCGTCGCGATGACCGCCACCACGACGGCCGTGAAGATCTCCGTCTTCGTGCCTTGCATCACCTGGGCGAGCACATCGTGCCCGATCGGGTCGACCCCGAACGGGTGATCCCAGGAGGGCGCGCCGAGCGACTTGCCGGCGATCAACGTTCCGTTGGGGCCGATGTGAAAGGTGGCGCGCGCGTAGGACTTGGTGATCTCCGCGTAGCCGTACTTCCAGAACCATCCGACCAGCACCGAGGTGAGGAACAACAGCAGGAACACGATCAGACTGCCCATGGCGCGTCGGTTGTGCACGTATCGGCCGGCAACGATCCGGAATTGGCCTTTGGCCTCCCCGGCCAAGCCGTGCTCGTCGCCCAGCGCCGGGGTGTCGACCCCCGCGACCGGCACCTTAGTGCCGCGCAGCGGAATCCGGGAGGCCCACCGGCCCCGCTCGCGTCGGGGAGGGGGCCCGCCCGGGTACCCTGACCCGCCCAGATCGCTCTGGGTCGTCGGCGGTCTGGTCACTGCGGGTCACTCCCCGCGCGGGTCGCCATCAGGCGAGCCTGATCCGCGGGTCGAGAAGCCCGTAGATGACGTCGGCAAGGAAGTTGAACGCAACGACGAAAAAGGCGGTCAACAGCAGGTAAGCCTGCACGGAGTTGAAGTCGAGCCCGACCGTCGCGGCGAACCCCCATTGCCCGATGCCGCTCCAGTCAAACACGATCTCGGTGACCAACGCGCCGGCGAGGATCGCAGCGAAGTCGAGCGCGATCACCGTCGTCACCGGCAGGAGGGCGTTACGCAGCGTGTGCCGGATGAGGACCCGGCGCGGATGCAGCCCCTTTGCTCGGGCCAACCGCACGTAGTCGCGATTGAGTTCCTCGAGCATGGAGGATCGCTGGTACATCGCCCAGAGCGGGTAGGAGACGAGCACCAAGGTGATCACCGGGAGCGCGGTGTGCGCCGCATAGTCCGGTAAGCGGGAGAAGAACCCACCCGAGATCGTCGCGCTCTGTTGACCGACCGTGTAGAAGATCGTGTGACCGACGTGCTTGTTGACCGGGATGGCGACGAAGTCCTTCAGGACCAGGCCGATCACGAACACCGGCACCGAGATCAGCAGGAAGTTCGACACCGTGATCAGGGTGTCAGCCATCCGCCCCTGACGAACGGCGGCCCACACGCCGAGCCAGATCGCCACGAAGACCGAGATGATCGTCGCCGGGATCACCATGCGCAGGGTGATCCAGAAGTGGGACCACATCTGGGGTCCGACCGGGTTGCCGTCGACCCGAGTGCCGAAGTCGCCGTGCAGCGCACCCTTGAGCCAGATGAAGTAGCGGGTCAGGAACGGGTCGTTGAGGTGCAACAGCGCCCGTCGATTCGCGATGACCTGCGGCGGAGTCTTCGGATTGGCCCGCAGCTGAGCCAACGGATCGCCGGAGTGGGCGACCAGGAAGAACACCCCGAAGCTGGCCACGAACATGATGACGATGGCCCACGCCAGTCGCCGCAACGTGTAGCCCAGCATGGCGGAAGTCTAGACCTCAACGGTCGGGCCCGACA
>DATJWM010000010.1:0-10505 GCA_035501255.1 Mycobacteriales bacterium | reverse complement strand
GAAGATCTTCGCGCTCATCTCCACCTCGATCGGCGTGCCGTCGGCGCGGATCATTCTCGCGACTCCGCGGGCATGCCCGGCGCGCGTGCGCTTGGCCAGGATGCGCGGCCAGCGCTCATCGGTGAGGTCGGCCAACCCTTGTCGCCCAAGCGAGCAGATCTCAGCTTCGGTCCTGCCGAGAATCTGACAAGCCGCGGGGTTCGCGGCAAGCACCCTCCCGTCGGGCACGGTGAACAGAACGCCGTCGGGGCTGTTCTCATACAAGGCCCGGTACGCAGCGGGGCCGAGTACCCCGAATGCCCCGCGGCTGTCTCGTCGCGCCTCACTCAACGTCCGGCACCGCCGTGTCGAGATGCAAGAGCGCTGGCGCGGACTCGCTCGGCCAACCTCTGTCGACCGTCATTACGTCGACCATCATTACGGATAGTATCGACCATTCTTTTTAGGGGGCCCATGGCCGCTTCAATACGCACATGAACCATCCCAATCACCTAGCTCTGACCACCACGGCCGGCGATTCGCGCCTCACGGCCGTGATCGACCGCACCCCGCTCGGAGCGGAGCGGGATGATCGGCGCCGGCCGAGCGAAGGGCGCGACACCGACGGCGGCCTAGCCCTTCTGGAAGAGGAGCTTTTCGAGCTCCGGAAGCGTTGTCGAGCCCGCGAGCTGGCGCTGGCCAGCGTGGCCGGCGCGGTAAACACCTTGCGGCGCGCGAATCGCGCACTGAACGACGACAACGCGCTCCTGCGACAGCAGGTATCCGAACTGCAAGGACAACGAGCATCCCGCAGAACGGTGGGCCCAACGTCCGGTGCTGCGGACGTCCGGCGGTAAGTGATGGGTAAGCGTCGGGACCCGCGGCCGATTCGCGTGGCGGTAGCTCATGACTCATACCTCGTTCGCGAGTTTCTGACCTTGCTGTTGGATAGGTCGACGGATGTGGAACCGACCGCGGTGTGCTCGAACGCCAACGACCTAGAGAGCGCCATCGCGGGCTCGCAACCTGACGTGGTGTTGATCGGCTCCCGCATGCCGCCCTCGGGAGCGGGAGAGGGAATACGCATCGCAGCCCGTCTGCGTGAGACGAGCCCCGAGATCGGCGTCGTCGTGCTAGGCGACTATGTCGAGCCCTCGTCGGTCCTTACCCTCCTGGACAAGGGAACCGGTCGACGCGCCTACCTGTTAACGGAGCGCATTCGCAGCCATCACGAGCTGATCGAGGCGATTGAGGTCGTCGCCGGGGGTGGCTCCGTCCTCGATCCACTCATCGTCGGTGCGCTCATCGAGATCAGGGTGCGGACAGCATCCTCCCGGCTGTCGGAGCTCACCCCGCGTGAGCGGGAGGTGCTGTCGAGGATCGCGCTCGGCGACAGCAACGGCGCGATCGCGGAATCGCTATCCCTGACCAAGCGGGCGGTCGAGAAACACGTCAACTCGATCTTTTCGAAGCTTGGACTCCGCGATCGAGGGAACCTGAGCCACCGCGTGACGGCAACGCGCATTTTCCTCGCGGAGTCGGCAGGCGGCGCCGCCGCGCGTATGCCAGCGGTCGGCCACTAATCCTCCGCGTCCTAGCCGACGTGTGTGTGCCTGGTGGTCCGGCCTGACACCGGCGCAGCCGTCCGCGGTGGTCACCGCACTACGACGAACTTGACCCTTTTGGCTCGCAGTCCTGCTGTGGTACGGGAAGCCCCGGTGCGAAAACCCGTACCGGAGGTGCCAGCCGCCGACCGTTGATCTGACCGCGAAGTGAAACGACATCACAATGCGCGATCGATTGAGGTGCTCGAAACGTGCCGACCGGCCTGCACCGGCCGGCCGCGAGATCGCAGCTTCACGACGAAGCAGCAATCCCGGGCAAACCTGCGACGTGGCGGCGAAGCGGAAGTCTTATTGGGCCACATTGACGGCACAATGACTCCCACTCGGGACGGAGGCCGTCTGCACAAACCCGGCGAGTGTGGGATCCGTTGTGTCGAGGTCATAACGCACCGGCCGCGTCATGGACGCGCTCGCCGAAGTTTGGCGTTTTACCCCTCATTTTTGAGGGGTAAAACGCCAGTGACCAGGGGTCACGCCATGGGGGTTGGGCACAGCTCCTCGCGACCTTGTGAGCCGACCACAACGCCAATCGTTTACGGGACAGCCACGACGAGAAGGAGCGGTCGTTGAGGCTCGATAGCCGGCTCCGACGGCGCCCGTATTGCCCGCGGCAAGCGGCAGTCGGCCGCAGTCACGGAGCTCGGGAACCAACAGCTGACCCGCTTCGTCCGCAACGCGGTTCTCGGCGGCGGCGGAGCCGCCCAGGCCTGCGCCGGTAGGCCGGCACGTTTGCCGAGCGTGCCGACGTGATCACGTCGTCCCTGGCCACGAGGTGTGTGATCGTCGCCACGGGCGTCGCCGCTTTGGCTCAGGGGTTCCGAAGATCTCCCGATAACGCCGCTCGCGTTCGGCGGCCTCCTCGGCGGTTTCGGCCTCCGGCGCAGCCCGCGGTTCGGACTGCTCGGGCGGCGCTGGCGCGACCGATACGGGTGCGCGAGCATCCGTCGTGTCAATTACCTTGTCAATGGCGGGTGCGGCTTTTGGCGAGTTCTGCGGATGGCTGAGAGCGGCCTCGTCGTCCGTGGCGGCGGGGGAGAGGGTGGCGATGTCCTGCGCGCGTGCCTGGATGACCACGCCGAACTTCGATCGCGTGAGCTGGACCTTGGCAGCCAGCCGGCTGATCAGGTGCGCGACTGAATCATTGGCGCAGTCGTAGAGCACTGCGGAGTATTGGCCGGCGTAGACCGCGTTTCGCCAACCCTCAAGGATCTTCTTCTGCCGGTCCTCGCGGCGCCCGCCGCTCTCGGAGATCAGCGCGATCGGTGGGCCGGAGCGCTTCAGCCACACCGCAAGGTCGGGCAACTGCGTCGTGTAGCCGCGCTCGCACCGCACCGTCACCTCCCACCGGTCCGGCTCTAGCGCGAGCTCACGCGCCGATCTCCACACCCGGCCGTGCTTCTCCGCCCGTGCCGCCGACCACCCGACAAGGACGCCGTGCGCGATCGTGGTCAGCGCCGGCGGCGCCTTGACCGCCCGCAGGCCGCCGAGCCCCGAGCTCTCGACGCCGAGGCCCGTCAACCACGCGACCGACCCCTCGCCCCAGACCCACGGCGCCCGACCCAGCCAGCCCGCCGCCCCGAGCCTCGCGACATGCCGCCGCACCACTCGGTGATCAAGATCAAGCCCGGCCTCCACCGCCGGCAACGACACAACTCCCACCCTTCCGATGAACCGCCCAACCCGCAAAGTCTCAGGACCTAAACCCGCCTCCCGCCCCATCACAGCCCCACCACCCGAGGATCCTGCCCACCGCTCGCCGTCCGCCCCGCCCGCACGAAGATTGAGACCCCGGCCTCAGCTGCCACAAACAGCGCCGAGGGACCGCGTAAAGCCCGTGCGGGTGGGCGGACGGCGATCACACGCGGCCCGCGACCCTGTCCGCACAGGTCTACGAAGTGTGGACCGGATCGCGCTTGGCCCGTGACTTGGGAGCGAGGCCCTTGCGCTCGAGGGCCGCCGCGAAGCCCCGGACGTCCTCGCGCGTGATCTCGTAGACGGGCGTGGGCCCGAAGTAGTCGACGATGTGAATCCGCAGCCAATGGGAGTAGGCCTCGATCGTCGACGGCTTGCGGCCCGCGGCGCGCTTGGCGGCGATCAGCGCCTCGCCGACCTGACCGAGCGTTCGCCGACGATCTTCGAGCGCCCGTTTCGCGTCCGCCTCGAGTTCCGCGGCGCGCTCGATCGCAACCTGTTCGCGCGCCCGGCGATCGCCGCTACGGCCTCGCCCTAGACCGGGCTCGGCCACCGCGACGACCGCCGGAACCCCCTCCTCACCGCCCAGACAAGGTGTGACCTATGTCCCGAGACATGAGGGACATATCACCTGGGACATATGTCCTGAACCCAGACACCATTGCTCACCCAGACACCATTGCTCACCCAGACACCATCGCTCACCCTCACCGAAATCACCCGATTACCGGCATCCGCCCGGCGTGAGGCGAGGGCTCCGGGTAGTTCTTGTCGTGCATGCGGGTAATGAGGCCACGCGGCGCGCGGCTCGGGCGGCGTGAGCGGCAGGGTCTGACCCCGCGTCGGCTGGCCAATGCGTCCCCGCATTACCTCCGGGGGCGCGGACGACCGCTAACGATCCGGGCGGCCGCTACAGGGCCGCGGACGACTGCTAACGATCCGGGCGGCCGCTACAGGGCCGCGAAACGGATGTCGTGGTCGGACGTGTCCTCGACGGCGAACCTCAGGAGCGACTCGCCCTCGCCGGCGATCGAGTCGCGATCGAACAAGGGCTCAAACGGCTCGACGCGGAGGACCGCGGTCTCCCGGTCGCGCATGATGCTCCAGGTGCCCCGGAACGAGCCGTCGACGAGCAGCGAGCCGGAGCGGGCGCCGAGCCCGGGCTGAAGCGGGACGCGCTCGCCGCCGGTGATGAAGCGGGTTCGATCGGCGTGGGACAGCAGCAGGTTGTCGTACTCGGGCAGGAAGCGAGGCGGCGCCGGAGTGTCAGGGTCGGGTCGTGGCGCGTCCGGGAGGTCGAACAGCTCCGCGCCCCGCTGGTCGCGGAAGGTGAGCAGTCGCGCCCGGAGCGAGTCGACGACGGCGGCGAGCCGCGTCAGACCTGACCACATCTGGATGTCGTTCACGGTCGCCGGCCCGAATGCGGCGAGGTAGCGGAGCACGATCTGTTCGGGTGAGGGCTCGGCGTCGAGTTGCCCGCCGAGCCAATTGTCCGCCGTGGTCCATCGCGCCTGCCCGCTCTTGGCCCACAGGCCGCGAGGGGTGACCTGCACGGCAGGCAGCAGGTAGGTGATCGCCTGCGCGAGCGACGACGGGTCGATCTCCGGCCACCGCCGGGCCAGCAGTTCCCCGAGCTCGGCGCGGGAGCGCGGGCGCTCCTCGATCTGCGCCCGGCCCGTCGCGAGCAGCTCCAAGACGTCGACGCCCCCGATGTCGAACGGCGAGCCGGCGAAGCTCCGCTCGAGCACGGGCTGAACGAGCGGGCGGAACGCGAACCAGTCACGGGCGCTGACGAGGTGCAGCGTCGCGCGCATCAGCGGGCCTCGGACGGCGCGTCGCGTCTCGACGAGCTCGCTCAGCGCCTGCGCACGGAAGTCGCGCAGGCGCGTCCAGAGCCCGACGTAAGGGGCGCGCGGTGCCTGCGCCTGCATCCCGGCGAGATGTTCGATCGCGGCGAGCGCCGGCATCGTCGCGCGCTCGAGCAGGAGCTGCCGGGCGAGCGTGGCCCGGTTCAGCGCCCGCGGGCCGAGCTGCTCATCGCTCGATCGGCTCATCGTGTCGTGGTCGCGGGCATAAGAGGGTCCTCATCGCCGGAATAGCATTTTGTTCACGAGTGGTCCTCGCAGCCCAAGCTAGGGTGCCCGCCGCGGCGCCGGGGCGCGCCTCCGTCGAACACTGCAAGGAGGACTATCGATGTCGAACACACCGCATCGCGTGCGGCAACTGACGCGGGGGTGCAAGCATCGGCTGCTGGCGGGCGCCGGATGCGCGCTCGTTCTATGCGTCGCGGCCGCACCCGCGCAGGCTGACTGGTGGCACGGCGGTCACCGGGGCCCGGAGCTGCTACCCGGGACCCTGCTGCTGAGCACCAGCGATTACGTGCCGGCCGACATCACGCAGGGCGTGACCGAGCTTCCGCCCGGCTGCACCGGTACCGCCTGTACCCCCGCGAACGCTGACGGCACCTACCCGTACGTGTTCAACAATGACCAGGTCGACGCCAGCTTCGGCGTCACCTCCCCGATCGTGCTTGACGAGCTGACCCCGTGGGGCCAAGTGTTCAACCGGATCGCGGTCCCGACCCGGAACATCGTGACGAGCTTCTCGTCCAAATCCGAACTCGCGCTGAACCTCTCGACGAACGGCCAGGACGTCACCTTCATGGGCTACAAGGCACCGGTCGCGGCGCTCGACGTTTCGAATTCGAACACCCCGGGCGTGATCGACCCGACGAATCCGGTCACCGGCGCCGACTATCGCGTGGTCGCCGATCTCGGTCGCGACGGCCGGGGCTCGTTCACGCTGACCAACGCGTACAGCGGCAACAACGGGCGGGCGTCGATCCTCAACAACGCGGCGAACGTGATCTACACCGCGGGCAACGCGGGCAACGGCAACAACCCGCAGCCCAACGGCATCATCCTCGGCGCCGGCGCCCAGATCCTGTCGCGTTCGTGGGATCCGGAGTGGTTCCAGCATCCGGGAGCCCCGACGCCGGTCGGCAGCTTCAACATCACTCAGACGCAACCGCCGACCAACCCGAAGCCAGACAAGATCGGCAAGGACACGAACTTCCGCGGCCTGACGATCTCGAACAACGTCGTCTACCTCACGAAGGGCAGCGGCAGCAACGGCATCAACACGGTGTACTTCATCGACACCACGGGCAACGCTTGCGCGACCGGAGGGGTCGGGCTGCCACAGCCCGGCGCCAAGCTGCCGACGTCCCCGATCGACTACAACCCGGCGCTCCTCCAGACCGAGGGTGTGACTCCCTACAACATGTGCATCCTCAAGGGGTTCCCCACGACGTTGGCGAAAACGTCGACGGCGTTCCCGTTCGGGATCTGGTTCGCCAACCCGGACACGCTGTACGTGGCAGACGAGGGTGACGGAACGGGGACCTACTCGGCCACCAGCAACACGTACACGGACGCGGCAGCGCAGACGACCGCGGGCCTTCAGAAGTGGGTGTTCGGCTCTCCGGTGGCGGGTCAATGGAACCTCGCCTACACCCTGCAATCGGGGCTGAATCTCGGGCAGCCGTACACCGTTCGCCGCTACCCGACCGGGACCAACTCGGTCACCGGGCTGCCGTGGTCTCCCGCGGCCGACGGCCTGCGGAACATCACCGGCCGCGTCAACCGCAACGGGACCGCGACGATCTGGGCCATCACCTCGACCGTGAGCGGGAGCGGCGACGAGGGGGCGGACCCGAACAAGCTCGTCGCGATCACCGATCGCCTCAGCGCCACCGCGCTGCCGGCAGGCGAGTCCTTCCAGACCGTCAGGACCGCGCGGTTCGGCGAGGTCCTGCGCGGCGTGTCGTTTACGCCGGGCACCGACTCGGACCGCTGATCGTCCGTCCGAGGGTGACACGAACATGTGTTCGTGTCACCCTCGGCCTCGATCCTCCACGCCGACCTCGATTCGTTCTACGCGTCGGTCGAGCAGCGTGACAATCCACGGCTGCGTGGCCGCCCGGTGATCGTCGGGGCGGGCGTGGTGCTCGCCGCCAGCTACGAGGCCAAGGCCCGTGGTGTCCGCACCGCGATGGGTGGCCGATGGGCCCGTCGGCTGTGTCCTGATGCGGTCGTGGTTTCGCCCCGGATGTCGGCCTATTCCGAGGCGAGCAAGGCGGTGTTCAAGGTGTTCGAGGACGTGGCGCCGGTGGTCGAGGGTCTCTCGATCGACGAGGCGTTCCTGGACGTCCGCGGGCTCGGCCACATCTCTGGGACGCCGGTTGAGATCGCGGCCCGGCTGAGGCAACGGATCCGGCGGGAGGTCGGATTGCCGATCACGGTCGGCGTCGCCCGCACCAAGTTCTTGGCGAAGGTCGCGAGCGGCGTGGCCAAGCCCGACGGCCTGCTGGTGGTGGCGCCCGAGCGCGAGCTCGAGTTCCTGCACCCGTTGCCGGTCGAGCGGCTTTGGGGGGTCGGCAGGGTCACGGCCGGCAAGCTCCACGAGCGCGGAATCACGACGGTCGGACAGGTTGCACTGCTGGGCGAGCGGGAGCTCGTGCTGATGCTCGGGCGCGCGTCGGGGCGCCACCTGCACGCGCTGGCCAACAACTACGACCCCCGGCCCGTCGAAGTCCGCCGTCGGCGCCGGTCGATCGGGGGGCAGCGGGCGCTCGGCCGGCGGCGACGGTCGCCCGAGGAGCTGTGGAGCTCGCTGATCGCGCTGGTGGACCGGGTGACGCGGCGGCTGCGCGCGGCGCGCCGGGTGTGCCGGACGGTCGTGCTGCGGATGCGCTTCGACGACTTCTCGCGGGCCACGCGATCGTTCACGATGCGCGAGGCGACCGACCAGACGCCCACGATCCTCAAGGCGGCGAACGGATTGCTCAAGGCGTCGATGCCGATGATCGAGCGGAGGGGCCTAACCCTGATCGGGATCGCGCTCACGAACCTAAACGACCGCGATGCGGTCCAGCTCGTGCTCCCGTTCAACCGGGCGCCAGACCTCGACGCGGTGGTCGACCGCGTCCGGGACCGCTTCGGATCGAAGGCGATCACCCGGGGCGTGCTCGTCGGACAGGACCCGGGTGTGTGGGTGCCGCTGCTCCCGGACTAGTCGGTCTCGCCGCGGCCCCGGAGCCGCGCGAGTGCCTCCCGGACCTGGGCGTCGCGCCGCTCGGCGTCCGGTTCGGTCCAGCGCCACCGCACGCCCGCCTCGATCGCGAACGTCGGCCGGTCGTGGTCCTGGACGCGTTCGACTTCGATCTCCACCGCCACCACGCCATCGACCAGCGCCTGGTCGTCGAGCACCCGGGCGCGCCCGTACGCGGTGACGGCGGTGGCCTCGCAGACGATCGTGAGCGACACGTTCGGGTCGGCGCGCAGCCGAGCCAGCGAGCCGCGGCCGGCGGCCAGGGCGATCAGCGCGCGCCGCGGGTCGGCACGGACCGCCGCCGAGACCGGGATCGCGTGCGGCGGGTTGCCGGCGGTGGCGGTGACGAGGATCGTGACGGTGCCAGCGGGCCAGTCGGGGAGCACGCCAACGGACGCTAGCGCGACGGGGGCGGATCGCTGGGCGATTCAGCGGCGGGGCATCTGGAGGTGGGTCCTGCGCCCCGCGGCTCCGATCCCGCGGCGGCGACAGGGCCGCATGTGGTGACGTGCCAGTCGATGCGCCCGGTCTCATCTTGGCGTGTCACGCACGCCCCAGATGCCCGAGAGGCCACGGTCGACTGGGGTCGCGTCCGTTGGCGTGTCATGCACGTCGGGGAGGGGCGTCGGCACATCCCCGCGCGTCGGGCGAAGGACGGACCGTCATGCGCCGCCGACCCGCGGATCCGAGCATGCATTTCCTGCCACTCGGCGCCGGCGGGGCGTACCGTGGCAGTCCGTGCACGTGGGGGGAGGCGGTCGTACAGACCCGGCGAGTGTGGGATCGGTTGTGTCGAGGTCATAACGCACCTGGCGCGTCATGGAGGCGCTCGCCGAAGTTTGGCGATTTACCCCTCAAAAATGAGGGGTAAATCGCCATTGACCGCGGGTCACGCCATGGGGGGTTGGCCACAGCCCCTCGCGACCTTGTGAGCCGACCACAACGCCAATCGTTTACGCGCCAGCCACGGGGTATGCCTCGTCTGCCATGGCTCGGGCGGTTGGTCTGAATTGTCAGACTATGCAGGTGAAGCGCGGTGGGGTGCGGACGGGTCGAATGAATGCCCGGTCCGCGATCGGGAACATGCGTGGCGCGACAATCGACTGTCGTGTTGCGCTCGTCGGGGCGGCCGGCGGATCTGATGGTCGCCTGCACCGCGGCCCGCGGACGCCACCTCGTCCCGGCTACGCCACCCCGCGCGCCACGCACAACCGCTGAAGCAGCTCCATGGCCTCGCTGGGGTGCTCGGGCAGGGCGTCAAGAGCGCCGGCGGCGACCCGCAGGTCGTTGATCGTCGCCTCGCGTGCCTCTAGCGCGAACCGGCCGAGCCAGCGAACCGCCGCGCGCTCGTACCGGTCGGGGTCGCCACCGCGCAGGACGAGGCAGATCCGCAGCGCGTCGTCGAGCCGCACTCTCGGCAGCTCGCGGGCCGCGGTGATCACGAGCGTCTCGTTCCCGGTCTCGAGTGCCCGGCGAAACCGGGCATAAGGGTTGCCGTCGCTCGTCATCGAACGTATGTTCGTATAAACCGCGGACGGATGCCGGCTGGCCTCGTGTGGCGCTGCCGCACGTCGGGTTCCTAGCGTCCTCGCGCAGCATCCGCCAGTGACCACTCTCGCTGCCACATGAGTCACGGACGAGCCCACTACGCTGGGAGGTACGCCCCCATCGCAAGCCGAATCTCACGCCATGCACGGCCAACTCACGCGGAGTAGGCTCCGCCCGTCGCGGCCACAGCTAAGGAGAGCGGAACAGAGGAGGTCTCGAAATGTCGGTTAAGGGGGCGGATCTCGAGTCCGAGTTGATCGACACGGTCTGCGAACGCGTCCGGGAGCGACTGCCGACCGACCAGGTGGCGCCGTGCGAGGCGTTCGTCCGCCAGTACTACCAGTGGGTCCCGGCCGAGGACCTCGCGGATCGCAACCCGCTGGACCTATACGGGGCGGCGGTGGCGCACTACAACCTCGCACAGCAGCGCACGCCCGGCGAGTCGAAGGTGCGGGTCTACAACCCGGACTTCGAGCAACACGGCTGGCAGTCGCCGCACACGCTGATCGAGATCGTGACCGACGACATGCCGTTCATCGTCGACTCGGT
>DATJWM010000009.1:0-3228 GCA_035501255.1 Mycobacteriales bacterium | reverse complement strand
AACCGCGGCGGAGACCGGCAAGCGAACTCTGCGCTGTGGCGCATCGCGATCGTGCGCCTCGCGACCGATCCCGCCACCCGCGACTACGTCACTCGGCGACAAGCCGAAGGCAAGACCAAGAGCGAAGCCATCCGCTGCCTCAAGCGCTACATCGCCCGCGAGGTCTACCGCGCCCTACCCGCAACAGCCCTCGTTTGACAGTAGGAGCATCACTTATGCCGGTGATCCTGTCAATGTCGTGCGGGTTATGCCGGTGATCGGCTGGGCTGCGGAAGGCCCAGCTGATCCGTGGCTCGTTGGTCATGCGGTGTTGTTGAGGAGCTGCTGGTAGAGCTCGGCTCGACCGTGCTGGTCGTGCGCTTCGGCGTGGTCGTGCTGGGCTTGCAGGGTTGTGCGGAAGGCGATGGTGGTCTGGAGGAACCCGCAGCCTTCGCAGATGGTTTCGAAGGCGCAGTCGAGGTCTTGTGGTCGGGTGCACCAGCCGTTGCCGAGCATTCTGCGGTGCTCGGTGCGCAGCCGGCGCATGGCCGGGGTCTCTTTCCCGTGCAGGTCGGTGTCGGCGTAGAGGGCGTCGACGCGTTCGGAGACGGCGTGGAACTCATCCGCGACGGTGCGGTTCGCGATCCGGGCGTAGACCATCGTCATCCGCAGGGTCTTGTGGCCGAGCATCGCGGCGATGGCTTCTAGGCGCATCCCGCGGTTGATGGCTTGGGTCGCGAGGGTGTGCCGCAGCTGGTGGGGGTGGACGTGTCCGAGACCGGCGGCGGCCGCGACGCGGTTCACGATCCGCCCGACGGAGTAACGGTTCAGCGGGTGTCCGTCGCGGGTCAGGAGCAGCCCGGTCCCGGCGTTGTCGTGGCCACTGGCCCAGGTCGTGAGCAGGTCGAGGAGGTGGGGGTGCAGCGGGACGTAGCGGTCGGTATGGAGCTTGCCGACCGGGATCCGTAGCCACGGCTGGTCGTTCATGGTCAGCACCGCGTCGTGTTGCAGCGCGCAGAGCTCCCCGACGCGGATCCCGGTCCGGGCCAGGAGGTGCACGACCAGTCCCCGCAGCGGTTCGGGGTCCGCGGAGGCCGCCCGCAGCAGGCGGGCGGCGGCCGCGTCGTCGAGGAAGCGGGGCAGCGGGTCGTCGATGATCGGCAGGTCGATGGAGAAGATCGGGGTCCGGGCAGGCGCATCGGGCCAGTCCCACTCGATGATCCGGTCGAAGAACGTCCGCAGGGTCCCGAGCCGCTGCCGGGTCGTGTTCGCGCTGACCGGTGTGCCTTTGCGGGTGATCCGGGCGACCAGCCACGTCTTGAACCCCTCGAGGTGGACACGGCTGATGTCAGCGAAGCCGGTCACCGTCGGCTCTTCGCTGATCAGGTAGCCGCAGAACAGCCGCAGCGCGCCGTCCGCGGCGATCACGCTCGTTGGCCGCAAAGAGACGCCGATCTGAGCCAGGTAGGCGTTCGCGGTCCCCGACAGGCGTGGTGCCCGTCCGGCGATCACCGCCCACTGCTCACGAGCGACAGACGATCCGCTGTCGAGGGCGTTCTCGTGGCCAGGACTGACGACGGGCGAGGTCGCGCTCACGAGGACACCACCCCCGCCAGCGCCGATCCGTCGATCAAGGTGGCGGCGCGCAAGTACTCCGAGGCGAGCCACTCGTTCGACAGGTGCAGGTAGAGCCGGGTCGACTCGATCGAGCGGTGCCCGGCCTGGGCCTGGATCGCTTCCAACGCCATCCCGGCTTCCCGCAGTCGGGTCAGGCAGGTATGCCGCAGCTCGTGACACGTCGCATGGTTGAGCTTCGCCCTCACCTTCGCTGCGCGGACGATCTCGTCGAGGCCGTCAGCGGTCAGCGGCCGCCCGCGGGTCGGGCCTTTCAACGCGACGAACACGAACTCCGTGCCCGCGTCCTCGGGGCGCTCACCGCCCAGGTAGTGCCCGAGGCTGCGGAAGAACCGCTTCGAGATCGGCACCAGGCGCTGGTGCCCGCCCTTACCATCGGCGATGAACACCCGGCCCTCCGCGGGACGCAGGTCCTGGGTGCGCAACCCGAGGACCTCACAGCGGCGCAGACCGCCCAACACCATCGCTTCGACCATCGCCCGGTCCCGCCACCGGCGCAGCGCCCCCAGCAGCGCGTCGACCTCGCCGGGCTCCAGGACCCGCGGCAACGTCCGAGGAGCGCGGACCAACGGAACCGTCGAACCCGGCCCCCTCACCCGCCGCGTCGACAGACCCCGCGGGACCGGGTTCGCGTCCACCTCGCCAAGGATCAGCAACCAGGAGAACAGCCCGGACACACTGCTCAGGCGACGCTTGATCGTCTGCGACGACAACCCGGGCCGCCCATCGACCAGGCGCACCACGTTCGCGTCGCCGCGGGGGCGGCGCTGCTCAGCGATGAAGTCCAACACATCGCCCGGGCGGACCTCACGCGGGTCCTTGCTGACCACAGCGAAGAACGCCCGCAGATCCGAGACGGTCGCCAGCA
Organism: Mycobacteriales bacterium; assembly: GCA_035501255.1. Lineage (GTDB taxonomy): Bacteria > Actinomycetota > Actinomycetes > JAFAQI01 > JAFAQI01 > JAFAZI01. Next base: position 746 of record DATJWM010000009.1, on the reverse strand, counting down.
CCGTGTTCGGCCGAGCCCTCGACGCGACGAACACCAAGTAGCGATCCACCAGTCGATCGCCCAGCAGGGGCCCCCTCATCCCAGCCGGCGACAAGCAAGAATCGGCAGTCACAGCAACGGGTCTCCTCGGCTCCAGGACCTGCCCCAACGGCATGTCCGAATTGCCCTAGAAGATCACCGGCATATCTACACGTAGGTGCGCTAGCAGCGTCGTCCTCCTGTGACAACCCACGTGCCTCCGACGTGCGCGAAATACAACTGGCTAGCGCCAGACTCAAAGGTCGCCTTGTCCTGCCCGCTGGCCGTTGGCTTCCAGCCAGACATCGGGTAGAGCCTCGCCGGTGGGACCCCAAGGATGGACCCATGGGCGAGGAAGGCGTCGAGAGCTTCCTGAGGCGTTGCTCCATGGGGGTTCGAGTTGTCCGTTGGCAGGCTGAAGGTCGGGAAGGAGCAACCGACTGGCGTATCGCCGCCGCTTACTGTCATGGAAGCGTCGCCGACGGAAGACTCCGTTCCCACCGACCCGCCAGCACTTTGCGACGCGCACCCAACTAGCAGACCGCAGCAGATCGCGGCGGCAAATAGGAGTCCTCGATGCGGTCCCGGCACTTGCACGTACTGCCGGATCTGACCAGCCCGCCAAGGGCACTTCGGCGCGGGGATGCCCGTGCCGTCGATCATGATCGACGCTGCCTGAGCGCCCGCCTCACCAGAGGGACCATCCACGAGTAGGCGTGCACTATGAG
>DATJWM010000008.1:0-68200 GCA_035501255.1 Mycobacteriales bacterium | reverse complement strand
CGTCCTTGAGCCGATCGAGGCAATCACCGAACCGGCCGGTTGCGCGATAGTCCTCGGCGAACGTCGCGAACGTCGGCCGCAAGGATGCCGGCCCCCGGACCGAGAGCGCGGCCAATGCCTCGGGCAGCGACATGCCCGCCCGCACGGCCGAGGCCAGGTTGTCGGTCACTTCCGGCCAGATCTCACGGAGCTCGGTCGTGCGCTGGCGCCGACGACGCCGGACGAGCGCGACCGGGAGGTACGCCGCGAAGCAGGAGAACGCGATGGCGATGCTGAGCACCCTGCTCACGCCTGCGACCGCGACGAAGGTGACAGCTGCACAGGCGAGGCAGACGACGTAGAGCTGGTGCGGGCGGATCCCGTCGTACCCGGCCTGACCGAGCAGGTCAGCGGTCCGCTCGCTGAGTGTCGGGCGAGACCGTGGTCGCGCCTGCGGTGCCCGCGGTCCGCTGCGCCAGATCAACCAGCCGCCCAGTCCGGCGACCAGCCCCACAAGTGCCCCCATCAGCCGTGCCGGATCACGAGGCGAACGGCGCGGAGAGCGGATCGAAGGCGGGAATCGCGGGCGACAGCAAGGTCGTGAGGTCGTAGCCCGCCCGCTCGAACCGGTCAGGGTGCGGCGGCCACCCGTCGGCCCGCACCAGCCGGTCGCCATGCGAGCTGAAGATGTCCGCCACCTCGACGAGATCGCCCTCGACCCGACCGGGAACCGCCGCGATCTCGCGCACCCGGCGGTGACCGAGGGCGTCCCGGCCCACCTGGACGACCAAGTCAACTGACGACGCGACGGTCGGTACGACGAAGTTGTGGCTGACGTTCTCGCCGGCGAGCAACGGCAAGGTGCACAACTTGGTGATCGCCTCGCGGGCGGAGTTGGCGTGAATGGTGCACATGCCGGGCAGACCCGAGTTCAAGGCGATGAGCAGGTCCAGGCATTCCTCCTGGCGAACCTCGCCGACAAGCAAGCGATCCGGACGCATCCGCAACGCCTCGGTCACGAGGCGGCGGAGGCGGACCTCGCCGGTGCCCTCGAGGTTCGCCTGTCGGGTCTGCATCGCGACCACGTCCGGGAGCGGGAGGCGGATCTCGAAGACCTCTTCGCATGTCACGACCCGCTCACGTGCGGGGATGGCGGCTCCGAGACAGCTCAACATCGTCGTTTTCCCAGCCTGGGTGCCGCCGGCGACGATCACGTTCAAGCCGGACACGACCGCGGCCTCGAGGAACCGTGCCGCCTGCTGGGTCAAGCTGCCAAGACCGACGAGTTCGTCGAGCGAGTCGGCCGAGACCACGAACTTTCTGATGTTCACCGCCCAATCTCTCCTCGTGATTTCAGGGATGACGACGTGCAGCCGGGACCCGTCGGGAAGCATCGCGTCGACGAACGGTGTCGAGAGGTCAACCCGACGGCCGGAGGTCTTCAACATCCGCTCGACGAGGTCGCGAATCTCCTCGGCCCGCAGGATCGTCGTCGTCAGTTCGCTGCGCCCGCGACGTGCGATGAACACTCTGCCGGGGTCGTTGATCCAGATCTCCTCGACCGTGTCGTCGTCGAGATAGGGCTGAAGCGCGCCAAAGCCTGCGACCGCGTCGTACACCACTCGAGTCACTTCGGCGGGGTCGCCGAGGGCCGGCATGGACCCGCCGAGCGTGCGATCGTCGTAGTCGGCAACAACATCCTCGACGAGTCGACGTACCTCGCCGGCTGCCGCCGCCGGATCGAGCCCGCGGCGCCGCACGAGCTCGCGGACTTCCTGCTCGACAACCACCCGCGCATCCATCGCCCCACCCCCAAAGCCGCTGTCGTTCAAGGCGTTAGGGGCGAAACGCTAGGCGCGCGCAACGGCTACGCGGAAGAGGCAATTTACGAAACTGTGGAGAACCGCCACACCATGTCGGCGACACCCAGACACAACGGCGTCACGCCGTTACGGCTATGCCCGAACAGCGTCACGCCGTTACGGGGTCGGCGAGTCGGAGGCTGCTTCGCGGGCGGCCCAGGCGTAGTCGGCCTTCCCGCTCGGGGAGCGGTGCAGGTCGTCGCGATACACGATCGCCTTCGGCAGCTTGTAGCGCGCGATGTGCTCCTGCGCGGCCGCGAGGAGTTCCGCGTCGACCGGGGTCGCGCCGGGCGCGGGCTGCACGATCGCGACTACCTCCGAACCCCACCGCTCGCTCGGCCGCCCGACCACGACGACGTCGTACACCCCCGGGTGTGATCGCAGCGCCGCCTCGACCTCCTCCGCGAAGATCTTCTCCCCTCCCGAGTTGATCGTGACCGAGTCGCGGCCGAGCAACTCGATCTGGCCGTCCGCTCGGTAGATCGCGCGGTCACCCGGCGTCGAGTAACGAACGCCGTCGATCACCGGGAAGGTCGCTGCGGTCTTCGCCGGATCTCCGAGATAACCCAACGGCACGAGCCCGCTCTGGGCGAGCCATCCTTGCTCCTCGGACCCAGGTTCGAGGAGGGCGTCCCGGTCCGCGTTCAGCACCACCGCACCGCTGCCCGGCCGGAACGTGCCGGTGGCCACGTCGCCCTTGGTCGACATGTGCGCACCCTGGATCCCGCCCTCGCTCGACCCCATGCCGTCGAACACCATCGCGTGCGGCGCAAGCTCCAGGAACCGCTCCTTCGTGGTGGGGTGCAACGCCGCGCCACCACTGCCGAGCACGAACAAGCTCGATACGTCGTAGTCGCCGCGCTCGAGTTCGTCGACAATCGGGCGCCCCATCGCGTCACCGACGATTTGGAGACTGACGACCCGCTCCCGCTCGACCGTCTTGAGGATCTCGACCGGGTCGAAGTGATGAACGTTCGGCGACACGACCACCGTCCCGCCCATCGAGAACGACGTGAAGCTCGCCCACTGCGCGGCCCCGTGCATCAGGGGAGCCAGAATCATCAGCCGGGTCTCACCACTCGCGGCAACCGCGTCGGTGATCTCCTCGAGCGATGCCCGCGGTTCGGTCGCGCCGAACGGCCGACCGCCCATGGCGGAGACGAAGATGTCGTGCTGGCGCCACAGCACGCCCTTCGGGCTCCCGGTCGTTCCGCCGGTGTAGAGGATGTAGAGGTCGTCCGGCGACAGTTCGACGTCGAGCGGCTCGGGCGAGCCTTCCCGCAGGAAGTCCTCGTAGCGCACCGCCCCAGGCAGCAGCTCCTGCTCCGACCCGTCGGCCACCTGGACGACCAGCTCGACCCCCGGCAGCGAGGGCAGTACGCCGGCGAGCACGGGGGCGAGCGCGTCGTGACAGAGCACGACCTTCGCGGCCGAGTTCTCCAGCACGTAGCGCAGTTCCTCAGCGACGTACCGGTAGTTGACGTTCAGCGGCGCGAGCCGGGCCTTATAAGCGCCGAGCATGCCGACCAGGTACTCGACGCCATTGTGCAGGTAGAGCGCGAGATGGTCCTGTCCGGACTCGTGACCGGCGAGCTCGGCGCGCGGTCGGACCGCTCCACAACCGCGAGCGCGCAGCGCGCTCGCGAACCGCCGGCTGGCCTCGGTCAGGTCACGATAGGTGTAGCGACCTTCGGGCGCGATGACCGCGAGCCGGTCAGGGACGACCGCGCTGACCGCCTCGTGCACCTGCGCGAGGTTGTACTGGGCTTGCGTCGTTGCCACGGGAGGACGCTATATCAAGTATCCAAGCAGCGGGGCCTGCAGCCCACGAGCGGCCTAGTCCGACGGAGCGGGTGGTGCGTACGGCACCTGGACGCCGGCGACGACCGGGTTGTGATCGGAGGGAATCACCCCGACCACCTTGCCCTTGTTGAGGTTCAGGAGCTGGGTCCAGCTCGTGACCGCCACCCCCTGCGGGGCCCAGACGTAGTCCAGCCGCTCGCTGAACTTCGGGGGCTTGCGCATGTAGCCGTTCGCCGAGTCGTACTTCGTCATCGACTTGTGCACCGCGACGTTGAACGCATCGCTCACGTCGGCCCCCTGCATGACCACGGCGGGGGCGTTGAAGGTGCGCCGGCGGGCGTTGTCGGAGTTGAAGTCCCCGGCGTACACGATCGGAATGTTGCCGTTCGCCGCCGCGTAGGCGTTGGCGAGGGAGAGCAGGTTGGTCGTCTCCGCCTCCCGCTTCTTGTCATAAGCGGCTCCCTGACCGACAAGCAGGTGCGCTGCGACCATCAGGAAGGTCGCCCCGGTGACGTTGTTCTGAAGGATTTGGTACGCCGCCCAGCGAGTGTCTCCGAGGTCCCAATGGTCACCCTGGCCGATCGCGGTGTACTCGGAGGTCTTGTAGAGCACGTACACGCCGGTGCGCAGGTAGTGCGGTTCGGTCGGCGGGATCTCAGTGTCCGCGAGCGAGTAGTCGCCCAGCTCCGAGACGACCTGGTCGACCTGGCGCGGACCTTTCGAGCCGTACGCCCAGCCCGCGCCTTCCTCGATTGCCACCACGTCCGGCGCGCCTTGGCGGATGTAGTTGACCACTCCGTTGACCCGCTCCGACCACGGCGCGACGTGACCGCCGCCCTCAGCTCGACCGTCGTCGAAGGACTCCAGGATGTTGTAGGTCATCACCCGAACGTCCTGGCTGTCGGTTTCCGGCACGGCGGAGACCGGACTCGTGGGTGCCGACGCGGTGTCGTTGTTGAGCGCTGCGACCTCGAAGTAGTACGTCGTCCCGGCGACCAGATCGGGCGGAGTGAACGACGTCGTCATCCCGGACGTCGTGAATGTGCGCACGTCCTGGGTCATCGCCTCGTCGGTGGCCTCGGTGATCTGGAAGCCCGAGGCGGGGCCGCTGCTCCAGGTGAGGAACGTGCCGTTCATCGTGACGGTTGCGGCAAGGTCGGTCGGCACGGCGGGGAGCAGGCCGACCGAGTAGATCGTCGAGGAGAAGCGATGCCGCTGCCCGTTGAAGACCTCGAGGCGGTAGTAGTACGGCTCGGCGGCGTACTTCAGGCCGTGAAGCGCCACCGTCGGGCTCGAGGAGAGGTGCGACTTGGTTGCCGCCTTGATGTTGCGGACGAACAAGTTGCTGCGGGTCGTCGAGGCAAAGAGCCGGAACTGGTGCGCGTTGTGGGCCCCGATCGCGGAGACCGTGAACGACGACGGCGTTACCCGCACCAGCTGGACCGACGTCGGCAACTCGGGGCGGCTGGTGCCAGCGTGGGCGATCGTGGGCACGGCGAGGCCGGCAAGACCGCACGCCGCCGACATCGCGACGGCGGCAAGCCGCACTCGGCGCCTGCTCATAAGTAGAAAAACGGCCGCTGAGCAGGGGGTCTGGATCGCCCAACCGGCTCAACCAGAGCGCCGAACGGAGTCGGCCGGAGGCTGGCGACCCACTCGGATTCAGTACGGGTACTGAAGATCCACGACGAGAGGGTTGTGGTCGGACGGGATGACGCCCGAGAACTCCCCGTGGTGCAGGTCGAGGAGCAGGTGCCAGGCGAGGACGGAGACGCTCGGTGCGGCGAAGACGTAGTCGATGTGGTCGCCGAAGCGCGGCGGCCGGCGTTCGTAGCCGTTCGCCGAGTTGTACTCGGCGTTCGTCCGAACCGGTGCAGCCGCGAAGGTGTTGACCACGTTGTGCGTCGACATCACCATCTCGGGCGCGTTCAGTGGGTGTTTCGCGGTTTGGTCGGAGTTGAAGTCGCCCGCGTAGACCAACGGCACCCCGGCCCGCTTCGCCTTGGCTTTCGCCCGCGACACCAGGCGCTGGGTCTCGTGCTTGCGCTTGACGTCATTGGCGCGTCCTGGACCGACCAGCAGGTGCGGGTCGACGAACAGGAATTTCGCGCCGGTCGCTCGGTCGGCGAGGATCTGGTACGCCGCCCAGCGCCGGTTTCCAAGACCCCAGTGGCCACCGTGGCCGACAGCGCGATACTGCGACTTGCGATACAGGATGTACACCCCGGTCCGCAGATAGTGCGGCTGGCTCGGCGGGATCTCGGTGTGCGCCAGCGCGTAGACCCCGTGCAGCTGGGCGCGCAGGGAGTCGATCTGGCGTGGACCGCGAACGCCCTTGACCCACGAAGCGGCTTCCTGGACGGCCACCACGTCCGGGTGAGCCTTGCGGATGAGCGCGGCGGCCCGCACCTTGCGTTTCGACCACGGCGCGACCCGGCCGCTGCCCTCGAGCCGGCCGTCATCGAACGCCTCGAGCACGTTGTAGGTCATCACCCGGACGCGTTGCTCCTTCGATCCCGCGGTGCCGTTGGCACTCGCCGCGTCAGCGGAGCGAGTGGCGTCGTTCAGTGCGCGCACCCGGAAGTAGTACGTCCGGCCCGCGACGAGATGCGGAGGACTGAACTGGTGCGTGTTGCTCGTCAAGCGGTAGTTGACCCGGCCCTGCGTCATCGCCGGGTTCCTCGCCACGGTGACGAGAAACCCGGTGGCGGACGAACTGTCCCACGTGAGGTAGGTGCCGCCGGCCGCGCTCGTTCGCACTGTGAGCCCGGTCGGAGAGGGTGGTTGAAGACCCAGTTCGTAGATGTCACGGGAGAACCGATGGCGCGACCCGTTGACTGCTTCGAGCCGGTAGTAGTACGGCCGGGTCGTGTAGTGCAGACCCGCGATCCGCACCTGGGGGTGGGAGAACAGCGCCGAGGCCTGCGCGCGGCTGACGTTGGCGGTGAACAGGTTGCTGCGCTTGGTCGAGGCGAACACGCGATAGCGCTTGGCGTTCTCGGTCGGGGCGCTCTCGACCTGAAACGAGGACGGGGAGACATTGACCAACCGGATGCCGTGCGGCACCGCGACCCGGTGGGCCTTGTCGCTCGCCGGGTGCGCAGCCGCGGGCAGGGCGAGGGCGGTGGCGGCGAGAACGCCGGTCAGCGCGACCAGGCCGGTCCGACGCGTCCGGCGGGACATGCGCGAACCCGCAGGCCTCCCTGCCACGAAGGTCAGTTCTCCCGTCGACACGTATTCACCATCGGCTGGGCGCGATGCCCGCTTGACGCGGTCCGAGCGTCAGCGGCGTAGTTCCGGGGAAACCGCCGTCGTGGGAGGCCTCGCGGCCTCTCGCGCACGGTCCCACACGCGGCGCTTCCGCTCCGGGATCCGGGGCGGAAGCGATTCGTGCGAGTTGCCCAGTATGTCCTACCTGTCTGGGAGAGGGGCGACCCGCCTGGGCGCTCAGCCGGTGGCGGCCGCGTCCAGCCGGGTCTGCTCGGCGGATCGCACCTGGTTGCGACCGGCCCGCTTCGAGGCGTAGAGCGCCCGGTCGGCCGCGCTCAGCAGGCTGTCGACGTCGATCCCGTCGTAGGGGTAGGTCGCCACCCCACAGCTCGCGGTGACGTGGACGTCGCTGGGAGCTTCCTCGACCGCCACGCGCAGTCGCTCGGCGACTTGCATCGCCAGTCCGGACGAGCAGCCAGGCAGGACGGCGGCAAACTCCTCGCCTCCATAGCGCGCGACCGTGTCGTACTCGCGCCCGCACAGGGCGAGCGCCCTGGCGATCTGCCGGAGCACGTTGTCGCCGACGACGTGACCGTGGTTGTCGTTGAGATTCTTGAAGTGGTCGATGTCGAGAAGGACCACCGACAACCGGCCCTCGGTGCGGGCCGCGCGACCGAGCTCGCGCTCCAGCGATCGGTCGAAGGCGCGACGGTTGGACAGCTCGGTCAACCCGTCCGTGACCGCCATCTGCTGCACGCGGGCGAGCAGGTTCGCGTTGCGAATCGCGAGCGCGGCATGGCTGGCGTAGCGCTCGATGGTGGCGATGACGCGGCGTTCGATCCGGACCTTCGGGCGCGGTCCGGTCTCGACCACGAGAACGCCGACGACGCCGTCGGCGACGAGCGGGACGACGGCAAGGTTGCGCCCGGCGGGCATGACCGCGGCGAGCCACGGGTCGGCGACCTCATCGACCTCGGAGACGAGCAGGGTCTCCCGCGAGTCGTTGACCACCCGCAGCACCGACTTGTCCCCCAGCCGGAAGTCTCCGACCACCGCGTCGAGCAACCCGCGCGAGGTCAGCATGCGGGGGGTGTCCTCGCCCACCTCGAACAGGGCCATCCGGCGGAAGGCGAACGTGTCGGCCAGGGCACCGAGCAGGACGTCACCGACCGACAGCGGGTCTTCGGCGTTTTCCAGGTCCCGGCCCATCTGGGCCAGTTGCTCGAACTCATAGCGACGTCGCCGCAGCTCGCGCTCGTTGACGGCGGCGAGGGTCGCGGTCGTGAACGTCAACGCCCACAGCGCGAAGATGAACGCGACCAGCCGATACCACTCGGTCGCGGTGGCCGCAGCACCGCCGAAGCTGGCCAGCAGCCCGCTGGTCTGGGCGTAGAAGACGCTGATCTGCATCAACGATTGCCACAACGCGACCTTCAGGCCGGTCCGGTACGAACCGAGCAGGGTGACCGCGCAGAGGTAGACCAGCACGAGATAGCGGACCGGGCCAACGGAGCCGCCGCAGGTGTAGGTCGCGGCCGCGAGATAGACGCCGTCGAGCATCAGAAGTGCCCCGAACAGCCACAGCCCCGGCCGTCGCATCAGCCGCCAAATGCCTTCGATCGCCAGGCACACGAGGAGGTACCCGAGCGACACCGAGGCGACAACGAGGAACGAGGTGCGCAGCAACTGTGGGAGCAGCGCCGCGTCGAGGACGACCAGGGCGACCAGGACGGCCCGCATGACCCGCAGGTAGAGCAGGCGTTCGCTCAGCGGCACAAGGTCGCTGCTCGGCTGCCCGGCGGCCGTCATGGGGTGTCCTCTCGCTGACTCGGAGGTGGTTCGAACTCCACCAAGTCATCGGCAGCAATCGAAGCGGAGGCAAGTTTCGGGTCCCTGCGGTCGATCCGGTTTTGCGCCAGCAGGAAGAGCATCACCAGGCCGAGGAGGAGCAGCGGGAATCCGGTGCCACCCCCCGCTCGGCCGACCGTGTGGACCACCCCCCGGACCGCTTGGACCACGTCCTTGCTGATGCGGTCCGGAGTCTGGAGCGGCAGGTGGATGTTGAGCGGCGGCCCGGTGTCACCGCCGGCGTTGAGGTGCGGATGGCCTCGGACCGGAGGAACGATCGTCTGCTGCTGCCCTGACCGAGTCGGGCCAGGGTGGCGACGCTTGCGGTCGCCCGGGCCGACCTGGGTTCTCGGCGGTGGCTGCGTGGATCCGCGCACCGACCAGTGCCAGCTCGCCGTCCCCGGAGGCCCTTGCAGCCCCTGGACCCCCACCTGGTACACCGACAGGGTGTAGGTCCCGTCCGGGAGGGACCGCATGTCATACGTCGGGTTGTTCCCGCACGAGCGGGGGGCGGAGACGACTTTCCCGCCGTGCTCGAGTGTGCACACGTTGCTGTCGGTCGGGTTGCCGCGCACCGTCCAGACCGCAGGCGAGGAGTCGTCCGCCGGCGGCAGGACCTTCGGGGCGTCGGGCGCGAGCAGGTAGTAGCCCCAGGCAGGGGCGCTGACGTTGCCGACCTTGTCGTAGGCGACGACTCGCAGCGTGTACTGCCCGTCCGGTCGCCCGGCCAGGCTGAACTGCGCCGGCTTCGGGCACTGTTCGTCGACGATCAGCCGGGTGCCATTGCGCCCGCCCTGGATCAGCGTGCAGAGCGCATCGGAGCCCGGGGGCACCACGATCGTCCAGCTCGGATGGCGGGTGCGGCCCTCACCGCTTCTCGGGTTCAGGTTGCGGACCACCGGTCCGGCCGGGGCGGTGGAGTCCAGGTTGTAGGTCGGTGCCACCGAAGAGGTCGAGTTGTCGGCCTCGTCGGTCAGCGTCACGGTCAGCACGTACGCGCCGTCGCCACCGCCGAGGACGACCGAGAGCTCATGCGCGCAGCCGGGCACGGTCTGCGTCCACCCGCCGGGACCGGTCACCGTGCACGAGGCGGTCTCCTCCGCCGAGTCGGTGTCTGCGTAGGCGTACTGCCAGGTCCAGTACCCCGTCGCGATCGAGGAGCGGGTCGCGCTGTTGAGGGTGACGATCGGTGGTAGCGGTGGCGTGGTGTCGAGGGTGTAGGTGAGCGGTGCGGCTGACGCGGTGTTCCCGACCGTGTCGATCGCAGTGACAGTGAGGGTGTAGACCCCGTCGCCGGCCGAGGCCGGCAGAACCACGCCGTCGGTGCAGGCGGCGTTGGACACCGCGGTGCCACTCGGTCCCACCCAGTTGCAGGTGAAGGTGTCGGGACCGTCCTGAGTCTCGGCGTCGGTGAGGGAGAAGGTCGGTGTCAGCGAGTTCGCCACCGTGGCGACCGGGGCCGTTTGGGCAACGACCGGTACCGGCGTCGAGGTGTCGAGGCTGTAGACGAACGGCGCCGAAGTCGCCGAGTTCCCGAGCTTGTCGGTGGCCGTGACGGTGAGAACGTACCTACCGTCGCCGCCGTGGCCTGCCGTGGCGAAGTGGTCACCACTCGCGCAACTGGCCGGTCCGGTGTTCACTCCGTCGGGCCCGACCCAGACGCAGGCGTAGGTGTCCGGCCCGTCGTAGGCATCCGTCGAGGAGAACGCGAACGCCGGGGAGGTGTTGTTCGACGGCGTGTGCTCACCGGCGGTCAGGGCGACGGTCGGCACGGGCGTCGCGGTGTCGAGGGTGTAGGCGACCGTCGTCGACGCGGGCCGGCCGGTGACCGGGTCGGTCGTGTTGCCCAACGCGTCGGTGGCGGTGACGGTGAGCGTGTACACGCCGTCGCCTCCGTGACCGGCGGTTGGGAAGTCCGCACCGCTGGTGCAGGGCGAGGCGCCGGAGTCGATCCCATTGGGCCCGATCCAGTCGCACAGGTAGGTCTCGGGAGGATCGACCGACTCCGCGTCGGTGATGGTGAACGCCGGGTCGGTGTTGGTCGACGGCGAGGTCCCGCTCGCGAGCGACACCGTTGGGCTCGGCGTGGCAGTGTCGAGGGTGTAGGTGACCGTCGTCGAGGCCGGGTTTCCGGCGCCGTCCACCGTGTTGCCCAGCGCGTCTTGAGCAGTGACGGTCAAGGTGTAGGTGCCGTCGCCGGCGGTGGCCGCGAACCGGCCGTTCGCCGGGCACACGCCGGTCGTCGTGACCGGACTGGGTCCGGGTGTGGTCCACGAGCAGGTCAACGTGTCCGGGCCGTCGACGGCTTCGGAGTCGGTGATCGAGTACACCGGGTTCTTCACCGTGGACGTCGGGGGTGCTGGGCTCGTCAGCGAGGCCTGGGTCGTGAGCGTGACCGTGGGGTCAGGCGTGGTCGTGTCCCGCAGGTAGGTGAACACCGTCACCGTCGGGTTGCCGGTGGCGTCCACGGCGTTGCCGAGCGCGTCGCTGGCGGTCACGGTCAACGTGTACGCGCCGTCACCGTGCCCACTCGTGGGGAACGTCTGACCGCTGGTGCAGGCGCCGCTGCTGATCGTGACGTGGTCCGGTCCGACCCACGTACAGCTGAAGGTCTCCGGAACATCAACGGTCTCGGCGTCGGTGAAGGTGAACGCCGGCTTCTTCACGTTGCCCGGAGAGCTTGTCGGGTTGAACAACGTGACGACCGGGGCGAACGTCGTGGCATCGAGCGTGTACGTCGCGGTGGTCTGCGCAAGCTTTCCGAGCGGGTCCAGCACATTGCCGAGCGCGTCGGTCGCGGTGACGGTCAACGTGTAGGTGCCGTCTCCCGACATGGCCGGGAAGGTGCCGTTGGCGGGGCAGGTCCCCGCACTGATGGTTGAGCCGCCGGGCGCGGTCCAGGTACAGCCCAGGGTCGATGGCCCGTCCGCGCTCTCGCCGTCGCTGATCGCGAAGACCGGCGCCTTGCTGTTCGCCGTACCGGCGAGCGAGAGCGGCGTGAGAAGGCTCACGACCGGGTCGGGAGTCGTCGCGTCCAGGGTGTAGGTCGCACTGGCGGATGCAGGGTGGCCGGCGGGATCGGTGCTGTTGCCCAGCGCGTCGGTCGCGGTCACCGTCAAGGTGTACGTGCCGTCCCCGCTGGTCGCAGCGAAGATGCCGTTGGGCGGGCACGGTGTCGTCGTCGCGCTCGCAATCGGACCCGGCGTGGTCCACGTGCACACCAATGTGTCGGGACCGTCGAGCGTCTCGTTGTCGATGATGGAGAACTGCGGGGAGGTTGTCGTCGCGGTGCCGGCGGACGAGACGGGCGTGATGAGGGTGACGGTGGGATCCGGGGTCGTGGCGTCCAGCGTGTAGGTCGCCATGGCCGTCGCGGGGTTGCCGGCCGGGTCCGTGGCGTTTCCGAGCGAGTCGGAGGCGTCCACCATCAGCGTGTACGTGCCGTCCCCGGCGCCCGCCGAGAACGTGCCGCCCGACGGGCAGGGCGCGGTCGTGACGACGCCGTGCGGATCGACCCAACCGCAGGTCAACGTCTCGGGCAGATCAGTGGTCTCCGAGTCCGAGATCGAGAAGGTCGGCGACTTCGACGTCCCGACCCCGTGCGGGGAGACCGGAGTGGTCAGGCTGAGGACCGGCTTCGGTGTTGAGCCGTCGTAGGTGTAGCTGATGGTCGTGCTGGCAGGGTGTCCGGACGGGTCGGTGGTGTTGCCGGCCTGGTCCGTCGCATCGACGGTCAACACGTACGTGCCGTCGATGCCATCGGTGCCGATCGTCCACGGCTGCGGGCACGCACCCGAGAAGACCGTTGTGCCGTGCGGGTCGGTCCACGTGCAGGTGAGGGTGTCGCCGGCCTCGCTGTCCGAGATCGAGATCGACGGAGTCACGACGTTCGCCGTGCCGTGCGATGACAACGCGGTGTTGACGGTGACGGTCGGGTCCGGCGTCGTCGTGTCCACGGTGAACGGGTAGCTGGTGGTCGCGAGCACTCCACCGGAGGTGTCCACGTTGCCGAGCGCGTCCATCGCCGCGACGGTCAGCGTGTATGCGCCGTCACCGCCATGGCCGGCCGTGGTGATCGGCCCACTCGCGCACGGCGAGAAGCCGGCATCCACGTGGTCGGGACCGACCAGGTCGCAGGTGTAGGTGTCGGGACCATCGAGCACCTCCGCCGGGTCGGAGAAGGAGAACGAGGGTGTCGTCGTCGTGAGCGGTTCGGTCCACGGTCCGTTGAGGGAGACCACCGGCGCCCCAGTCGTCGCGTCGAACAGGTAGGTCTTCGACGTGGAGGCGGAGTTGCCGAGCGTGTCGGTCGCCGTGACCGTGAGGTGGTAATACCCCTCGCCGCCGGAAGCGGTGAACGCGGCACCACTGCTGCAACCCGGAGTGTGGACGGTGGTCGACCCGGGGCCGGTCCACACGCAGTCGAACGTGTCAGGACCGGAGGTGGCCTCGCTGTCGACGATCGAGTACGACGCAGTTTGGCTGCTCGACGCGTCCGCTCCGGGCGGTGAGTTGGGGCTCGACGCGCTGGTCAGCGTGACGACCGGCGCGGGGGTGCTGTTGTCGAGGACATAGGTGGCGGTCACGCGGGCGGGGTTCCCGCCGGAATCGGTGGTGTTGCCGACCTGGTCCTTCGCGGTCACGGTCAACGTGTAGACACCCGAACCGCCGCTCGCGACAAAGCCGCCGCCGGGCGGGCATGGACCTGAGGTGTTGGTCGCCGGACCCGACCAGGTGCAGGTCAAGGTGTCCCCGGATTCGGAGTCGCCGATCAAGAAGGTGACCGCCGTCACGCTTCCCGGCGACGTCGCGGGTGAGGTGAGCGTCACGGTCGGGTCGGGAGTGAAGGTGTCGAGGGTGTAGGTCGCCGTACCCGCGCTGCTCGTCTGACCGGCGCTGTCGGTGGCGGTGACATGGAGTGTGTAGGTGCCGTCTGCGGCCCCGGACAGGTCCAGTGTCGGGGAGCCACTCGAGCAATCCGGGTTGGCGACGGGAGACGGGCCGGTGACGGTGCAGCTGTAGGTCAGGGTCGCGTTCTCCGCGTCGGTGACCGACAGCTGCGGCGACCGGACGTTGTCGGTCCGGGTCGCGGGGGTGACCTCGGGTGCGGGGGGCGCGGTCGGCAGGTATTCGTAGGTCGCCGTAGCCGCCGGGCCGTCCCGGCCGGCCGTGTCGCGTTCGACCACGGACAGCGTGTAGGTTCCTGCGGCCAGTCCGGACAGGTCGACCGCCGTCTGCGGGCTCGCGCACGTGACGGCCGAGTTGGGGACCGCCGACGGGCCGGTCACGGTGCACTCCGCCTGCGCGTCCGGGTCGATGTTGCCGACCATGAAGGTCGCGTGCGGGCCGGTGCCGAAACTCGACGACGCGGACACGGTCGGCGTACTGGGGATATGGGTGTCCAACGTGTAGGTCGCGCTCGCGGGGTCGCTGGTGACGCCGTTGACGCTCTGGCGGACGTGGACCGTGTACGTACCGTCGTCGCCGCCGGTCAGATCGAGTTTCGTCGACGCTCCACAGGCGGCGACCGACACCGCCGGTCCACCCGAGGGTGGATCGAGCGTGCAGGTTGTGGTCGCGGCCCCGTCGAGGTTGCCCACGGTGAACGTCGGGCTGCGGGAGTATCCCAGCGACGCGTCGGCGGTCACGGTCGGCGCCGGGGGCTGCCACGCGTAGGCGGACGTCAGCGGGTCCGACGCCTGCCCGTCGCCGGTCTGGACGACGGCGAGGTGGTAGGTGCCGGGGCCTCCGTCGGCAGGTGCCACCCCGGACAGGTCGGGTGCGGTGTATGGACTGGTGCACGACGTCTGGTCGTCGACGACCGAGCCGGCCGGACCGGTGAGGGTGCACTCGACGCTGTCCGCAGCGGCGAGGGCGGAGAACGTCCACGTCGGGGTGCGGTCGTTGCCCGGACTCGTCGGCGCCGAGTCGAGCTCGACCGCGGTCGGTACGACACTGACGGATGAGGTCGCGCCGTTGCCCACCGTCGGCGTCACGGTCAGGGTGTAGGCACCCCAGCTCGTGACGTCGAAGCTGACATCGCCGCTCGAACAGTCCGCGGCCGGGTAGGCCGCGATCGGATTACCGTCCCGGGTGAGCTCGCACTGGGTCTCGACGGCGGGGGTGGAGATCGTCCAGTCGAGGGTCGTCGTGGTCGATCCATCGGTCGCGGTCCGAGCCGGCGGGGCGCTGGAAATCGAAGCATCGCCCGGTGCCGCGGATGCCGATCCGTCGACGTTGGTCAACCCGCCGGCGGTGAACAGCGCAGCGGCGAGGCAAGCCGCAGCCACGCGGCCCCACTCGTTGCCGCGTACCCGCCGAAACCAATACCTCCCCATCAGCGCGAACATCGACCTGATCCAGGTCCGCCTTGACCGTCCGGGGTCGCATTCCCTTCATCCGTTTGGCGTAGCGGGGTGGTCGGCCGATTTCGTCAACCTTTCTTGACAAGATCGGGGTGTCGGGGGACGCTCGGACCGACTCGCCCGGCTCAACCCGACCTGGATCCGGTGACCGATGACAGACTCCCCGTGGCCGTACCCCTCCTACGCCGACCTCGGCTGGCTGGGCGGTGAGCGGATCCCCGACCGGGCACTGGCGGCGGTCATCCGCAGCCTGCGAACCGCGGTCGCGGAGTCCGGGGATCCGGTGTCCGACGAGCCACCCGCGCTCCTCGCCGCGCTCGGACATCTGGCCGCGATTGCCGAACGGGTCGACTGGGCGCTGCTCTCGATCGTGGGCGAGTGTCGGGCGCACGAGGTGCCGTGGGCGACCATCGGTACGGCCCTCGGTGTCAGCAAGCAGGCCGCGCAGCAGCGCTTCGCCCACTATGTGAAAGAAGCCATGCGACAAGCGGAGGGCTGAGCGAGCCGGTCAGCCCATGTGCGGATAGCGGTAGTCCGTCGGCGCGACGAAGGTCTCCTTGATCACCCGTGGACTGGTCCACCGCAACAGGTTGTGCGCCGATCCCGCCTTGTCGTCGGTGCCACTCGCTCGCGCCCCGCCGAAGGGTTGCTGGCCGACGACTGCCCCGGTGGGCTTGTCGTTGATGTAGAAGTTGCCGGCGGCATACCGCAGCGCCTCGGTCGCCGTCGCCACCGCCTCGCGGTCGCGCGCGAAGATCGCGCCGGTGAGGGCGTACGGCGACGTGGTCGCGGCGGTCGCGAGCATCTGCTCGAAGTCGGCATCGGGATAGACGAAGACAGAAAGGATCGGGCCGAAGAACTCGGTCGTGAACACCTCATGACCAGGATCGTCGGCGAGCAGAATCGTCGGCCGCACGAAGAAGCCCTCGGTGTCCTCCGTCGTCCCCCCGGCCAGCACCGACAGCGATGCATCGGCGCGGGCTTGCTCGAAAACCCGGGCGTGCCGGTCGAACGCGCGGCGGTCGATGACCGCACCGAGGAAGTTGGTGAAGTTGCACGGGTCGCCCATCGCGAGACCGTCGGTCTGGGCGAGCAGGTCGTCGCGCAGTGTGGTCCACACCGACTCGGGGAGATAGGCGCGCGACGCCGCCGAGCACTTCTGACCCTGGTATTCGAAGGCGCCGCGGATCAGGCCAACCCGCAGCGCGTCGAGATCGGCCGATGGATGCGCGATCACGAAATCCTTGCCGCCCGTCTCACCCACGATCCTGGGGTAGTCGCGATAGGCGGGCAGGTTCGCACCGATCGACTGCCAGAGCCGGCGGAACGTCGCGGTCGATCCCGTGAAGTGGATCCCGGCGAGGTCGGGGTGAACGAGGGCAACCTCGCTGACGGCGTGCCCGTCACCGGTCACGAGGTTGATCACACCCGGCGGCAGACCCGCCTGCTCGAGGACCTCCAGCACGACCTGGGCGGACAGGGCCTGGGTGGGTGACGGCTTCCACACCACGCACGCCCCCATCAACGCGGGCGCGGTCGGGAGGTTACCGGCGATCGCGGTGAAGTTGAACGGGGTGATCGCGAGGACGAACCCCTCGAGCGGCCGGTGGTCGAACCGGTTCCACACTCCGGGCGACGACCTCGGCTGGTCGCGATGGATCTCCTGCGCGAAGTGCACGTTGAACCGCCAGAAGTCGGCGAGCTCGCAGGCGGCGTCGATCTCGGCCTGGAAGCAGGTCTTCGACTGCCCGAGCATCGTCGCCGCGTTGACCTGCGCGCGACGGGGTCCGGTCAGGATGTCGGCGGCCTTGAGGAAGACCGCCGCCCGCTCGTCGAAGTCGAGCGCCCGCCAGGACGCACGAGCGGCCAGGGCGGCGTCCACCGCGGCGCCGACCTGGCTCGTCGTGGCGTTCCAGGTATGGCCGAGAACCGCTGCATGCCGATGCGGCGCCACGACCTCGATCGGCGCACCCTCACCCGCGACCCGCTCGCCGCCGATCGTGAGCGCCAGGTCGACCGGCGATGCGGATCGGATCGTCTCCAGCGCGGAGGCGAGCTGCTGGCGTTCGGGCGACCCGGGGGCGTAGGAAAGAACCGGCTCGTTGACCGGTCCTGGCACCGCGCTGATTGCGTCCATCGAGGCTCATCCTGCCACTGCCGGCCACGCAGCCCCACCTAGTCGAACAGGTAGCGAAGCTCTGAAACGGCGTACCAGCCCAGCTCGTGCGCCTGCGCCTCGTCGACCGCAAACCGCGCGTCGTCATCGCCGCGGTCGGCGAGGCCGAGCGCGTCGATCGCAGCCGCGACGGTCGCCTGCGCCTCCGGTTCGTCGACGAGCGCACTCGCCCATCGGGAGATCGGGATCGGACCGTCGACGGCGACCACCGCCCGGCCCCGCAGGGAGTCCGGCCGCAGCGCCTCGTCGGCCAGGTCCGCGGCAAGGATCACCCGGCGGCGTACGACGCCCGGATCGGCGGCGAGCAGTCGCAGCGATCCGATCGAGGCGTCGACCTGCGCGGCGTACTCGAGCTCGTCGATGTCGGCCTCGCGGTACCACTCGCGCAGCGCCGGGGTGACGGCGAACCCGCGGTCGGCCGAACCGTCACCAGGGACTAGCGCGACGCCGGCCGCCACCCAGCGCGCGAGCAAACCGAGCGTCGCCGGCAGGTAGACGCGCATCAGGCCGGCTCTAGGCCGAGGCGGACAGCTCGGTCGACGGTCCGGCCAGCACCGCGGCGGTGGTGTACATCGCGGTGTCGAGAACGTCGGTACGACGGCGGTGGTCCATCAGGTTGGCCCCGATCGCCTCCAGATCCTCGCGACCGGGCCCGAGGACGGTCACGCGCGTCCCGCCGCGACGAACCCGGCCGGCCTCGCGCAGCGCCCGCTTGGTCATCTGCCGGCGAAACCGGCGCTCCAGCCGGGCGACGACCGAGGAGGGACGGTCGTAGTCGAAGGACACCATCGGCGCCAGCACGTACACCTCGTCCAGCCCGCCGTCGGCGAGCAGGTCGATCGAGGTCGGGGACAACGCGCCGCCATCGACGTACCGGCGGCCGTTGATCGGACACGGCGCGTACCACCCCGGGATCGATGACGACGCCATCACCGCCTCGGCCAGCGGCGCCCCCGGCGCGTCGGGGCTGCCGAAGGCGACCCGCTCCCCGGTCTCGTAGTCCATCGCCACCAACCGCAAGGCCGGCCGGGTCGGCCAGGTCCCTTCCGGGTTCACCGCGAACACCAGGTCGCCGACGGCCGCGAGGGTGCCGCGACCACGCGGTGCCAGGCCGGCGAGGACGGCGAGCGGAGGAAGTTGGCGCGGATGGCGAACCGAGCGCCGAAGGAGCGCGCCGGAACCGAGCCGCAGCGCGGGCCGGGGGGGAAGCGAGCCACCGCTCGCGGTGTCCGGATCGAAGTCGATCACCAGATCGCCAGGGATCACGATGCCGCGCTGGTGGTTGATGAGCTGGTGGACCGACAGCCCGCTGCCGAGCAACGCCGCGAGCACCGATCCGGCCGACGTCCCGACGATCGTCTCGGCCGCGCGCGGATCCCAGTCGAGCGCGTCGGCGAGGGCGGACAGCGCGCCGATCATCCACGCCGCGCCCAGGACTCCGCCGCCGCCGAGCACGAGCCCGCGACGAGGGGGTGGCTCGACCGGCGTGGGGAGGTCACGAGATCCGGTCATCACCTGAAGTCTTGCACTACCAGCGATGGGTTGGCATCCGTCGGTTAGTGGCGCAGGTCGGTCTCGAAGAGCGGCTCGAGCTCGTCGAGGGTCTGCTGGGGGGTCACGTGATGGACCCCCACCATCCCGACGTCGACCGCTGCGCGGACGTTGGGCATCAGGTCGTCGACGAACACGCACCTTCTCGGATCGAGGTCGAGGCGCTGGGCCACCAGCCGGTAGATCCGCGGCTCGGGCTTGCGCATCCCGACCTCGCCGGAGATGACCACCTCGTCGAACATCTCCTCCCATCCCGTGCGCGGGTAGTCGTTGCCCCACGAGTTGGACAGAAGCGCCGTCGCAACGCCCGCGGCCTTGGCTCGACGTACGGCGCGAACCATCGGCGGCTGCGGTTCGAACCCCGCGAACATCCGGGTCAGCAGGCCGGTCGGCTCCGGCGTCCCGCCGTCCCGGGCACGCAGCCGAGCGGCAAGCTCGGCCTCGAAGTCCGGCACCTCCATCTCGCCCCGTTCGAGGGCGTGGATCGGGTTGGTCGTCGCGTCATCGCCGTAGGACGCACCCAGCCAGTCCGCCAGTACCGCGCGGAACGCCTCGTAGTCGATCCCGTCGGTCTCGCACCAGGTCGTCATCGTGTCCTGGAGGGAGTTGGTGAGCACTCCACCCCAGTCGACGATCAGGGCGCGCGCCTTCGCCACGGTCCTGAGGCTCTACGAGGAGGGGGTACAGGTGGGCTGCGGGGTGCTGCCCGCAGCGGCGAGCGCGTGCCGGTAGGCCGCCTTGGCTTTTGCCCGGCTCCGCAAGCCGGTGAAGTCCGGACCCAACTCGAGCGCGATCGAGTGAACGTGAGCGACGTGTTCGGTTGCCCCGGATATCTGAGCGGCAACCAACTGCGCGTCGCGTCGCAGGCGGTGCGGGAATCGCACGACCGCGACACCGCTGATGAGCGTCGGGGTGTTGCCGACCGTCGTGATCTGAAAGCCGCGTTGCTCGAGGGTTGATGCGGCCGTCGAGGCAAGGCCGATCCGGGCCGTCCCGTTGAGCACGACGAGATCCACCTGAGCCGGGTGCACACCGTGCGCCTGCGCCGCGGCGGGGCACGGCTGCGGCGGCGCGGCCGACTTCGCCGACGACGACCCGGTCAACCACATGACGGCGGCGTACCCGCCGCCAACCAAAATCGCGAGGACCGCGGCGGTGACCAGCCAGCGGCCGGCACGGTGCGGCCGGTGCGGCGGGGACAGATCGCCGCGGCCGGGAATCGTCACGGACAACGATGCTAAGAGACGGCCACGGCCCGCGCGTGAGAACCTGGCTCGCGCGCGAGAACCTAAGGTGTCGGGCGTGGACTTCGCCCCGTCGCCGATCGCCGAGGAGTACGCGCGGCGCCTCAACGATTTCATGCACGCCCACGTCTATCCGAGCGAGCCGGTCTACCACGCCCAACGCCAGGCCCTGATCGCCGACGGCAAACCCCATGACGTTCCGCCGGTCATCGAGGACCTGAAGGCCGAGGCCCGCAACCGCGGGCTGTGGAACCTGTTCCTTCCGGCCATCTCGGGGCTGAGCAACCTCGACTACGCGGTCCTCGCCGAAATCACCGGGCGATCGGTCCGTCTCGCACCCGAGGCAATCAACGGCGCCGCGCCCGACACCGGCAACATGGAGGTGCTGCACCTGTTCGGCACGCCTGAGCAGAAGGAGCGCTGGCTGGAACCGTTGCTCGCCGGTGAGATCCGTTCGGCGTTCGCGATGACCGAGCCGGCGGTCGCGTCGTCGGACGCCACGAACATCGCCACCGACATCCGCCGCGACGGCGATGATTACCTGATCAACGGACGCAAATGGTGGATCAGTGGGAGCGCGGACCCGCGGTGCGCCGTGCTGATCGTCATGGGAAAGACGAATCCCGACGCCGCTCGCCACGCCCAGCAGTCGATGGTGCTCGTTGCGATGGACACGCCCGGAGTCACGGTGGTGCGGCCGCTCCCGGTGTTCGGGTATCAGGACCAGCACGGACACTGCGAGCTCACCTTCGACAACGTGCGGGTGCCGGCCGCCAACCTGATCGGTACCGAAGGCGGCGGCTTCGCGATCGCGCAGGCCCGCCTCGGCCCGGGCCGCATCCACCACTGCATGCGGGCGCTCGGCATGGCCGAACGGGCGCTCGATTTGACCTGCGCGCGGGCGGCGTCGCGAGTCGCGTTCGGCAAGGTGCTCGCAGCTCAGGGCGTCATCCAGGCGCAGATCGCCGAGTCGCGGCTGGAGATCGAACAGGCCCGGCTGATGACCCTGAAGACCGCGTGGCTGATCGACACGGTCGGCGCGAAGGGTGCCCGCAGTGAGATCGCGGCGATCAAGGTGATCGCCCCGAGGGTCGCCTGCGCGGTGATCGATCGCGCCATCCAGGTCCACGGCGCGGCCGGGGTGAGCGAGGACTTTCCGCTCGCCGAGATGTACGCCCACGCGCGCACCCTGCGCCTCGCGGACGGACCCGACGAGGTCCACCTCCGCTCGGTGGCCCGCCAGGAGCTCGGACCTTACCTGTCGCGACCCTGACGTCGCCGCGCGCGGCCCGGGGTGACCCCGGTGATCGCGACCGCGAGTTCCGCGATCGCCGCCCGCGCGGGTGAGCGCGGTGCCGCCTCGGCGAGCGTGCGGCCCGCCGCGAGCGCCGCGTCGCACGCCGCGCGGTCCTCCGGCACGATGTGGACGCTCGTCAGCCCGGCGTAGCGCTCGAGCGCGGTGGAGACGGCGCGGCGCGGGTCGCCCGCCCCGACCACCCCGCGCCGCAGACGGTTCGCGACCGGGATCACCCGGGCGGTCCCGGCCAGGCCTCGGCAGTGCTCCCCCGCCCGGACGAACCGCGCGAGCCCGAGCGGATCCGATCCGGTGACCATGACGACGGCGTGGGCCGCCTCGAGCGCGGCAATCGAGGCGCCGTTGCGGCGCGGGGCTGCGGTGTCGTAGGCGAGCTCCTCGTCCTGCTCGAGACAGAACCCGCAGTCGACCACGACGTAGGCCGCGTCGCGTCGGCACAGCTCGAGGACCGTGGCGAGCGCGGCGGGGCGGATTTCCGGCCATCGATCGACCCGGGTGACTCCGGTGAGAACGCGAAGGCCGGGCGCCACCTCGGCGGCCAGCCCGCTGAGAGCGACGGCGTCGAGGGTGCCGTGGTTGGCCTGCCGGCAGGCCGCGGCCACGCCCGGGGCCTCATCGAGCAACCCGAGGACCTGACCCACCGCCGCGCCGTAGGTGTCCGCGTCGACCACGGTGACCCGGTGACCACGGGCCGCCAGCTCCGCGGCGATGTTCACGGCGATCGTCGTCCGGCCGGGGGCGCCCGTCGGTCCCCAGACGGCCACCACTTCACCGATCGGATCGCCACCGCCGCCGAGCGGGGCGGTCGGCCCGCCCGGCTCGGTGTCACCGGTGCGCGCGGGGGGATCGAGGAGGGCATCGCGCAAAGCAGCCGCCACCTCGCCGGCGCTCGCGCCGGTGGCGAGCACCCGGTCGGAGCCGATCTGGTGCAGCCGCGCCTGCCCGGCGGAGTCGGCCGCGACCCCGATCACCGCGACCCCGGCAGCGTGCAGGCGGGCGACCGCGGCACCGTCGAAGCGCCGCAGGTCGGCCGAGACGACGACCGCACGGGCGAGTCCGGCGGCGGCAGCAGCAAGCAGGTCGGCGACGTCGACGCACCGTCGCACCACCTCCACCCCGTGGTCACCGATCCCCAGGGCCGCGGTGAGCTCCGCCTCCCAACGCGGATCGCCGCCGGCGGTCAGGACGGGCAGGCTCACCGGCCGACCGCTTTCCCGGAGCCGTCCGAGGCATCGATCGGACCGGGCACCCGGACGACATCGAGCGCGCCGCCCTCCACCGCACCGATCACCACCGGCACGCTCGCGGTCGGCACCGCAAGCACGAGGCCGACGCTGGATCCGTCCGAGGCGATCTCGCTTGCGCCTTGCACCCCCTCGACGAGGGCCGACCGCAGCACCCGGCG
The DNA here is from genome assembly GCA_035501255.1 of Mycobacteriales bacterium. Classification (GTDB taxonomy): domain Bacteria; phylum Actinomycetota; class Actinomycetes; order JAFAQI01; family JAFAQI01; genus JAFAZI01. Next base: position 45,442 of record DATJWM010000008.1, on the reverse strand, counting down.
CGGCGCCCTCGACGAACCGCCCGATCCCTTCGCGGTGAGGTAGACATCGACGAGGTCGCCGCGCGCGATGTCCTGCGGGAGGTGCTGGGACGGCACCGGGACGGTCACCAGGCGGGTGGCGTTCGCCGGGGTCGACGCAGCGGACAAGGCGGCCACCGGCACCAGCTCGCCGGCGCCGACGTAGCGGGTGACGGTATAGCCGAGCGGTGCGGCCGCGGTGGCACGAATGTAGGCGGAGGCAGCACCGGCGAACCGCACCCGCGCGACCTCAAGGTCGGCACTGCCCACCCGCTCGCCCGGCGTGAGCGGGGACCGAGCCGCGTAGACGGCTGCGTACCGATCGGAGGACGCGAGGATTCGAGAGCCGGCAACGACCGAGGCGAGCACGAGAAGGACGCCGACCACCACTCGGGTGTCCAGCCAGCGGGCGACGGCGAGCCGGCTCGCGCGAGGGGCTCGGTCTGACACGTGGTCTCCTCCTCGGTCGACGCGCCCTATCGTGGCGCGGGACCGGTCAGCGCGGCGGGCGTTGTCCACAGGCCGGCGCCGCCGGTCGCCTGTGGACGCGGGCGCTGCGATCGGAGCGGAGTGCCACACTGGCCGGCATGACCGAGCCCCGGTTCCTGCGGCTGTCGGATGTCGCGGAGGTCCTCAACATCTCGGCCGCGCAGACCTACGCCCTCGTGCGCAGCGGCGAGCTGCCGGCGATGAAGGTCGGAGGGCGGGGCCAGTGGCGGGTTGAGCGCGCCGCGCTGGAAACCTTCATCGCCCAAGCCCATGAGCGCACCCGCGAATTCGTCGAAAGCCACCCCTTCGGACGCGACGAGGGCGAGGCGCGCGCCTAGGCCTAGCGGCGTGGTTCGGCGCTGACCACCGCCAGCCCGGCGAGCGCGATCGCCCGCACCGCGCGAACGTCGGCCGGGCGGCGCTGCGTGTCGGCGGGGTGTTCGGCGAGATCAAGGTGATCGGCGCCGACCCGGTCGATCGTCCCCCACCGGTGCATGCCGTCGCGGGTGGTCACGCCGACGGTGGCCCGGTCCCGCGCCAATCCGCGCAGTAGGTAGCGAAGGTCCAGACGCGCCGCCACTTCACCGGCGGGGGCAAGGAGGTGGTCGGCCAGTCCCGACGCTGCGCTGACCGCCGCAACGGCCACCACGCGGCTGCGCCCGGCGTCGTCGAGGAGCAACCAGTCCGGCCCGGCTCGGACAAGCTCACCGCGCACGGTTCCCGCGCCGTCCGCGTGGATCTCCAGATGCCTCCCCACGCTCGCCCGGACCCGGTCGACGAGCGTGACCGTGGCCAGCTCGCGGCGGGTGCGGTCGGCGATCTCGGCATCCAGATCGAGATCGGCCGCCTCGGCCAGTTGAGCCTCGAGGTCGTCGAAGAGGCGATCCCAGCGCACGTCGAGCAGTGTCGCACGGGTTTATCCACCGATCGCTAATCGTGTCTACCGAAGGCAAACGCACGCTAACTACGATCTGGGCCTTCCGAGCAGTGGAGGCCTCGATGACCGCACAACCCGTCCGCACCCGCACTCCTCGCGCCCTGCTCCTGGTGGCCGCCGCCGCGGCGGCGCTGGCGGTGACCTGGCACCTGCGACCACCTGCACCGAGCGCGACCGCCACCGCCACCGCGGACGTCGTGCGCGGGTGTGAGTGGGTCGCCTGGGCACTGGCGGCCTACCTGCTCGCGACCGTCGGCCTCGCCGCCGCCGGCCAGCTGGCGGGGAGGGCCGCCTCGGCGCATCGCGCAGTTCGGCGCCTCACCCCACGGCGCGTCCGCGAGGTCGTCGAACTCGCGACGACGGTTGCGGTGGCGTCCTCGATCCTCGGCTCGGTGGCGAGCGCATCGGCGGCGAGGGCTGCAAGCGCCGCAGTCGCCCCGATCGGTCGTCCGGCGGTGGCCGGCGCACTCGACTGGCCGGGGCTGCGCGCCGGTCCAGACCGGCCGGCGCCCGGCCGGACGCCCACCGTCACCGTCGGCCCAGGAGACACCCTGTGGGGGATCGCCGCCCGTCATCTCGCACCCGACGCCTCAGCGGCGGAGGTGACGAGAGCCTGGCACGCCTGGTACGCCGCCAATCGCGTCGAGATCGGCCCGGACCCCTCGGTGATCCGGCCCGGCGAGCGCCTGCACCCACCCGCGCCGGTGCGAGCCAAGCGATGACCCGCCACCGGGCACTTCAGCTCGTGCCCGCGCCCCCCGGACTGCACCTTCGACCGGCACCACCCCTCGATCCCCCGTACGACGATGAACGTGACGAACCCGTTGCGCCGGTCGTCCACGGCAGCCTCGCGCTCGCCTTTCCCCCGACCACGCGCGGGGCCGTGCCACTCCGACTGGTCCCGCCGGCCGCCGGGGTCGCCGAGGGCACCGACCGATCGCGCCGAGAGCCGCCGCCCAACCTGCGCGTGTGGACAGCCGGGCTCGCGCAGGCGATCGCCGAAGTGCTCGCCGGGGCCCGCGCCCCCAGTCAGCTCAGCGCGGTCGCCACCCTGGATGTGCTCGCCCTCCTCGAGCGCGGTGCCGGACGCTTCGGAGCGCGGCCAGGTGCGCCGGCGCGGCGTCCGGTCGTCGGGTCGGTTCACGTGGGTGAGCCGCGGGACGGCGTGGTGGAGGTCTGTGCCGTGGTCGACACCGGCCCGCGCCGTCGCGCGCTCGCGTTCCGGATCGAGGGTGCTCGCGACCGGTGGCGCTGCACCGCCCTGCAGGTCGGGTGAGGTGGGCCGTCCCCCACCTGGCCATGGTTGGCCACCGCCTCTCACGGACTGCGGATTGTCCCCACCTGCGGCCAACTTCGGGCCACTGTCGATCCCGGATCGAGCGCGGACCGGCCAGCAACGAGGGGGACCGACCATGCAGCAGTCGGCACGCCAGCCAGCCCCAACCACGAACGAGCTCGCCCTCGGCCTGCCGGCGGCCTCGACGGCACCGGCTCGGCTTCGGCTGGTTCCGCCGCGAACGACGCCGTACGCGCGCACCCCGATCCGGCCGCTGCCACCAGCCCGACAGTTCGCCACGGTCGTGGCTCAAGCGATCGCCGAAGTGCTCTGCGGCCTGCGACCCGCCGATCAGCTCGCGCCGGTGACCGCCCTCGACGTCCGGCGCAACCTCGAACGCCAGGCCGGCCGGCTCGGCAGCACCTGCGGCGCACCCACCCAGTGCCCGACCCTGACGTCAGTGCGGATCACCGCACCGATCGCCGGCGCGATCGAGGCATGCGCGGTCGTGGCGACCGGCGGTCGGCGGCACGCGCTCGCGTTCCGACTCGACGCCACCACCGCGGGGTGGAAGTGCACGGCCGTCCGGGCCGGCTGAGCATCGAACGCGACCCGGTCACGCTCCCTGTGGAGCGCCGTGGCACCGCTTGTACTTGCGGCCCGACCCGCACGGACACGGCGCATTGCGCGAGGTGTTGGCGAACGACGCAGACCCCGCCGGAGCGGCCTGCGCGTGCCGCTCGACACCGCCTTCACCGTCGATGGTCGGCGCGCTGAACTGGAGGTTGGCCGGGCGGTACGCGTCGCCGAGCGCCTTGCTGAGCACGTCGCCGACGGCGGCCCGCTCCTGAGCGGCAGCGCTGTCCACGACCTGCGGGACGCCGATCGCGCTCGCTCCCTCGTCCCCCTCGACCGGTACGACGAGCACACCTTCCTCGTCCACGACGACGTCGTCGTCGCCCACGGCCTGGATGCTCACGTCGGCGTAGAACAGGAACCCGACCGACTCCTCCTTGATGCCATCCATCATCGCGGTGAACATGTCGAAGGCCTCGCGCTGGTACTCGACGAGCGGATCCCGCTGCCCATAACCGCGCAACTGGATGCCCTCTTGCAGGTAGTCCATCTCGTAGAGGTGCTCGCGCCAGCGCCGGTCGAGCACGGTCAGCAGCACCTGGCGTTCGAGCATGCGCAGCACCGGCTCGTCGTCCGGCGTCATGCCGAGCTGCTCCTCCCGGCGTTCGTAGGCGCCGAGTGCGTCGTCGATCAGCTCGTCGCGCAGATACTCGGTCGACAGGGATCCACCGGAGCGCTCATCGAGCTCCTCGACGGTGACTGCCACCGGATAGAGGGTCTTGAGGTTGGTCCACAACGCGTCGAGGTCCCAGTCCTCGCTGTAGCCCTCGCCGGTGGCACCGTCGACATAGGCAGCAACGACGTCCTCGATCATGTGCGCGATCTCCTCACGGAGGTCCTCGCCGGCAAGGACCCGGTGGCGCTCGTCGTAGATGACGGTCCGCTGCCGGTTGAGAACTTCGTCGTACTTCAAGACGTTCTTGCGGATCTCGAAGTTCTGCTGCTCGATCTGGGTCTGGGCCGACCGAATCGACCGGGACACCATCTTCGACTCGATCGGGACATCGTCGGGAAGGTTGAGCCGGTCCATGATCGACTCGACCATGTGGGCGTTGAACAGCTGCATGAGGTCGTCGCCCAACGACAGGTAGAACCGGGACTCACCCGGGTCTCCCTGGCGGCCGGAACGTCCCCGGAGTTGGTTGTCGATCCGACGCGCGTCGTGGCGCTCGGTGCCCAGCACGTACAAGCCGCCGAGGTCGACCACCTCGTCGTGCTCGGCCGCGACCGACGCCTTGGCCTTCTCCAACGCACCTGACCACGCCGCCTCGAAGTCGTCGGGTGTCTCGGCGGGGGTCAGCCCGCGCGCCGCGAGCTCCATCGTGGCCATCGACTCGGGGTTTCCCCCGAGCATGATGTCGGTGCCGCGACCGGCCATGTTGGTGGCGACCGTCACCGCTCCACGGCGGCCGGCCTGCGCGATGATCGCGGCCTCCTTCTCGTGGTACTTCGCGTTGAGCACCTCATGCGGAACGCCGCGGCGCAGCAGCAGGCCAGACAGGTGTTCGCTGTTCTCGACGCTGGTGGTTCCGACGAGGATCGGTTGGCCCTTCTCGTGCCGGTCGGCGATGTCGTCCACCACCGCGGACCACTTCGCGTCCTGAGTCTTGTAGACGATGTCGGGCTGGTCGGCCCGCACCATCGGCCGGTTGGTCGGAATCGTTACGACGCCGAGCTTGTAGACCTGGTCGAACTCGGCGGCCTCGGTCGCGGCCGTGCCGGTCATGCCGCCGAGCTTGTCGTAGAGCCGGAAGTAGTTCTGGAGGGTGATCGTCGCGAGGGTCTGGTTCTCCTGCTTGATCTCGACGCCTTCTTTGGCCTCGATGGCCTGATGCATGCCCTCGTTGTAGCGGCGGCCCGCGAGGATTCGACCGGTGAACTCGTCGACGATCAGGACCTCGCCGTTCATCACGACATAGTCCTTGTCGCGCTTGAACAGCTCCTTCGCCTTCAACGCGTTGTTGAGATAGCCGACCAGTGGGGTGTTGACCGCCTCGTAGAGGTTGTCGATCCCGAGTTCGTCCTCGACCCGTTCGACCGCGGACTCGAGGACGCTCATCGTCCGCTTGCCCTCGTCACACTCGTAGTCGACGTCGCGGACCAGTCGGCTCGCGATTCGCGCGAACTCGAGGTACCACTTTGCGTTGTGCTCGGCCGGACCGCTGATGATCAACGGCGTCCGCGCTTCGTCGATCAGAATCGAGTCGACCTCGTCAACGATCGCGAAGTTGTGGCCGCGCTGAACGAGCTCGTCTTCCTGCCAGGCCATGTTGTCCCGCAGGTAGTCGAAGCCGAACTCGTTGTTCGTCCCGTAGGTGATGTCACAGGCGTACTGCTCACGTCGCTCGGCCGGTGTCATCGACGCGAGGATCACGCCGACCTTCAGGCCGAGGAATCGGTGGATGCGACCCATCCACTCGGCATCTCGTTTCGCGAGGTAGTCGTTGGTCGTGACGACGTGGACGCCGTTGCCCGACAGAGCATTGAGGTAGGCGGGCATCACCCCCGTCAGCGTCTTTCCCTCGCCGGTCCGCATCTCGGCGATGTTGCCCATGTGCAGCGCTCCGGCGCCCATCACCTGGACGTCGAAGGGCCGTTGCCCGAGCACTCGCCACGCGGCCTCGCGCACAACCCCGAATGCTTCGACCATCAGGTCGTCGAGGGACTCGCCGTCCTCCAGCCGCTCGCGAAACTCCTCGGTCGTGGCCTTGAGCTCCTCGTCGGACATCGCCCGGTAGTCCTCTTCGAGCAGCGTGACCTGCCCGGCAATCGCCTCAAGCTTGCGGACGATCCGGGTCTCGCCGGCACGCATGATCCGGTCGAATACCGCCACGGACTCCTCCAGCCACCTCGCGAGCATGCGCGGTCAGGGCCGACCACGCGCCGTCAAGTCTAGGGCGCACGTGCGCCGACCGGCCGTCGTACGCCAGGGGTGTGGGTCGCCGCTACCCCCACCAGAAGGACGCGGCGATCACCGTGTAGAGGCCGAGGAGCGCCACCCCCTCGAGCCAATCGGATTCGCCGTCGACGATCACGAAGCTGACCGCGAGGATGGCGGACACCACCGTCGTGACGAGCAGCGGCGGGAAGACCAGTGTGAAGTTCGCGCCGCCGAGGATCGGCGAGATGAGCACGAGCACCGGCGCGAGCACGAGCGCGATCTGGATCGGCGAGTTGAGGATGACCGAGACCGCCGTGTCGGGCTGGTTGCGGCGGGCCAGCTGAACCCCCACCACGTTCTCCACGGCGTTGCCGGCAATGGCGACGATCACGAGACCGGCAAACGCCTGCGAGATGTGCAGGGCGTCGAGTGCAGGAAGGAGCGCGTCGACGAACCAGTCCGACACCAGGGCCGCGAGCACACCGGTGATCGCGAGTCCCATCACCGCCACGGACATCGGCCAGCTCGCTTCGTGGCGGCCGGGATCCCCTCCCTCGGCCTCGGCCCGGCGGATCGACGCCGGAAGCGACAGCACGAAGACCGTGAGCAGCACGATCGACGCGACGTCGGACAGCACCTGTTCGTGCGCGGCGGCGGGGGTGTGCACATAGGAGGCAAGGCTCGGAACCAACATGGCAGCGACCGCGAGGATCATCAACGCGATCAGCATCCGGGCGCGGCCACCGTCGAAGGTCTGCTTGCCGTTACGCAAGCCGCCGATCAAGAACGCGGCCCCGAGGACCAGCAGGACATTGCCAAGGATCGAGCCAATGATCGCCGACTCCACCACCTCGGTGAGTCCGGATCGGAGCGCGAAGATGCAGACGAACAGCTCGGGCAGGTTCCCCAGCGCGCTTTGCACGACCCCGGTCGCACCCGAACCCAGCCGGTCGGAAACCTGCTCGACGCAGCGCCCGACGAGCGCGGCGAGCGCGGCGAGCGCGAACGCCGAGACGATGAAGGTCGCGGTTTCGTTGCCGTGGCCGTAGGCGAGAAGGCCCGCGACCAGCGTGAGGAGCGCCGACGCGCCGACGATGATCCGGTCCGAGCGGGTCAGGTAGGTCACCCCGCGGATCCAATCAGAGTCGTGGTCCCAATCCTGACCCGAGCGAGCTGGGTACGCCGCGGACCGATCGGAGGTCGATCAGGTGATCTCGAGCAACTTCTCCCGCACCGCGTAGACGACGGCCTCCATGCGGGAGTGCAACTGAAGCTTCTCGAGGATGTTGCGGATGTGGTTCTTCACCGTGTTCTCGGAGATGTAGAGCTGCTTGGCGATGTCCCGGTTGTTGAGGCCTTTCGCCACGAGACGCAAGACTTCCATCTCCCGATCGGTCAGCCGAGGGGCCGGCACCTGCTGTCGCTCGTCACCGCGCTTAATCATCGACGCGAATTCGTTGAGGAGTTTGGAGGCCATCGACGGCGAGATCAGCGACTGGCCGCCGTGCACCGCTCGGATCGCCGACGCCACCTCGTCGATGGAGATCTCCTTGAGCAGGTACCCCATCGCGCCGGCCTTGATCGCGTCGTAGAGGTCGGCTTCCTCGTCGCTGATCGTCAGCATGATGATCTTGCTGCTGGGCACCGCGTCCTTGATCGCGGTGCAGGCATCAATCCCGCCCCGCTTCGGCATCCGCACATCCATCAAGACGATGTCGGGGGTCGTCTCCGCAGCCTTCTCGACCGCGTCGGCACCGTCCTCGGCCTCACCGACAACATCGATATCGGGCTCCTGCGCGAGCACCATCTCCAACCCCCGACGAAACAGCGCGTGGTCGTCGACGATCAGCACCCTGATCGGATCACCCGTCCCCGGCGGCAGCGGCGCACCAGCTCCGCCGCCGGTCGTCTCGCTCACCGAGCCCTCCACAGGTCCGACTTCCGGGCAGGATCGTGCTCATTCCCCCTTGCGCGCTCATGATGGCACGGACGGGACGTTAAGGCCGGATTTCGGCGAGCCGCGAAAGCCGCGTAACGACAGCTAGCGGGCCTGCTCGTCGAGCCTGAGCCGGACCACGCCGTAGTCGTACCCGCGACGCCGGTAGACCACGCTCGGAGCTCCGTGCGCCTCGTCGACGTAGAGGTAGAAATCGTGACCGACGAGTTCCATTTCGAACAGAGCCTGATCGAGGCTCATCGGCGACGCTGAGTGCACCTTTTCGCGGACGACGAAGGGCAGATCGGCGTCGGCGTCGTCGGTCTCGGAGGGGCGGTCGACCGCGGCGGACTCCTGACCGTCCACCGTCTGAGTGGATACGCCGCCGTCTGCCATCTGGCTGGTCGCGGCCGCGACCGACACCGGCGTACGGCTTCCGTGGTGCACCCGTCGCCGGTCGGCCGCCCGTCGCAGGGTCATGTCGAGCTTGCCGACGGCAAGGTCGAGGGCGGCGTACTCGTCCGCCGAGGCGGCCTCGGCGCGAATCACCGGACCCCGCCGACGGCAGGTGAGCTCGACCCGCATCCGCACGTCCGCCTGGCGCGGGTTGCGCTCCTCCACGACGACCACGTCGACCCGCTCGCAGCTCGGGTCCAACTTCGCGAGCCGACCCAGCTTTTCATGAACACTCCCGCGAAAGCGGTCGTCGATCTCGGTATGCCGCGACTTCACGACGATGTCCACACGCATCCCCTCACCGATCAATTCCCCGCCGCCACTGGCCCCCCGCCGACGGTAACCCCCGTCGCGGCGATCACCCAAGCCGGGGGGTCCGACCGAATGCGCGGCCGGAGGTCCGTAGCGTCGCGGCAATCGCTGCTCCGCCGATCACCCGAGCATGACAATCGCGTAACGCTCGCGCGGCCTGCGCCATCGAGGCGCCGGTGGTGATGACGTCGTCGACGACCAGGACGTCCATCCCGGCGAGTCCCGGGCGAAGCCCCGACCGCACGACGATCGCACCGTCAAGATTCGCGAGGCGGGCCGCGGCGCTCAGGCCGGCCGAATCGGCGACTCGACGTCCGTGCCGCAGTGCAGGTACCTGCCGGGCGTCGCACCCGTCGCGTCGCAATGACCGAGCGACGGACCGGGCCATGAGGAGCATCAGGTCCTCGCCGCGCTCGCGCACCGCCCGCCGCGCGGACGGCATGGCGACCACCAGGACCGGGCCGGCCGGAGCAGCGGCGGCGACGGCGGTCGACGCGGACACCGTCAACGCAGCGCACAGGGTGCGCCGCACGCCGACCATGCCACGCTCCTTGGCGGCGAGAATCAACTCCCGGGACTCGCCGGCGTACGGCGTGACCGCCCAGGGCGTCGGCAGGCCGGGTGGAGTGGGCGACGGCCACACGACTCGGGCCGGGCCGGACAGCCGGTGGGCGCAGCGCTCGCACACGAGGGCTGCCGGGGCGCCGCATCCCGCACAGTCGACCGGGAGGATCGCGTCGAGGAGGCGCGCGAGGGATCCTGCCATGGTCCAAGCGTGCCGCGACCGGACCCGGACGGCCATCGACCCGGCGCGGTTGTGGACTATCCGGCGTACGCGGGCGCGCTTCCTGTGGACAGCCGGCGCCAGCGGTGCGCCGAGAAGGCCCAAATCGCTCCACCCGCACCCGCAAGCGTCGGATGCCCGGGAAGCGCGGCGACCTCGGTCGGCGAGCCACGCAGTCCTGCTCCCGGCAACGTCCGCGTCGTGTAGCCGTCGACGGACACGACGACGACGCGGCGTCCTCCCGAACGCGTCGAGGCGGTGGTGGCGATCTCGGTTCCGTTCGCCCAGGCGACCCCGCTGACCGCCCGCCCGCCCGCCAGCACGACCCGCGGGCGCGTCACCGCGGGCCGGGCGCCTTCACCGGTGATCAGACCGACCCGCAACTGCTCCTCGCCCACACCCCCGGTGACGAGGGCGATCCGGGTGCCGTCCCGGGAGACCGCCACCGCGTCGATCCCGGCCCGCCGGATCCGGGCGGCCACGGGCACGGAGTGGGGCCGCCCGTGGACCGGCACCTCGAGCAAGGTTGAGACACCCTGGGACCTGCGGGCCAGATAGACATCGCCGGCCGGGTCGAAAGCAGGCGGGGTGTAGGACGCCGCCCTCAGCGCAGAGGTGAGCGGGCCGGCGGCGGGTCCCACCAGGAGTGTGGACACGCCGGCTCCGCGCAGGGCAGCGACGCGGGCACCGTCGGCGCCCATGGCGACGGCGGTGATCCCGCCGCCGCGCAACGCCGCGGGCACCGTCAGCTCGTGTCCGACCACCCTGCCGGACCGCAGGAACAGCGTCCCGGCTTGCGGTGGCGGGACCGAGGGGTCGAACATCGCCCAGGACAGGATCGGCTGGGTGCGGATGACCCCTTCGGGTGCGACGAGCGCCCCGTTGACGAGGATGCGAACCGCCGTTACCCCGGACGCCTGGCGCAGCGTCCACACGACCTGCGCCGAGAGCCGCTCGAGCTGGCTCGAGGACAGTTGCGGCCCGCTGACGATCAGGTTGAGTTCGGCGACCCCGTCTGAATCGATCGTCACATTGCCCTGGAGCGAGGTGTTGCGCGGGATCGCCGAGGTCACGGCCGGCGCGATTCCGGCACCGGGGCCGTCGAGGAGTTCCTGCACGAGCCGGGTCGCGAAACCCTGCTCGTCCAGCGACAACACCAGCGGTTCGGCCACCACCGCCGTTTGGGTCTGATTGAGGTAGTACACGGACACCGGCTCGAGCGCGCGGGCGGCGTCCTCGGATCCCACCAGCGCGCCGGACGGAAGGTGCGAGATCCGCCATTGACCGGCACTGCGGGCCAGGACGAATCGCCAGCGCACCGCGCCCGGGCTCGCCTGGTAGTCACCGCGGGAGTCGATGACCCCGGTTCGGTTCGCGTCGATCACCACCGTCCGCGGACCCGTTCGCGTCACCCGGAACGAGGCATCGTCGTAGATGGTGGTGCCGGCGCGAGGGTTCCACGACGCCCCGGGCGCGAGGAAGGTCCGCGCAACCGCGAACCCGTCGGCGGCGTCCGCCTGCGCGTCGAGGAAGGCGTTGACCAGCTGTTGCGGCGACATGCCCTCGACCGGCCCCGACGGTCGCCCACCGATCGATCCGACCTGCTCGCCGAGGCCGCCGGGAAGCGCCCGCCCGACATGCACCGGCCCGGACCGGGGGACGCTCGCGCACCCGGCGAGGACCGCGAGGAGCGCAGCGCCCGCGAGCGCAGACCTACGCACGCGTGGACTCCGGGGCGCGTCCCGGCTTGGCCGCCGTCGTCGCGTCCGCCGCCGATGTCGTCTCCGCCGCAGTCGTGGTCTCCTGCGCCGACGGAGCCTCCTGCACGGTGGCCTCGGCCGGCCCGAGCGGGAGTGGAGAGGACTCGATTCGCTCGCCCGGGTGCCAAGCAAGCGTGACCCGGAACACCGACCCCTGCCCCGGCTGGCCCCAGGCCTGCAACCAGCCTCCGTGCAGCCGAACGTCCTCGAGCGCGATCGACAGGCCGAGTCCGGTACCGCCGGTTGTTCGAGCACGGGCCGGGTCCGCCCGCCAGAACCGCCCGAACACCAGCGCAGCCTCGCCAGGTCGCAAGCCCACCCCTCGGTCGGACACGGCGATCGCGACACCGCCCTCGGCGCCGCGGAGCCGGACGTCCACCGGCTGGCCCTCGCTGTGCTCGATCGCGTTGTCGACCAGATTGCGCAAGACGCGTTCGATCCGCCGCGAGTCGACCTCGACGATGACCGGATCGGTGGGAACATCGACGCTAAGGGCGCACCCGCGACGGGTCGCAAGGGGTGAGGCGAGCGAGACAACTCGCGACACCAGACTGGTGAGGTCGACCGGTTCCGCATCGAGGACGGCCGCGCCGGCGTCGTGCCGGCTGATCTCGAGCAGGTCAGCGAGCAGGAGTTCGAAGCGATCGAGCTGCGCCTGGAGCAGTTCGGAGGACCGGCTCAACTCCGGTGAGAGGCCCTCGCTCGACTCGTGCAGTACATCCGCTGCCATCCGGATCGTGGTGATCGGAGTACGCAGCTCGTGCGACACGTCCGCCACGAACCGTTGCTGAAGGCGAGACAGCTCGCGCAGCTGGGAGATCTGTTCCTGGACCGTATCGGCCATCCGGTTGAACGACGCCGCTAGGGTCGCAAGGTCATCCTCGCCCCGGATGGTCATTCGCTCCTCGAGCCGCCCGGAGGCGAGTCGCTCGGCGGTCGAGGCAGCCTGGCGAACCGGCCGCACGACCTGACGGGTGATCAGTGCGGCGAGAGCAGCGAGGAACGCGACAAGCGCGATGCCGGCAAGGATCATCGTGCGTTCGACCAGGCGCAGCGTCGAGACCTCGCGGGTCAGCGGGAACAGGTAGTAGAGCTGGTAGCGGCCACCAGCGCCCGGAATCGCGGCACCGGCAACGATCCCCGGAACGCCCGCGCCGCTGTTGGTCGGCACGCTGGAAAACGTCCACGCCTCGCGGGTCTGTCCGGCAACCTGCCGCGCAAGTGCGGGCGGGATGCTCGCAAGGTCCGCGCGCTGGCTGAAGAACGAGCCGAGGCCGGGAGTTGAGGGCAGCATCGCCACGTCGTAGTCGTCCTGGTCCGGGCGCGGGGACAGCGCGGTGATGACCTCATACGCCGTCTGCTCGGCCGCCCTCGGGTTCGACCCGGGCTGGGCGAGGAACTGGTTTTGGGCCCGGCCCACACCGCTGCTGAGCTGCGCCAACGCGGACCTGCTCGCCGAGTCGAGCAAGCCGCTACGCACCTGGGCGAGGATCGTCGCGCCCAGCAGGAGGCTGACCCCCGCGGAGAGCACGAGCGTGGAGGCAACCACGCGGACGGACAACGAACGCCGCCACCGGCGACGTACCGCGCCGGGGAGGCCGGTCACGCGGTGGATCACCCGGAGGCCTCCGCTCACGTCGGTCCGGCCTTGTACCCGACCCCGCGGACGGTGACCACGATCTCCGGATGGTCCGGGTCGCGCTCGACCTTCGCCCGCAACCGCTGCACGTGCACGTTCACCAGCCGGGTGTCGGCAAGGTGTCGGTAGCCCCACACCTGCTCCAGAAGCTGATCCCGGGTGAAGACATGCCGGGGGCGTCGCGCCAAGGCCGCCAGAAGGTCGAACTCGAGCGGTGTCAAGGAAATCCGGGTGCCATTCCGGCTCACCGCGTGACCACCGATGTCGATCGTCAGGTCGCCGATCGTCAGCGCCTCGAGGTCGGCGTCGTCGTTGCGGCGCAACCGCGCCCGCATCCGTGCGACGAGTTCCTTGGGCTTGAACGGCTTGACGATGTAGTCGTCCGCCCCCGACTCAAGACCGATGACAACGTCGATCGTGTCGCTGCGGGCGGTGAGCATGACGATCGGCGTCCCGCTCTCGGCACGGATCGCCCGGCACACGTCGACCCCGTCGGTGCCCGGCAGCATCAGGTCGAGCAGGACCAGATCCGGCTTGGTCGCGCGAAAAGCTGCGAGCGCCTTGTCCCCGTCCCCGACGAAGGACGGGTCGAATCCCTCGTTGCGCAAGACGATGCCCAGCATCTCGGCCAGTGCAGGGTCGTCGTCAACGACGAGTACGCGCGCCTTCACGGATCCATGGTCGCACCAGCGTTCGCCCGAGTTGGCGGTTCCGCAGTTCTTGCGGCAGGCGGGCTCAGTACCGGTAGGTATCCGGCTTGTACGGCCCGTCGACGGGTACGCCGATGTAGTCCGCCTGCTCCGCACTCAGCGTGGTGAGCCGCACGCCGAGCGCATCGAGGTGCAGCCTGGCGACCTTCTCGTCGAGATGTTTCGGGAGCACGTGCACGCCGATCGGATAGCTGTCGGTCTTCGTGAACAGTTCGATCTGCGCGATCGTCTGGTTGGTGAAGGAGTTGCTCATCACGAACGACGGGTGTCCGGTCGCGTTGCCGAGGTTGAGCAAGCGACCTTCGGAGAGCACCAGGATCGAGTGCCCGTCGGCAAAGAACCACTCGTCGACCTGCGGCTTGACGGTCGACTTACGCGCGCCCGGCAACGCCGCGAGCCCGGCCATGTCGATCTCATTGTCGAAGTGACCGATGTTGCCGACGATCGCGCCTTGCTTCATTCGCTGCATGTTCGCGGCCGTGATGATGTTGAAGTTGCCGGTCGCGGTGACGAAGATGTCGGCCGTCTCGACGAGGTCGTCGAGCGTTGCCACCTGGTAACCGTCCATGGCGGCTTGCAACGCACAGATCGGATCGATCTCGGTGATCACCACCCGCGCGCCCTGCCCGCGCAATGATTCCGCGCAGCCCTTGCCGACGTCGCCGTATCCGCAGACGACCGCCACCTTGCCGCCGATCAAGACGTCGGTGCCGCGGTTGATCCCGTCAATCAGCGAATGCCGGCAGCCGTACTTGTTGTCGAACTTCGACTTCGTCACCGAGTCGTTGACGTTGATCGCCGGGAACAGCAACTCGCCTCGGTCGTGCATCTGATAGAGCCGGTGGACCCCGGTCGTCGTCTCCTCGGTCACGCCCTTGATGCCGTTGGCGATGTTGGTCCATCTGGTGGCGTCGTCGCTGAATGACCGCGACAACAACCCCAGCACGACGGCGTACTCCTCGTTGTCCGCCGTCGACGGGTCGGGGACGACGCCCGCCTTTTCGAACTCGACACCCTTGTGAACCAACAGGGTCGCATCTCCGCCGTCATCGAGCAGCATGTTCGGCCCGGCGCCGCCCGGCCAGCGAAGCGCGGCGTCGGTGCACTCCCAGTACTCCTCCAGGGTCTCGCCCTTCCAGGCGAACACCGGCACGCCGGCCGGCGCGTCGACCGTCCCGGTGGGACCGACGACGACCGCGGCAGCCGCGTGATCCTGGGTCGAGAAGATGTTGCAGGAGGCCCAACGAACCTCGGCGCCGACAGCGACCAGGGTCTCGATGAGGACTGCGGTCTGGACCGTCATGTGCAGCGAACCAGTGATGCGCGCCCCCGCCAGCGGCCTGGCTTCGCCGTACTCCGCGCGGGTGGCCATCAACCCGGGCATCTCGTGCTCGGCCAGCGTGATTTCCTTGCGGCCGAACTCGGCGAGGCTGAGATCAGCGACGCGAAACTCCATGAACTCTCCTTGACGTGGCACCGGAGCGGTTGCGCTAAGGGTACGTCGGTGCCGCGAGGGCTCGCTTGAGCTCGTCGATCGCAGCGATCGGCGTGGGGTCAACGCCGTACGCCAGCGCAAGATAAACGCTGGCGTAGTCAAGGGTGGCGATCAGCGAGGCGAGGCGTTCCAGCGTGGTCTCCCCCTGCGCGCCGAGCACCGACACCCGGATGCCGCGCTCGCTCGCGAGGTCCGCCGAGATGTGCGCCCGCTTCTTCGCGCCCTCGTCCGCGTCGTCGTCGCGCACCAGGACGAGCCGAAGCCGATAGGGCTCCTCGTCCTCGACGCGATCCCGGAACAGGTCGTCCTCGGATCGGCCGCCCGCCATCGCGCCGTCGAAGGCGACCACCTGGTTGTGATGCGCCTCGGGCAGCGCACCCACGACGGAAGGGAGCTTGGCGTTCTCGGCGATCTGGGCGCCCAGCCGCGCGGCAGCGAGCGGGCCGAGCTGACCGGTGCCCCAGATCAGCGGGAGGCTGCCGGCGAGTTCGGCGGCCAGTGCCTTGGCGGGATTGGTGTAGGACTCGCGATCAGGTCCGCACATCGTCGCGATCGACTCGAGGGAGGCAGCGGTGGCCTCCAGCGCGCCGACATCGGGGCCGAGGTCGAGCAGGCCGAAGCGATGTCCGGCGAGCAGCAGCGGCACCGCGAGAGTCCAGAACGACGAGCGTGGCGAGAGCCACGTCGTCACCGGCACGAAACGTCCGCCGCCGGCCAGGCACTGCGACTCGAGCTGCGAGTCGGCCGCACCGACGCCGAGGAGCCGCGCTCCCCGGCGGGCGGCCTCGGCGGCCGCGGTGAGGGTCTCCGCGGTCGTCCCCGAGCACGACACCGCCATGACGACGTCGGCCGCGCCCACCCAACCGGGCAGGCCGTATCCCCGATGGACGACGACCGGGACGGGGCAGCGAACGCCCGCGACCGCAGCGAGCGCCTCGCCGGCGATGGCCGAGCCGCCCATGCCGGTGACGACGACCGCGCGCGGCCGGGCGTCAAAGGCAAGCGCGCTGAGTGCGGCCTCCTCGGTGGCGGTGTGGGCGGCGCGCACCTGGGCCGCCGAACTCGCCACCGCGCGCAGCATGTCGCTCGCGTCCAGCGCGGCGATGGCGTCGGCGTCGTCGAGCCGGTCGAGGTCGATCGCGGCCATCGAGGAGGCGGCGGCTAGGAGCCGGTGTCGGGTCGGCGAGCCTCGTCGATGAGGAGCACCGGGATGTCGTCGTGGACGGGATAGGCGAAGCCGCAGCCGGTGCAGACGAGCTCACCGGCAGCGTCATCGACACGAAGCTGCGCCCGGCAGTTCGGGCAGGCGAGGATCTCCAGCAACGTTTGGTCCAGGTTCACGACCTCACCCTAGTCGCCACCCCCGAAGGGGTCAGCCGCGGACGAGCGCGAGGACCTCGTCGGTCAGGGCGTCGACTTTCGCCGCGCTGGGCGCCTCGGCGTTGAGCCGCAGGAGCGGCTCGGTATTGGAAGGACGCAGGTTGAACCACGACCCGTCGGCGAGGTCAACGGTCATCCCGTCGAGATCATCGATCACGACGCCGGGCCGGCCCTCGAACGCGTGCCGCACGGCGGCCGTCGCGGCCCCGGGGTCGGCGACCGCGCTGTTGATCTCACCGGAGGTGGCGTACCGAACGTAGGTCGCGAGCAGCTCGGAGAGCGGGCCGGGCTGCGTTCCCAAGGCCGCAAGCACATGGAGTGCCGCAAGCATCCCCGAGTCCGCCCGCCAGAAGTCGCGGAAGTAGAAGTGGCCGGAATGCTCGCCGCCGAAGACCGCCCCGGTCTCGGCCATCGTTGCCTTGATGAAGGAATGCCCGACGCGGGTCCGGATCGGGACGCCGCCCCGCTCCCGGACGATCTCAGGCACGGCGTGGGAGGTGATGAGGTTGTGGATGATGCTCGCCCCCGGCTCGCGGCTCAGTTCGCGGTCGGCGATCAGTGCCGTGAGCGCCGACGGGGGGACGATCGCGGCCCGTTCGTCGACCACGAAGCACCGGTCGGCATCGCCGTCGAAGGCCAGTCCGAGGTCGGCGCCAGTGCTGCGCACAGCCGCCTGCAGGTCGCGCATGTTCGCTGGGTCGAGCGGGTTCGCCTCGTGGTGCGGGAAGCTCCCGTCGAGCTCGAAGTAGAGCGCGGTGACCTCCAGGGGCAGACCGGCGAAGACCTCCGGCACGGTCAGGCCGCCCATGCCGTTACCCGCGTCGACGACCACCGCCAGCGGCCGGATCTGCTCGAGGCCCGGCACGAGCCCCTTGAGGTACGCCGCATATCCCGCGAGCATCGAGCGCTGGGACACCGTTCCGCGCGAAGCGGCGGAGGCAGGAACGCCGGCCTCCACGAGCGACCGGATGTCCGCGAGACCGCTGTCCTCGCCGACCGGAGCAGCGCCCGCCCGACACAACTTGATCCCGTTGTATCGGGCCGGATTGTGCGAGGCGGTGAACATCGCCCCGGGCACATCGAGCGAGCCCGAGGCGAAGTAGAGCAGGTCGGTCGAGGCGAGGCCGATTTCGACCACATCGGCGCCCTGCTCGCTCGCGCCGGCGGCAAAGGCGGCAGCGAGACCGGGCGAGGAGTCGCGCATGTCGTAGCCGGTGACGACCCGGCTCGCGCCGAGGTGCGCGACAAAAGCACCCCCGACCGCTCGGGCGATCGACTCGTCGAGCTCGTCAGGGACGATCCCCCGGATGTCATAGGCCTTGAAGATCGCGTCGAGCGTGCTCACGTGGCCGACGCTAGCCCAGCCCGGAGAAGGCCAGGTTTCGTCCAACTGTCAGTTACCGGTCATTCTGCGACGGCAGACGCCCGTTAAGTGACAGGTGGGCGAAGCGATCAGGAGGCCTTGCGCTTGGTGGCGCGGCTCAGAACGTCGGAGAACTCCAGTCGACCGGCCTCGCCGGTCCAGACCCGGTGCTCGCAGTTGTGACACGAGGAGAAGCTCACGGGCGAGCCGTCGGTGAGCGTCATCACCAGCAACGTCAGACGCTCACTCCCGCAGCTCGGGCACTCGGCGCCACTGCGCGCTCCGGGGCGGGTCAGCGACGAGGGCGAGGCGGTGCGCTGCTCGGGGATCTGGTGGCGGGCAGTGGTCTTCATGGCGTGGGGTCTCCAGGAGTGGACGTCATGGTTAGGCACCAACCATCGGCGGTGCCTCGAGTTCCCTTGAGAACCGGGCGTTTCCGCCGCAAATCGGTTAATACCTCCGACCGGCCGCGCCCGCGGCTGGTTCAGGAGGTGGTCGGCGTCCGCAGGACGCGGAGGTGACCGCGACGGGCAATCTCCTCGAGATCGAACTCGGGCAACGGCGGCGGTCCCTCGATGAACGGGCCCACCGGCCGGGCCGCCTCGCGGACCGCGTCCGCGAGCGCCTCGAGATCGTCGGCCCCCGGGGTGGCGCTCGCCGCATCGATGTCGAGCCGAACCACTTCCCAACCGCGCGGAGCGGTCAGCCCGTGCGCATGGACCTCGCACAGGTCATAGGAGTGCGGTTCGGCGTACGTCGCCAGCGGGCCGACCACTGCTGTCGAGTCGGAGTACACGTAGGTGAGCGTGGCCACAGCAGCGCGGGCGCAGGTAATCCGCGAGCAGCGGCGCAGTGGGCTCACTCGCGCGACGGTACCGCCCACGAGCACCCACGGCCATCACCGCGCGGTTCAACGCGCCTCGTGTCGCCGCAGAGTTGCGCGGGCCCAGCGGGCCTCCACAGCGCCATTAGGCTTGCCCCGTGAGGCGCGACCGCCACGGGCGTGGCATCCGCGGGCCGCTCGTCGGTCGCGGCGTCCCGATCGCGACCGCGCCGGCGGACCGCTTCGACCGGATCGCGAGCAGCGCGGTCGAGCACGTCGAGCATCGCTGGCGCGAGCAACTGGCCGGAGTCGAGTTCGCCGTCGACCTCGTGCCCAGCACCGACCTCGACCCGACTCACCCTTTGCTCGAGGGCGCGATCGAATCAGGCGGCGTCGTGCTTGCCCAGATCATCCCCGGGCATGGGCGGCGACCGACGCACATCGTCTTGTACCGCAAGCCGATCGAGCTCCGCGCGCGTTCGATCGAGGACCTCGAGGACCTGATCCATGACGTGGTCGTACAGGTGATCGCCAACTACCTCGGGTTGGATCCTGACGTCGTCGATCCTGGCTTCGGTCCCGGCGAATCCTCGTCGTGAGCCGCCGCCGCGAACGGTTTACCCACCGTTCACGGCCACTCGTGGATCCTCGCGCACCTGGGTCAGGGTTGTCGGGCCCGGCAGCGCCACCAACGGCTGTCCGGTGACGAGCGCGCCGTGGGCGCCCGCGAACGACAGCATCCGCGCACCGTAGACCGGACCTGGCCCCTTCGGTGCCACGACGAAACTCCACTGATCGGGTGAGTGGGTCTTGATCGTGTCCGTGATGTCGACCGACACCGTTCGCCCCGCGGGGACGGCGATCGAGCGGGAGCGCCCGCTCAAGCCGGTGACCCGCACACTCGTCGCGCCCTGCGGGGCGGTCAGGACCAACGTGGTTGGCCCAGCGTCGGGATCCCGCCCGGCCGCGACGACCGCAGACCCATCAAGCGCCGGTGTTGCCGCCACCCACATCAGGTCCGGACGGCGCGGCCGTTGTGGCGTGACGGACAGCCCTTCGCTCACCACCGGCTGATCGCTGTTGACCTCCACCGCACCGGGTGAGGACCCGAACGCCGACGTCAGCCGGATCGCACGGGTTCGACCGGCAGGAATGACCAATTGGTTCGCGACCGTCGGCGTGAAGGTTCCGGATCTGGCCGCCAATCGCATCGTGACGGTCGCGTCGACCGGCGTCGGGTTGCCGACGATGACCCACCGCGGACCCATCCCGGCAGCGAACCCGCTGAGGACCGCGTGCCGGGTCGGTCCCTGCGTCGGCGGAAGGTTGTCCCCGCCGTTGGACCGAAGCGCCGCGGTACGCCGATCGATCACGGTCGCCGTCACGGCGCCACTGTTCGCGTGGACGTGCAGGACCAGCGACGCCCGGTCCGGCGCGACCGTCGCCATCGGCAGGCGCACGACCGACCGCGCCGGCACCCGAACCGAGTCGAGCCGGCTGTTGGCGACCTGACCCTTGTCGCTCCAGATCGACACGGCCACCAGGGCCGCGGTCGGCGCCGGGTTCGCGACGGTCAACGTGTCGCTGAACCCGACCCGTCCCTCCGCACCGGCAAACCACCAGTCGGTGCCAGGGGTTTCGCAGCGCCCGCCGCGCAATCCGCGGTAGCGACCAGTGCCGGTCTCGGCCAACTGGTCCGCGGCGAGCGCCGCGGCGATCGAGCCTCGCGCGACGATCTCCACGGTCTGGTTGACCCCCCGCCGAGCCTTGATCGTGGCGTTGGGCGTCAGGTGCAACCGGGTGGTCGTGCTCTTGCGCCCGGCGAGGACGGTTGCCCTCACCTCACCAACCGCCTGGGTGGGCGGCGTCAGCGCCCCGGCCGCGTTGGTTGCCACGATCATCGCGTTCTCCCCCGACGAACCGCTGATCGGCGGGCAGACGAGGGTCAGTGCGGTGACCGGAATCGTGACGGGTGCGCTCACCTGCGGCGCCGCAGACGAACCGGTCAGGGATCCCACGACCGCGAGGATGACGAGCGCCGCGATGGTGAGCGCGAGCGGGAGCCGCCTCATGACGTCACCGCCGAGTGATCGACGCGCTGCACCGGCACGATCGCGACGAGCGCGGCGACCAGGACCACCAACTGGAGCCACAACAATGCGTCGCGCCCACCGGCGGGTCGGTCGAGCTGAAGGTCTCCCCCGGACGCCGGAACGACAAACGCCTGCGCCCACCCGTACGCCGTCCTCGGCGTCAACGACTGGCCGTTGACGCTGGCCCGCCACCGTTTGCTGGTGGTCTCGGCAAGGACGACGATTCGACCGGGCGGACCGGGTGGGATCTGGACCGTCGCCGAGCCGGGTTTCGCCGGGAGCACTTGCCCGAGGGGAGCGACGGTCGTCGCCGGATCGAGCGCCCGAGTCGCCGCCTCCGGTGAGAGCAGCATGAGCTCGCCGGTCGGGAGGCCGGCGCGCCAGACGGTCGCGCCGCTGGCCGGGATGACCGTCAACGTCGACGCCCGACCGAGCGCGGCCTGTACCCGCGCGACGCTGGCGTCGGGGACCACGATGTAGGTGATGGCAAACGGGGCGAGCTCACCCGCGGCGCCCGGGCGTTGCGCGAGCAAGTCGCGCACTGCATCGGCCAGGCGAGCCGCCGCCACCGAACCAGGACGGGGCGCGACGTCGGCGTCGCCGAGAATCGGCCCGCTCGGGCGCCGGACGAGCGCGTAGGAGACGGACCGGCCGGTCGAGCGCAACACGAGGGCCCGCGGTGAGGTGTCGACCTGGAGCTCGGACTGCACGAACAGCGGCAGGACCGCAGGGTTACCGGAGGTCAGCGGGCCGCTGGTCCCCCGAACCAGCCACCCCACGGCGACTGTCGCGGTCGAAGCGAGGGCCAGGACGACGATCACCACTGCGGCGAGCTGGCGCCAGCCGAAACTATGCGCCCGCAGGGCGGGACGGGCACCGACCGCTCCGACCAGTGCGGCCAGCAACGCACCGGCCCCGGCGACCAGCAAGGCCAGACCCGGCCAGTGGCGGGTCGCCGGATAGCCAGGTGTCACTCCGGCGTCGCGCGTCATCGCCACGGCGATCGCGACGCCGGCCACGAGCAGGACGACGCCCAGCCACGCGGCCACGACTCGGCTGCGGCGGGTCAGTCCGAGCACCGCCGCCGCGATGATCGCCACGCCGATCCAGACCGGCGGCTGATTGGGCCCGCCCGCGTGCAGCAGGGTCAGCGCGACTCCGGACGGGGGATGAACGGAGGCGTAAAACTCGGGAAGACCGCTGCCATCGACCGCAACCGAGGGATGAGCGAAGACGTACGCGCTCCACGGAAGCAGCACCACCACCGGCAGGGCGAGAATCGCGACGGCCGCGTACACCCGGGCGAGCAGCGCACTCGCCGGCTCGGCAGCCAGCGCGGCGAACGCGATCCCAGTCGCGGCTGCGACGAGCGCGATCGGCCACAGCAGGGGCGCGAACGCCACCAGCAGGGCCAACAACAGGCCGGCCCCGATCGCCGCTCGCCAGCGCGGGCGTCCGGTCGAGGGGCCGAGCGCCACCGCCATCGCCCGCATCACCTGCGGGAGCAGAATCGCCGCGACCGCCACGTCCAACCGGCCACCGGAAACCGCACCCGTCATCGCGGGAAGTAGCCCGTATCCGATCGCCACCCACACCCTGATCCGCACCGAGGTCGTGACGGCGCGCGCGGCCGTGAAGGCACTGAGCGCGGACAGCGGTACGACGCCCAGGGTGAGAACGGCGACGACGAACCAGGCCTTGCCGAGCGCGACGCTGGACAGCGCCGCGATGACCGCAAGCCAGGGTGGTGACGGAATCATCGAGCCGATCCCCGACGGGTGGAAGCCCGCAACGTAGGACGACCACAACTCACTCGCGCCGGCTGGGGTCGGCAGAAGACGACCGCCGTACAACGTCGCGCCAAGGACCTGGCGGCCGGCGAGGACGGCGAGGATCGTCAGCCCGAGGAACAACACGGTGGCCGGCTTGGTGAGGAATCGCAGGACGGCGCTTTCCCCGAGCGCCATCGACTCGGCGTCCTCGGACACCGGCCCGGTCTCGGTCGAGGTGGACAGTCGCACCCGCACCGGACGGTGGTGGGTGAGAAGCCCCACGCGTAACGGCGAGGACCGCCAGCGACGCGCTCCCCGCGGGAACAGGTGCCGCAACTCGCGGTGCGACACCTCACGGGTCCGCGCGCGTTGTCGCCGTGCGGTGAGGACGAGAGGCACCGCGGCATACACCCCGGCGACGGCGCGCAATTCCGCGAGCGCGGCGCCGGGCGCTCGGGAGACAAGCAGCAGACCGACGGCCCGGCCGAGTCCGCCAACGAGGTACCGGAGCAGCAAGAGGGGAACGAGCCACCCGGCCGTGTTGGCGAGCACGACCTGCATTCCGTTCCGGCGGCGGGTGGTGCTCTGGTCCATGCGGGAAACGCTCGGGCCTCGGAGGCCGGCAACGCTCGCCCGGGCGTGCCGGACGACAGCGCGCGCAGCAAGGGCGACCCGACCGCCGGCGGCGTTGATCCGCCAGCCGAAGTCGATCTCCGCGCCGTAGCTCGACCAGGCCGGGTCCGGGCCGCCGATGAGATCCCAGGCGTCCCGGCGGATGAGTGCCCCCGCGGTGCTGACCGCCAGGACGTCGTCGACGTCGTCGCGCTGACCCTGGTCGAGCTCGTCCCCGTCGAGCCCGGAGTCGATGTGCCCGGTCGCATCGATCGTGAGACCTGCGCCGAGGAGGTGGTCGCCCTCCCAGCTGCGAACCTTCGGCCCTGCGACCCAGACCGACGGCGAGAGGGTGACCCGGATCAGCAACTCCTGCAGTGCGGTGGGGTCGGGAGCGCAGTCGTCGTGCAGCAGCCAGACCCACTCGACGGCGTCCTCCGCTTGGGCCGGTGGTTCGCCGAAAGCGTCAAGGCCCGCCTGGACCGCGTCGCGCAACGAAGTCCCGGCGTCGACGGCGACCACGCTTGAGACCCCGAGAGAGTCCTGGACGATCTGCACCGAGGCGTCGGAGCTGGCGACGTCGACGGCGACGAATCGTTGCGGCCGGCGGGTCTGGGTGGCGAGCCCGGTCAGGACCTCCGGCAGCCACCGAGCACCGTCGTGGCAGACGACGACGGCGGTGACGACCTGGCGCGCGAGGCGGTCGTCGGACGAACCACCCGCGTTCGGATCGTCGATCAGCTCGGGATCGTCCTGCGCTGGCTGCGTCATCGGTGGGGTTACGTCACGGTCCTGCGGAGGGCGGGGAAGCTGCGCGCGGCGGCGAGCCGAGCGCCCACCTTATGCCAGGCCGCAACCACCGTTCCTGAACGGTCGGCTGCCGGCGGCGTCAGACGACGCGCTTTTTCAACCGACGGCGTTCCCGCTCGGACAGCCCGCCCCAGATGCCGAAGCGCTCATCGTGAGCGAGCGCGTAGGACAGGCACTCACCACGCACGTCACAGCGGCCGCAGACCCGCTTCGCCTCACGGGTCGACCCGCCCTTCTCCGGGAAGAACGCCTCGGGGTCGGTTTGCGCACAGAGGGCCTCGACCTGCCACGGCAGCGGTTCGGTTTCCTCGCCTGGCAGAAGAATCAGCGGCTCGGACATGAGATTGGCCTCCACCTCGTGCGATCCGTGGCCGTCCTGACGCGACCCACGGCGTGCCCAGGTCTGCTCGCCAGAACAAGGCCCGAGGAATGACACGCATGGAATTACACGCGCGTCGTACCCAGAAAGTCAAGTGCACCGGTGGTATCGCGGTGGACAACTATCCGGTCGGCCGGCCGGTTCCCGGTCCGAAATCACCGTCGGATCCGGCCGACCGAGCGTGATCAGGTCAGCCCGCGACCTCGAGCTCGGTCCGGGTCGGCGCCACCACCTCGCCGTAAAAGGTCGTACGTTGGCGAGCCGGCCGTCCGGCCGCGTCCGCAATCGCCACCAGCTCCGCAGGCGTCCGCCGTGACCCGTGCTGCGAACCGGCCATGCGGCTGATCGTCTCCTCCATCAGCGTGCCGCCGAGATCGTTCACCCCGCCGCGCAGCATCTCCACACAACCCTCGGTGCCCAACTTGACCCAGGAGGTCTGCACGTTGGAGATCTGGCCGTGCAACAGGATCCGCGCCATCGCATGCACCGCCCGGTCTTCTCGCCGGGTCGAACCCGGCCGAGCAAGTCCGGCGAGGTAGAGCGGCGCGTTGTGGTGCACGAACGGCAACGGCACGAACTCGGTAAACCCCCCCGACTCCGCCTGGAGCCGGGCCAGCAACTTCAGGTGTGCGACCCAATGGGCGGGAGTGTCGACGTGGCCGTACATCATCGTCGAGGTGGTCGGGATGCCGACGCTGTGGGCGGTGGTCACCACCTCGATCCAGGACGCGGTCGGCAGCTTCCCTTTGGTGAGCACCCATCGAACGTCGTCGTCGAGAATCTCCGCGGCGGTACCGGGAAGCGAGTCGACCCCGGCCGCCTTCGCCTCGATCAGCCAGTCCCGGATCGACATGCCCATCCGGGTGGCGCCGTTGACCACTTCCATCGGCGAGAACGCGTGCACATGCAGGTCGGGCTGGCGCCGCTTGATCTCGCGGGCAAGATCGAAGTACGCCGTGGCCGGCAGCTCCGGCGAGATCCCGCCCTGCATGCAGATCTCGGTCGCGCCGACGAGCACCGCCGCGTCCGCGCGTGCGCCGACCTCGTCGAGGGACAGGGTGTAGGCGTCCGCATCGGTTCGTCGTTGGGCAAAGGCACAGAACCGGCAACCGGTGTAACAGACGTTGGTGAAGTTGATGTTGCGGTTGACGACGTAGGTCACCGTGTCACCGACGGCGTCCCGCCGCAGGCCGTCCGCAACCTCCGCGAGCGCCTCGATCTCGGCCCCGGGCAACGCATCGAACAGGATCAGCGCGTCCGAGTCGCCGATCCCGGCAGGATCGCGCTCGGCATGTCGCAGCGCGGTCGCGAACTCGGGGCGAATCCGCTGTACCGCGGCGGGCTCGGCCACAGCGCTGCCCCGGTTCTTGGCCTCCTCGCTGACCCGCACCGAATCCCAGGCGCCGTACGCCGTGTCGATGTCCGAGCGCGTGCGGTCGATCCGACCCTCGGTGTCGATCGTCTCGTGCAGGTCGACTCGGCCCGCGTCATCCCATCCGCCGTCCGGCTCCTGCCACGGAAGCCCGGTCGGGGTGACCGCGGGGTTTGCCAGGCCACGGTCGTCGCGCAGCGCGTCGACGTGCGGGCGCAGCCGGGGATCGAGCCAGGGTTCGGTGAGATAGCGAGGGTGGGCGGTGAGTCGCTCGGTCAAGGTGTAGCCGGACTCAGCGCTGAGGGTGGCCAGCGCCTCCAGCGCCGGCCAGGGCCGCTCCGGGTTCACGTGATCGGGGGTGACCGGTGACACCCCACCCCAGTCGTCCACCCCGGCGGCGAGGAGCCGGCGGCACTCCTGCGGGTCGACGAGGTTCGGCGGCGCCTGGACTCGCACTTGGGGACCGAGGAGCAGTCGGGCAACCGCGACGGTTGCGACGTACTCGTCGACTCCGAGATCGTCCGCCGTCCGCATCGCGGTGTCGGGCTTGGCCCGGAAGTTCTGGATGATGACTTCCTGGATGTGCCCGTATTGCCGGGACAGCGCACGCAGCGCGAACAGCGATTCGACCCGATCCGCGGCGCTCTCGCCGATCCCTACGAGCAGACCGGTCGTGAACGCAATGTTCGACCGGCCTGCGTCCTCGATCGCCCGCAGCCGGACCGCGGGCACCTTGTCCGGGCTTCCGCGGTGGGCCGGCAGATCCGCCGTCGTCTCGAGCATCAGCCCCATCGAGGGCGCGACCGGCTTGAGCCGCTGAAGGTCCTCCCACGACATCACCCCCGGGTTGAGATGCGGCAACAACCCGGTCTCCTCGAGGACCCTGATCGCCATCGCCCGGACGTAACCGAGGGTCGAGTCGAAGCCGTGGGCGTCGAGCCACTCGCGCGCCTGCGGCCACCGGTCCTCGGGGCGGTCCCCCAGCGTGAACAACGCCTCCTTGCACCCCGCGGCAGCACCCGCCCTGGCAACGTCCATCACCTCGTCGGGAGAGAGGTACGCCGCCGGGACGCGACCCGGCGTGGTCGCGAACGTGCAGTAGTGGCAGCGATCCCGGCACAGGCGGGTCAGCGGGATGAACACCTTGCGGCTGTAGGTCACCGTGCCGGGCCGGCCGAGCGCCTCGAGGCCGGCATCTCGCACCCGACCGGCCACTGCGCTCAGTCGGTCGAGGTCGGCCCCGCGGGCGCCCAGCAGGATGACCGCTTCCGCGCCGTCGAGGGTCTTCCCGTCCTCAGCCCGGCGCAGCGCGCGCCGCATCGCGGAATCGGAGATCACCGCGGCCGCATCCTGAGGCTGCATGCATCGACCCTACGCGGAACCGGTCGGCACGGAGGCGAACCGGTAGGCAAGACTGCACTGCGTGCAGGTCACTGTCCTCTCCGGCGGGATCGGCGGCGCCCGTTTCCTGCTGGGGCTCCGGGCGCTCGGTCACGACATCACCGTGGTCGGCAACACCGGTGACGACCTATCCCTGCTCGGACTGCGGATCTGTCCCGACCTCGACACGGTGATGTACACCCTCGGCGGCGGGATCTCGGCCGAACGGGGTTGGGGTCGCGAGGATGAGACGTTCCGCGTCCGCTCCGAGCTCACGGCGTACGCCGAGGGACTTCCGAACGGCGATGCGGACTCGCCGATCCCGTCTTGGTTCGGGCTCGGTGACCTCGACCTGGCCACCCACCTGCTGCGCAGCGAGTGGCTGCGCGCCGGGATGCCGCTCTCGCAGGTGACCGACCGGTTGTGCCGCCGCTGGCGTCCAGGCGTGCGCCTGCTTCCGGTCACGAACACCCCGATCGAGACGCACGTGGATCTCCTCGACGGCCGCCGGGTTCACTTTCAACAATGGTGGGTCGAACTGCGCGCATCGGTCGCGGCGACGGGCTTCGACGTCGTCGGGGTGGGCGCGGCGACACCGGCCCCCGGAGTCATCGACTCGATTCGCGACGCGGACGTCATCCTCCTGCCCCCGAGCAATCCGGTGGTGTCCGTGGGAGTCATCCTCGCCGTCCCTGGCGTCGCCGACGCCTTGCGCTGCACGCACGCACCGGTCGTCGGACTGTCGCCTATTGTCGGCGATGCACCCGTGCGCGGTATGGCAGATGCGTGCCTGTCGGCGATCGGTGTCCCGACCACCGCGGCCGCGGTCGCTCTGCATTACGGAGCTCGCTCGCGCGGAGGGCTGATCGACGGGTGGCTCGTCGACCTGGTCGACGAATCATCGGTGTCCTCGCTGCGGTCAGCCGGCCTGCGAGCAGCCGCCGTGCCGTTGATGATGACCGACCTCGCCGCCACGGAGGCGATGGCCCGCGCGGCGCTCGACCTCGCCTCCGGGGAGAGCGAGTGACGGCGTCCGTTCAGGTCTGGGGAATCGACGGGATCCCCGAGATCACGCCACGCGAGGGAGCCACCGTCGCGGAGTGGGTGATCCGCGCCGGGCCTGACCTGCGCGACGGGGACATCCTCGTGGTCACCAGCAAGGTCGTGTCCAAGGCCGAGGGTCGGCTTGTCACGGGCACGCGCGAGGACCACCTGGCGGCCGAGACGGCGCGCGTCGTCGCACGCCGGGGTGACACGCAGATCGTCCAGACCCATCACGGGTTCGTGATGGCGGCAGCCGGCATCGACGCGAGCAACGTTCCAGCCGGAACCGTTGCCCTGCTCCCGCTCGACCCGGACGCGTCGGCACGAGCGATCCGGCACGCGCTGCGGGCAGAGCTGGGCGTTGACGTCGCGGTGATCGTCAGCGACACGATGGGACGTCCGTGGCGCGAGGGGGTCACGGACGTCGCGATCGGTGCCGCCGGACTGGACGTGCTCTGGGACCTACGCGGTCAGCGGGACGCGGCGGGGCACCTGCTCGAGGCCACGGTGATCGCGATTGCCGACGAGCTCGCGGCCGCGGCGGACCTCGTCAAAGGCAAGCTGTCGTCGACGCCCGTCGCGGTCATTCGCGGATTTCCCTTGACCCGCAACGATCCTGGGCGCGGAGCACGACCACTCGTCCGCGCCGCCGAGCAGGACATGTTCCGCCTCGGCACCGAGGAGGCGATGCGCGAGGTGGTACGGCGAAGCGCGCCAGTGCATCCGGGCACGGCGGACTCGACCGGTCGGACCGAGGGGTCGGGCGTGGGCGTACCCATCTCCGACGTTCACAGGGCGGTCGCCTCCGTCGAGCACCCCGAGGTCTCGATCACGGTCGCCCCTGACGGTCGGTCGGTCACCGCCGCCGGGGAGTCGCTTACCGTCGGCTACGTCTTGGGCCGACTCGCCGGCGCGCTGGCCGCTGACGGTCTGCGCGCGACGAGGCCGGTTGCCGACGCCGACGGCCGAACCGCAACCGTGCGGATCATCGCTGACCAGGTCACGGCAACGGCGAGAACCGGAGCGCACCGGCGGGGATGACCGCGTCGGTCCAGATCCGAATCCCGCCGGCCAGTTCGTTGTCGGCGCCGATCGCGCAACCGTCGCCGAGAACGGCATCGGTCACCGACGTGTTCGCGCCGACCTGGGCCCCCGATCCGACCAGCGAGCGCACGATGGTGGCGCCGGCCCCCACCACGACATCGGCACCGATCACGGCGGCGTCGACGACGGCTCCCGTCTCGACCCGCGCACCGGGGCCGATGACCGATCCGCCCGTGATCGTCGTACCGGCCGCCACCTGCGCCCGCGGATCGATCAGCGCGTTGCCGATCGGGCCGGGAAGCGCGGGTGAGTCGACGACGCCGAGAACGACGTCCGCACTTCCCCGCACGAAGGCGCGCGGCGTGCCGACATCGAGCCAGTACGCGTTGTCGACATAGCCGAGGACCAGCTCGTCCGCGGCGAGCAGCGCCGGGAAGGTCTCGCGCTCGACCGAAACCGGGCGACCGGCGGGAATCCGCTCGATCACCCGGCGCGCAAAGACGTAGCAGCCGGCGTTGACCCGGTTGGTCACCGGTTCTGGCGACTTCTCGATGAACCCGGTCACGCGATCGTCGTCATCGATCGGCACACACCCGAAGGCCCTGGGGTCGTCGACCTCGACGAGATGCAAGGTCAGCGCCGCCGCTCGCCGCCGATGCAGGTCGAGTTGGGCCGTGAGGTTGTGCCCGGACAGGACGTCGCCGTTGGCGATGATCACTGGGTCATCCGGCCCCGAGTCCAGTTGGCCGAGGACGTTGCGAATCCCGCCACCCGTCCCGAGCGGCTCGGTCTCGGTCACGTAGTCGATCCGCAGTCCGAGCTCGCGACCGTCACCGAAGTGCTCGGTGAACACCTCCGAGCGGTATGAGGTGGCCAAGACGAGGTGGTCGACTCCGGCCGCCTGCAACCGGCTGATCTGATGAGTCAGGAACGGTACGCCGGCCAGGGGCAGCATCGGCTTCGGCGTACGCAGCGTCAACGGCTGGAGCCGGGTCCCCTGTCCCCCGACGAGGACAACTGCTTCCACGGGCGTCGCGACGATCAGGCCGAGAGGGCGGCCGCGCGGGCATAGGAAGCGAGGTGCACTTCTGCACTCGCCTGCCAGGTGAACTCCCGAGCCCGAGCCAGCGCCGCCTCGGACAGGGCCTGGCGCCGACCGGCGTCGTCGAGCAGCGCCGAGAGCGCGGCTCCGATCGACTCCGCGTCCGGCTCGGTGTAGGCGACGGCGTCGCCCCCCACCTCGGGGAGGGAGAGCCGCGGGGTCGTGAGCACCGGCGTACCACAGGCCATCGCCTCGAGGACCGGCAGGCCGAAGCCCTCCCCGTGACTCGGGAACGCGACGACCGTCGCCCCACCGAGGAAGCCGGGAAGGTCCGCGAAGCGGAGGTAGCCGGGCCGCACCACTCGAAGGTGGCTCGGCACCTCGGCGATCGCCGCGTCGACCTCGTCGTCCCAGCCGGTACCGCCGGCGAGGACGAGCGCCGGCGGATCGTCGCGCCAGTTGACGGCCTCGACCCAGCCCCGGATCAGCGCCGGGACGTTCTTACGCGGCTCGAGGACACCGAGGAAGGCGACGTACGGCCCGTGCAGTCCGAGGCGCGCCGCGACCCGGGCCCGGTCCGCGTCCGTTGGCACGTGAAACAGCGCCGGATCGACGCCGTGGTAGGCAACGTCGATGATGGTCGGGTCGGCGTCGAGCACCCGCACCAGCTCATCGCGGGTCGCCTTGCTCGGGACGATGACGCGGGCGGCGCGCCGCAACGCCGTCCGGGTGGCGGAGCGGTAGAAGTTGCCTTTCGCGAGCGACACCGCGTCCGGCTGGGTGAAGAAGGTCGCGTCGTGGATCGTGACGACCACCGGAACCCCGGCCCGCAGCGGCATCGTGTAATGCGGCGAGTGCACGACCTCGGCGGCGATCTGCTGCGCGACGAGCGGGAGGCCGGTCTGTTCCCAGGCGAGGCGGGCCGGCCGGTGAGCGATCGCGGCCGGGCCGGCGATCACCTCCGCCCGCGGCGCCATCTGTGCGTAGCGCTCGGAATCCGAGCGCTGACAGACAATGGCGAGGTCAGCACCGGCACTGCCAAGTGCTGCAAGTAGTCCGTCGACGTACCGCCCGACACCGCCACGATCGGCGGGCACCGCGGTCGCGTCGACGAGCACCCGGGGGGCCACGAGCGGCTCCCTCCCCGTCTGTCCCGACTGTCGTGATCGTGGTTCGTTGTGGTTCTCCACTAAGCGTAGACCTGGATAACTCACCGCGTTGGCTCGCGACACCCGCCGCCCGGGTGAATCGCGAGATGGCGCCGCGACGGCGGACTACCGCATGCTCAACAGGTGACCACACCCACCGATCTGCTGAACGCCGAGTTGCGAGCGGACGGCGCCCGGCCGTTCCTGACGTTCTACGACGACTCGACCGGCGAGCGGGTCGAGCTCTCGGTGGCCACGACCGCGAACTGGGTCGCGAAAACGGCCAACTACCTCGAGGAACATGGCGTCGAGGAAGGCATCGTCGTCAGCGTTCGGCTTCCGTTGCACTGGCAGACCGCGATCATCATCCTGGCAACTTGGGCGGCGGGGGGCATCGTCTCGTTCTCCGCCGACGGAGACCTCTCCTTCGCCGGCGAGGAAGACGCGGGCGGCGACTGTCACGTCCTGACCTTCGAGCCGATGGGGGCGGACTTCAGCCGGCTCGTCGCCACCCAACCCGACCAGTTCGTGCCGACCGCTCCCACCGGCGACGATGTCCTGGCCGCGACCGCGACGGACCTCCCGCACGGCGCGCGGGTGCTCACGACGATCGGGTACGACGTACCGGGAGGACTCGGCTACGCACTCATCGGACCGCTCGCGGTCAGCGGATCGGCGGTCCTGGTGCGGCACCCGGATCCGGCCCGCCTTTCCGCGCACGCCGAGGCCGAACGGGTCAGCCACACCCTCGGCGTCACTGTCCCCGGATACCCGCGCCTCGACTGATCCCGCCAAACTGTCAATTATCGGGGGTTGTGGCCGCCGGAATGCCCGGTTGCTGACAGTTGGACGAACGGGGTCATGGTGGTCGGGTCCTTCAGCGAGCCCGCGGACACCGCTTCGGCGAGCGGTACGCCGGCCAGCACCCGCTTGACCGGCACCTCGCACTTCTTCCCATTGAGCGTCCTGGGCACCGCCTCGATCGCGATCACCCGGTCCGGGACGTGCCGCGGCGAGAGTTGCGAGCGAATCCGCTTGCGCAACGCCATCGTCACGTCGTTGAGCGATGCGCCCGGAGTCAGGACGACGAACAACAGCAGCCTGCCTTCGACCCCGGCCGCCGAGGTGTCGATGACGATCGAGTCCTCGACCTCGGGAAGCTCCTCCACTACGCGGTAGAACTCGCTCGTCCCCATCCGGACGCCGCCGCGGTTGAGGGTCGAGTCGCTGCGCCCGTAGATCACGCATGACCCGTCGGAGGCGAACTTCACCCAGTCGCCGTGCCGCCACACCCCGGGGTAGTTCTCGAAGTACGCCTCCCGCAACCGGGACCCGTCCGGGTCGTTCCAGAACCCGACCGGCATCGACGGCATCGGGGCCGTGATCACGAGCTCACCGACCTCGTCGAGGACCGGCCGGCCCCGCGCGTCAAAGGCCTCGACGGCACAACCCAGCATCCGAGCAGGGATCACGCCGGCGCGGACCGCAAGCCAGGGCGCTCCGCCGACAAACGCGCTGCAGACATCGGTGCCACCGGAGAGCGAGGACAGCATCAGATCAGGCCCGACCGCGTCGTACACCCAGGCGAACCCCTCGGGCGGCAACGGCGCCCCGGTGGAGCCGACCGACCGCAAGGCGCTGAGGTCGAGGGTGTCGCGGGGCCGCAGTCCGGCTTTTGCACACGCCTGAATGAACGGCGCCCCGAGTCCCAGGGACGTGATCCGCTCGGCCTCGGCAAGCCGCCAGATCCGGGAGGCGTCCGGGTAGGCGGGGTTGCCGTCGTACAGGACGATGCTCGAGCCGACCGCAAGGGCGGAGATCAGGAGGTTCCACATCATCCACCCGGTCGTCGAGAACCAGAAGAACCGGTCGTCCGCGCCCAGGTCGAGATGGAGCCGCAGCTGCTTGGCGTGTTCGACCAGCATCGTCCCGTGACCGTGCAGGATCGGCTTCGGCAAGCCGGTCGTGCCCGAGGAGAACAGCACCCACAGCGGCTCGGCGAAACCCATCGGTTCAAACGCCGGCGGAGCGCTGTCCGCGAGCGCCTCGGGCCACCGCACGCTCGCGTCGAGGATCGCATCGTCATCGAGGTAGCCGACGAGGACGGTGTGCTCGAGACTCGGAAGGGAGCGACGAAGCTCCTCGACCGTGGACCTGATGTCATAGCTCGCGCCGCCGTAGCAGTATCCGTCGACGGTGAACAGCACCTTCGGCTCGATCTGGGCGAACCGGTCCGCGATCGCCGTCGGACCGAAGTCGGGTGAACAGCTCGACCAAATGGCGCCCAGCGACGCGGTCGCCAGCACCGCGACGAGCGCCTCGAGCCCGTTGGGCAGCAACGCGGCGACCCGATCCCCGCGACCGACGCCGCGAGCGCGCATCCAGTGCCGGAGGCAGCCGACCTGGGCGCGCAGCTCCCGCCAGGTCAGCGCCGTTCGGCGGTCGTCCTCGCGGACCGCGATCACTGCCTCGGAGTCCTCATCGACGGCAACGAGCGGATACAGCAGGTGCTCGGCATAGTTCAGCCGGCCCTCGGTGAACCATCGCGCCCCTGGCATCTTGCGGTCGGCAAGCACCTCGATGGGGTCGGTCGACCAGCGGATCGCAAGCCAGTCGGTCAGATCGCCCCAGAATTCCTCGAGCTCGTCCACCGACCAGCGGTGGAGATCGGCGTAGGAGGAAAACGTGCGCCCCCTTGCCTCGGCCACGGAGTCCGCGAACGCCGTCAGGTGCGAGCGAGCGACCCGGTCCGCCGAGGGCCGCCAGAGCAGATCCCCTTCTTCGACCACGGAGCGCAGGCTAGTCCCGCCTCGCCCAACCGTCAGAAGCTGGGCGTTTTCGCCGGCAGAACGACCGTTAGCTGACAGTTGGGCGATCCGGGAGGCAGCAGGTTGTCGAGCAGTCGGCACCACTGGGACCGAGATCCGACAGCGCCCGCACCTCGACCGACGGATCGAGGCGCTCGTCGAGGAGCTCGCGCACCATCGCGACGAACCGCGGATCGCCGCCGGGCGTCGGCGTCCGGGCAAACCCGAGGTCGAGCTCGGCCGCGATTCCGGCCGCCTCGTGGTCGAGGTCCCAGACCACCTCGACATGGTCGCTCACGAACCCGACCGGTACGACGACCACGTCACGAACCCCGTCGACGACCAGGTCGCGCAGCCGATTGCCGATGTCGGGTTCCAACCAGGGCACCGACCCAGGGCCGCTGCGGCTCTGGAAGGCAAGCTCCCACCCGAGGTCGGGCGCGGCCGCGCGGGCGATGAGGTCCGACGCGGCGAGCAACTGGCGAACGTAGGTGTCGCCCCCCCGACCCGACACCGTGGCCATCGTGAGCGGGATCGAGTGCGCGGTGAAGACCAACCGGGTGGTAGCCCGGCGCTCGGCGCCGCGGCCGTCCAGCGCCGCGCGCACTGCGTCGATCTGTGGCGCGATGAACCCCGGGTGGTCGAAGTAGTGCCGGAGCTTCTCGACCCGCGGAGCGGAATCGCCCACCTCCTGTCGCGCCCGCTCGAGGTCCTCGAGGTACTGCCGACAAGACGAGTACGACGCGTACGCCGAGGTGCAGAAGACGAGCGCTCGCCGGACGCCGGCACCGGCCATCTCCCGCATCGCGTCGGTCACGAACGGATGCCAGTTCCGGTTGCCCCAGAAGACGGGGAGGGTGATCCCGTGTCGCCCCAGCTCAGCACGCACGTCGGCGACCAGCGCCCGATTGGCCGCGTTGATCGGCGACACCCCGCCGAAGGCGAGATAGTGCTCCGCCACGGCAGCGAGCCGCTCCGCAGGGACGGCGCGACCGCGGGTCACGTTGTCCAGGAACGGTCGGACGTCGTCCGGGCCCTCGGGACCTCCGAAGGACAGGACGAGAAGCGCGTCGTAGGGCGCAGCGGCCGGCCCGGTCAACGCAGCGGACTGGCCTTCAACAGGTTGCGCGCCATCACCAGCCGCTGGATCTGGTTGGTGCCTTCATAGATCTGGGTGATCTTCGCGTCCCGCATCATGCGTTCCAGCGGATAGTCCTTGGTGTAGCCGTAGCCGCCGAGAAGCTGTACGCCGTCGGTCGTGACCTCCATCGCCACATCCGAGGCGAAGCACTTGGCGGCCGCGGACAGGAACGTCAGGTTCGGGGCGAGCCGCTCCGACGCGGCCGCGGCGGTGTAGATCAGGGACCTGGCCGCCTCGGTCTTCATCGCCATGTCGGCAAGCAGGAACGACACTCCCTGAAACTCCGCGATCGGACGGCCGAACTGCTGGCGTTGCTGGACGTACTGCGTGCAGTAGTCGACCGCGCCTTGCGCGATCCCCAAGGCCTGCGCACCGATGGTGAGGCGAGTGTGATCGAGGGTGGCGAGTGCAGTCTTGAAGCCGGATCCCGGCGCGCCGATGATCCGGTCGCCCGGGATCCGCACGTCGTCGAAGTAGACCTCGGTCGTCGGCGAGCCCTTGATGCCGAGCTTGCTTTCCGGCGCGCCAAAGCTGACCCCGGCGTCCGCCTTCTCGACGACGAACGCGGAAATCCCGTTCGCCCCCTTGTCGGGGTCGGTGACCGCCATGACGGTGTAGTACGACGAGACCCCGCCGCCCGTGATCCAGCGCTTCACCCCGTTGATGACCCACCCGTCGCCCTCGTGGATGGCGCGGGTCTTCATCGCGGCCGCGTCGCTTCCCGCCTCGGGCTCGGACAGGCAGTAACTGAACATTCCCTCACCGCGGGCCAGCCGCGGGAGGTAGGTCGCCTTGAGTTCCTCGGCGCCGGCCAGGATCATGCCCATCGTTCCGAGCTTGTTGACCGCCGGAATCAGCGAGGAGGCCGCACAGGCACGCGCGATCTCCTCGATGACGATGGCCGAGGCGATCGCATCGGCACCCACACCGTCGTAGGCCTCCGGGATGTGGACGGCATGCAGGTCGGCGGCCACGAGGGCGTCGTGCACGTCCCACGGGAACTGCGCGGTCTCGTCGATCTCGGCCGCTCGCGGCGCGATCTTGTCGTCGGCGACCGCGCGAACCGTCGCCCGGAGCAGCTGATGCTCCTCCGGCAACGTGAACAGGTCGAAGTCGGAGTCCACGGCGCCATCGTAATGAGGTGCGAAACCGGGATGGAAGGGTCGATGCGGCGTCGCCGCCGTACGATTTTCCAATGCCTGCACCACGGATGACTGTGCTCGGGACCGGCTATCTCGGCGCGACCCACGCGGTGTGCATGGCCGAGCTGGGATACGACGTGCTCGGCCTCGACGTCGACGCGGAGAAGGTGGCGCGGCTTTCGGCCGGCGAGGTCCCGTTCTACGAGCCGGGACTCGAACCGCTGCTCCGCAAGAACATCGAGTCGGGACGTCTGCGCTTCACGACCTCTTACCCGGAGGTGGCCGGCTTCGGTGACGTGCACTTCCTCTGTGTGGGGACCCCGCAGAAGGCCGGTGAGTACGCCGCAGACCTTCGCTATGTCCATCGCTGCATCGACGAGTTGCTCCCGCTCCTCACCCGGCCATGCACGCTCGCCGGAAAGTCGACGGTGCCGGTGGGCACTGCCGAGCGGATCGCGGACCGGATCGTCAACGAAGCCCCCGCGGGCAACGAGATCGAGCTGGTCTGGAATCCCGAGTTCCTCCGCGAAGGTTTCGCGGTCGAGGACACCCTGCACCCGGACCGCCTCGTGATCGGCGTCACCAGCACACGCGGCGAGGAGATCATGCGCGCGGTCTACGCGCCGATGCTCGCGGCCGACACCCCGCTCGTCGTCACCGATCTCGCGACCGCACAGCTCGTCAAGGTCGCGGCCAACGCCTTCCTGGCCACCAAGATCTCCTTCATCAACGCGATGGCCGAGGTATGCGAGGTCACCCACGCCGACGTGAAGAAGCTCTCCGAGGCGCTGTCGCACGACACGCGGATCGGTGGCCGGTTCCTGCATGCCGGGCTCGGTTTCGGCGGCGGCTGCCTGCCCAAGGACATCCGGGCATTCATGGCCCGCGCCGGGGAGCTCGGCGTCGATCAGGCGCTGTCGTTTCTCACCGAGGTGGACGCCATCAACCTGCGCCGCCGCGCCCGCATGGTCGACCTCGCCCGCGAGCTCCTCGACGACTCCGTCCGTCACCGCCGGGTGGCGATTCTTGGGGCAGCGTTCAAGCCCGACAGCGACGACATCCGTGACTCGCCGGCCCTGGACGTCGCCAGCCGGCTCCAACGGTTGGGCGCGCTCGTCACCGTCTACGACCCGGCGGCGATGGACAACGCCCGGACGATGTACCCCCATCTGACCTACGCACCGTCGGCAGTTGCCGCCGCCGGCGACGCCGACCTTGTGCTGCACCTCACCGAGTGGCAGGAGTTCCGCGAGATGGATCCCGCCGTGCTCAACGGCGTGGTCGCGCACCGCAACATCGTCGACGGTCGCAACGCGCTCGACCCGCAACGGTGGCGGGACGCGGGCTGGCACTACCGGGCCCTCGGACGGCCCTGAGGCTCTTGCCCGAAAAGTCGGATATGTCGACAGGGTTCGCCGTCGAAGTAGCCCGAATGGCGGATTACCACTGCTCCGAATGGAGCCGAGGAACTACGTGGGGAAGCGACAAAAGGAGAACGCGATGACCAAGGAGACTCGGTCGTCCGATGTGCACGACGGCACCGCCATGGCGCTGTCACTGTTGGAGGCGGGAGTACCGCTGACGCTGCTGCTCGATCTGGCGACACCCATGCACTCCGAGGAGGTCTACTCCGAGGAGTTCGCCGCGGCGGACTGGCTCCGGGCGGAATCGGCGTAGGGGCTAGGCCTCGGCCGCCTGACCGGGCCGGTCCGCCCGCTCGGCCAGGCGGCGGATCGCTTGCCGGTCCGGCTTCCCGGAGCCGAGCATCGGAACATTCGCCACCACCACCAGGCCGCGCGGCCGTGACGGCGGATCCAGCCGGTCCGCGCACCACTCGCGCACCTCGGCCAGGGTCGGTGTCGGCTGACCCGGACGCACCACGGCGACCGCCACCACCCGCTGGCCCCACTCGGGGTCATCGACGCCGGTGACCGCGACCGCGTCGAGCGCCGGATGACCCGACAGCACAGCGGCGACATGCGTCGTCACGACGTTCTCACCGCCGCTGATGACGACGTCGTCCACTCGCCCGCGGACGTCGAGTCGCCCGTCTCGGCCGAACGCGCCGATGTCGGCGGTCAGAAGCCAGCCACCGACCAACGCCTGCTCGCTGAGATCGGGACGCAGCCGGTAACCCGACATGACGGTCGGTCCACGGACCTCGATCCGCCCCCCGGGCCCGAGCCGGATGTCGATCCCGTCGAGCGGGACGCCGGAGTACGCGCACCCGCCGCAGGTCTCGCTCATCCCGTACGTCGTGACGATGGGGGCACCGGCGTCGAGGGCCCGCGCCAGCAACGGGGCCGGGGTGGCCGCACCCCCGACGAGGATCACCCGGAAGCGGGAAAGGTCGACACCCGCGTCGAGCAGCCGCGCGAGTTGGGTCGGCACGATGGAGGCGAGAGTCGCGTCAACCGCGGCAAAGCGATCGACGTCGAACCGGTCGAGGATCGTGAGCGGCAACCCGAACATCCGGGCCCGCAGCATCACCTGGAGGCCACCGATGTGCTGCCACGGCAGGCAGGACACCCACCGATCGTTCGGGTCCCGTCCGATCCGCGCGTAGGCGGCCTCTCCCGATGCGTGCACCGCGTCGCGGCTGAGGAGCACTCCCTTGGGCTCTCCGGTTGAGCCCGAGGTCGCGATCACCAGCGCGACATCCGGCTCGAGCGGCTCGTCCGGCCGTACGGCAGCAAGCAGCCGGTCGCGCACTGCTGCCGGGGCGGCCGGATCGAGCGGCAGCACGGCGTCACCGCGATCCCAGGCCTCGTCGAAGGCGGCGATGAACTCCTCACCCGGCGGATAGGCGAGGGTGCGGAGTCGGCCGGTGTGCTGGGCTGGCATCGTTGTACGACGGTAGTGGCGGTCGCGGGAGGACGGCGAGTGGACGGCCAAGCAGACGATAGGGAGACGACCGGGTGAACGTGTGGGTCGAGGCGGCGCGCCCTCGCACGCTGCCGGCATCGCTCGCCCCGGTCATCGTCGGCACAGCGGCGGGGGTCGCGTCGACGGGCATCCTGTGGGGCAGGTTCGCCCTCGTCGTGGTGGTCGCGCTTTCGGTCCAGGTCGCCGTGAACTTCGCCAACGACTACTTCGACGGCGTACGGGGGGTCGATACGGTGCAGCGCGCCGGCCCGCGGCGAGCGGTCGCGAGCGGCCTGGTCACGCCGCGCGCGATGCGCGTCGCCATCGGCGTCGCGATGGGGGTCGCGGCCCTCGCCGGTTTCCTGCTCGCGGCCCTCGTCTCCTGGTGGTTGCTGGTGGTCGGCGTCGGCATGTTCCTCGCGTTGCTCGGCTACAGCGGCGGGCCGCGGCCGTACGCCTCTCGCGGTCTGGGTGAGGTGTTCGTCTTCGTCTTCTTCGGGCTGGTCGCCACGCTCGGCTCCTCCTACGTCCAGCACCGCACGATGCCGTTGACCGCGTGGGTGGGTGCGGTCGCGACCGGTGTCCTCGCGGTGGCGATCCTCGTCGTCAACAACCTGCGCGACGTGCCAACCGACGCGATCGCCGGCAAGCGCACCCTGGCGGTACGGATCGGCGAGGCCCGAACCCGCCAACTGTTCGTCCTCGCCGTCGGTGCCGGGATCGTTCTCGCGGTCGTCGGTGAACCGCTCGCCGCTCGATCGGCCTGGCCGGTGCTCGCGATCCTCGCCGTCCCGCTCGCTCGTGAGCCGGTGAGCGCGGTGCGCGGCGGCGGCGTCGGGCGAGCCTTGATCCCGGCCCTGGGGGGGACCGGCAAGCTCGAGCTCGCGATCGCCGCCCTCCTCGCCCTCGGACTGCTCCTCGCCGCGCGGTGACGGTCTCGACCTACGACCTCGCGATGCGGATCCCCTTCCGCGGCCAACAGCGGCGCCAGGGAATGCTGATCTCCGGCCCGTCGGGCTGGGGAGAGTTCTCCCCGTTCCCCGAGTACGACGCGACGGAGAGCGCGCGCTGGCTCGCGGCCGCGCTCGAAGCCGCCAACGACGGCTGGCCGTCGCCGCGGCGGTCCCGGGTCGCGGTCAACACCACCGTCCCGGCGATCGCGCCGCAGCAGGCCCACGATCTGGTCGCGGCATCGGGATGCGCGACGGCGAAAGTCAAGGTCGCCGAACCCGGGCAGAGCCTCACCGACGACCTCGCGCGGGTGGAGGCGGTGCGCGACGCGCTCGGGAGCACCGGTCGCGTACGCGTCGACGCGAACGCCGGCTGGACCCTCGACGAGGCGACCAAGGCGCTGCGGGAACTGTCGGCGTTCGACCTCGAATACGCCGAGCAACCGGTCGCGTCGCTGGAGGACATGGCGGCCTTGCGGCGTCGCGTCGATGTTCGGCTCGCGGCCGACGAGTCGATCCGTAAGGCGGACGACCCCGAACGGGTCGCGGTTCGTTCGGCCGCCGACATCGTCGTCCTCAAGGTGCAACCGCTCGGTGGCGTGCGCGCCTGCCTGCGGATCGCCGAACGATGCGGCCTGCCGGTGGTCGTCTCGAGTGCGATCGAGACCAGCATCGGCATCGCGGCGGGCCTTGCCCTCGCGGGTGCTCTCGACGATCTGCCGTACGCATGCGGTCTGGCGACCGTGCCGCTCCTCGACGGCGATGTGTGCTCCGCGTCGCTGGTCCCGGACCGCGGGTCACTTCCGGTCCTGGCCCGCGCTCCGGAACCCGACCTGCTGGGTGGCGCGCTCGCGCCGATCGAGGTTGAGCGGCATTGGCAGCAGCGGCGACGGGACGCCCAGGAGGTGCTCGGTGGGCGCTGAGGCGGAGAACGCCGGTCGGGCGTTCGCGCTCGTCGTGGTCGACGAACTCGCCCGCGACGGGGTGCGCCACGCGGTCATCGCGCCGGGATCGCGCTCGACGCCGCTCGCGCTCGCTCTGCTCGAGCACCCGGATATCGCGGTGCACGTCCGGATCGACGAGCGGTCTGCGGCGTACCTCGCGTTGGGAATCGCCAAGGCCGGACGGCAGGTCGTCCCCGTCCTGTGCACGTCCGGCACGGCCGCGACGTACTTCCATGGCGCGGTGCTCGAGGCCGACCTGGCCCGGGTTCCGCTGCTCGTGCTCACGGCGGACCGCCCGCCGGAGCTGCACGGAATCGGCGCCAACCAGACCGTCGAGCAGGAGGGCCTGTACGGCGGCGCGGTGCGGTGGGCCCCGACGGTGCAGACTCCCGAGTCCCGGCCAGGAGTCGTCGATGAGTGGCGCGAGCTCATCGCGGTCGCGTGCGCCCACTGCCGAGGCGAGACCGGCAACCCGAGCGGACCCGTCCACCTGAACCTGCCGCTGCGCGAGCCGCTCATTGCGGTGAGCGACGGTATCGGGTTCCCGCACGACCTCGGTCTCGGGGCATCGCGACCCCCCTCCCCCACCGGCGAGGTGGCCCGGCATGCGCCTGCGGAACTGCAGGCCCGGATCGCGGCCGCCGAGCGCGGCGTGGTCATCGCCGGCGACCCCGGCGATCTGCGGCCGGACGACACCCGTCGGTTCGCCGAGCGGCTGCGCTGGCCGTTGATCGCCGAACCGCACAGCGGCGCTCGCAGCGGTACGCTCGCCTTGCGCGCAACCGACCTCCTGCTGGCCGACCCGAAGTTCGTCGCCGCGCATGTCCCCGACCTCGCCGTCGTCGTCGGCCGGGTCGGCCTGTCGAGGACGCTGATCGGGTGGCTGGGGACGGTGCCGCACGTCGTGGTGACTGACGGGGGGCACTGGGACGTCGCTGGAACCGCCGAGGCCGTCTATCCGGGCAGCCTCAACGGCATCGATCATGCGCCGGCTCCCCCCGACTGGGCCGCCCGGTGGCGGACCGCGGCGGAGGGTGCGGGCGAGCGGCTCGACGCGATCCTCGACGCCGAGACCGTCCTGACCGAGCCGCGGGTCGTCCGCGACGTCGTCGACCGGCTTCCCCCGGGGTCGACGCTCGTCGTGTCCTCCTCGATGCCGATCCGCGACCTCGATCTGGTCATGAACCCGCGCGACGGGATCGAGATCGTCGCGAATCGAGGGGTGAGCGGGATCGACGGCTTCGTGTCCACGGCAGTCGGGACCGCGATCGCCCGCGCGCAGCGGGGTCCGACGGTCGCGGTGTGTGGAGACCTCTCGCTCCTGCACGACATCAACGGCCTGACGCCGGGGTCGGACGACCGGCCCGACCTCACCATCGTGGTGATCAACAACGACGGCGGCGGGATCTTCTCCCTGTTGCCGCAGGGTTCGGCGGTGCAGCCCGCTGCGTTCGAGCGACTGTTCGGCACCCCGCACGGGATGTCGTTCGCGAAACTGGCCAGCGCCTATGAGGTCGAGCACCTGCTCGTCACGGACCCGGACGAGCTGGCCCGCACGCTCCCGCCCACCCACGGGACCGGCGGTCTGCGCATCGTGGAGGTCCGCACCGACCGGACGGCCAACGCCGCCCTCCACGCCCGCCTCCGCTGAGGCTGGCCTTCTCGAAGCGGCGTCACGCCGGTACGCCGTCAGGTCAGGGCAGCGAGGACCGCGTCGAACTTCGCGGTCGTCTCCGCGAGTTCTGCCTCGGCGTCGGAATCGGCCACGATCCCTGCCCCCGCCCACAGCCGGGCCACCCGCCCCGAGAGCTGCGCGCATCGAAGCGCGATCGCGAACTCGCCGTCACCCCCCGCGTCGAC
The DNA here is from genome assembly GCA_035501255.1 of Mycobacteriales bacterium. GTDB lineage: Bacteria > Actinomycetota > Actinomycetes > JAFAQI01 > JAFAQI01 > JAFAZI01. Next base: position 2,142 of record DATJWM010000008.1, on the reverse strand, counting down.
CCATCCGACGGGTGCGGCGTAGCGGCCCCTGGGCGCCGCTTCGAGCGTCGTGATCATCTCCAGCGCCCGATCGCGGGGCGTGCCGCCGACGGCTGCGGACGGATGCAGCAACTGCGCGAGCTCGAGCGCCGACGGCGCAGTCGGCGGAAGCCAGGCCTCGAGATGGGTGGCGAGGTGCGTGACGTTGGCCAGCCGCAGCAGCGTCGGCGTCGGATCCGCGACCGCCTCCGCGGCCACCCGGTCGAGCACGTCGCGCACCGACTCGGACGCAAGCCGGTGCTCGACGGCGTCCTTGGTCGAGGCGAGCAGCGCACGCTCGAGATCGGCGTCCTCCTCGGCGCTGCGTCCGCGGCGGACCGTCCCGGCGAGCACCAGCGATTCGGCATGCCGGCCGAGCCGGCGGATCAACAGCTCCGGAGAGGCCCCGACCAGGCCATCGCAGAGGTAGGTGAAGCAGGAAGGGAAACGCTCGGCCAGCCGAGCGGCGACGGCGCGCGGGTCGAGATTGCAGGCGGCCGTCACGTCGATCGCCCGCGCGAGCACCACCTTGTCCAGCCCGCCGGCGCGAATCGCATCCACCGCAGTAACCACCGACGCTGCCCACTCGCGCTCGGTGGGCACCTCGGCCGAGACCTCACCCGGCGGGGAGGAGGCGGCGGCGACCGGGCGCCGGCGCAGAGCCGGGACCTCGACCGCGCCGGGCGGGGTGACGAGGGTGAGCCAGGACCGCCCCTCCCGCCGGCCGAGGATCACCTTCGGTACGACGACGACCGACGCGTCGTCCGGGGTGAAGCCGAGCGAGGCGATCGCGACCGCTGCGCTGCCCGGCAAGCCGACGTCGTCGCGCACGGTGATCGCCCGCAAAGTCGCCTCGACCGCACCCGCGAGGTCCGGACCGGGGTTGAGCCGCAGCGCCTCGCCCCACCCCACGATGCCGTCGCCGCCGCGCAGGAAGGCGAACGACTGGCCGGCCGGCAACCAGGTCAGCAGCTCGCCGGGGTCGTCGACTTCGACCGTCCACGCGACCAGCGCATCGGGCGCCCCGGCCGCGTGCGCGGCGGGCCGGGTCACGGCTGCGTCCCCGCGTCCTCCAGCCGCTGGCGCAGCTCGGCGTCCTTGCCGCGCGCGGCGTCCGCGAGCTCGACCTGGAACTGCATCATCGCAATTCGCAGCGCCTCGTCGGCAACGCCGAGGATCCGGATCGCGAGCAGGCCGGCGTTACGGGCGCCGGCGATCGAGACCGTTGCGACCGGAACGCCGGCCGGCATCTGCACGATCGAGAACAACGAATCGGTCCCGTCGAGATGAGAGAGCGGGACGGGCACCCCGATCACCGGCAGGGGCGTGACCGACGCCAGCATTCCGGGTAGGTGCGCGGCTCCGCCGGCGCCCGCGATGATGACTCGCAGCCCTCGATCGTGCGCACTCGATCCGAACTCGAGCATCTCCCGCGGGGTGCGGTGCGCGGAGACGACACGGACCTCGTGCTCGACCCCGAACTCGGTGAGCACGTGCGCCGCCGGCGCCATCGTCGGCCAGTCGGAATCGCTGCCCATCACCACCGCGACGTCCGCGCTCATCCGCCCGCTCCTTGCAAGACGGCGACAGCGCGGCGGGCGCGGTCGCGGGTCTCCACGACCTCCTCGCCCAGCGCCGTCGCGTGACCCAGCTTGCGGCCCGGCCGGGCCGCCTTGCCGTAGAGGTGGATCGACGCGGTCGGCGAGGCCGCGAGTGCCGCCGGAAGCGAGACCGCGAGATCGGTGTCCTCGCCCCCGAGCAGGTTGACCATCACCGTGGTCCGGGCACGCGGCCGGGTGTCACCGAGCGGCCAGTCGAGAACCGCCCGCAGGTGCTGCTCGAACTGGCTCGTCGTCGAACCCTCGATCGACCAGTGGCCGCAGTTGTGCGGTCGCATCGCGAGCTCGTTGACCACCAGACCGCCCGGCACCTCGAACAGCTCGACGGCCAGCACCCCGACGACGTCGAGCTCGCTTGCGATCGTGGTCGCGATCGTCTCCGCCCGCGCCGCGAGCGACGTCGAGAGCCGGGGGGCCGGCGCGACCACCTCGACACAGATGCCGTCGCGCTGCACTGTTTCCACCACGGGCCAGCAACGCATCCGGCCCGACGGGGTCCGCGCAA
>DATJWM010000007.1:0-4337 GCA_035501255.1 Mycobacteriales bacterium | reverse complement strand
AACCACACCCAACTGGAGCGGGCGGCGACGATCATCGCGGTCGGCAACAGCGAGAACATCCCCGCCAACGGCCAAGTCATCGCGCTGATGGCCGCGCTCACCGAGTCCACCCTGCGCGTGCTCGCCAACCCCACCGCCGTCCCGCAATCGGTCAACTACCCCAACGACGGCGACGGCTCCGACCACGATTCGCTCGGCCTGTTCCAGATGCGCCCCTCGACCGGCTGGGGGTCGGTGGCGAACCTGATGGACCCGGTGTGGTCCAGCCGCGCGTTCTACGGCGGACCGGACGGCCCCAACCACGGCTCACCGGCCGGGCTCTTGGACGTACCGAACTGGCAGAACCTCTCCCTCGGCGCCGCCGCCCAGGCCGTCGAGGTCTCGCAGTACCCGGACCGCTACGCCAACTATCAGCCGGTCGCGGAGAAGATCGCCAGCACCCTGACCGGCGTCACCCTCACCGGCAGCCAATGCCTCACCGGCCCCACCGGCACAGGGAACCTGCCGCCAGGGTTCGCCGGAGCGTTCATCGCCGCCGCCGAAAAGGAGATCGGCCTGCCCTACGTCTGGGGCGGCGGGACCTACACCGGCCCGTCCGGGATCGGCTCGGACGGCCGCGGCCCCGGCTTCGACTGCTCGGGCCTGGTCATGTACGCCGCCTACCAAGCCTCCGGCGGCAAAGTCCGGTTGCTGCACTACACCGGCGATCAGATCAACGAAACCCAGCCCGTCACCTGGGCGGACAAGCAGCCGGGAGACATCATCTTCTACACCTACCCCGGCGCCAGCGTGCCACATCACGTTGTCATCTACCTCGGGGGCGACCGCATCCTGGAGGCGCCGCAGACTGGCGAGAACGTCCGATACGGCACCCTCTCAGAGTTCCCCGGTCAGACCGCCACCGTCCGGCAGATCACCGAACCGTAGGCGGTCCACTGTCGGGTTCGTGCCGATCCTGGACGTCTATCAGCCTACGGGTGGGGGATGCTCTGGCGGCGTCGGTACTCGGTGGGTGAGATTCCGTAGTGAGCATGGAAGCACTGGCTGGCATGAAACTGGTTCTTCCAGCCCACCGTTCTCGCGGCCTCGGCGACCGACAGGTCAGTCGAGGCCAACAGCCGCGCCATTCGCTCGACCCGCATCTGGCGTAGATAGGCCATCGGGCTGATCCCTACGGTCGCGGCGAAGGACCGCGCGATCTGAGAGCGAGACAAATGAACCTCATCGGCGAGGGCATCAAGCGACCACGGCTCGGCCAGTCGGGCTCGCAAGAGGTTGACCGCGACGGCGACATGGCCTCGGACGACCCCGCGTGAAGTTGTCGTTGCGCGGTCCGGCAGGCTGGGCAGACGCTCGCAGCCGGTGGGACGTGCTAGGTCCTCGTACCTGAGTGGGGTGTGGTCTCCAGCCATCAAGATCGCTGGCGCTCCCGCTAGTCGAGTTCGGGGAACAGGGTCTTGGCGGCATAGCGGGTGTCGAGGTACTCCCGGACCGCGGTGATCTTGCTGTCCGCGATGACGAAGATGCCGCAGTAGTCGTTCTCGTAGGGTTCCCCGGCGGCGGTGCGGGCCGAGACGTGCCACTCCAGCGCGATCGTGTCGCCATCAGCGATCATCGTCGGGAACGCGAACTTGTGACTACCTGCCTCAAATCGCTCGCCCGTGACCGCGGCGAGGAAGTCATCGACGATCTGGTCGCGTCCGTGCCACGGTCCGGCGATCGGCAGGTCGCCCTTGATGGTCCAAGTGGCGTCGGTGGCGAAGCTATCGCGGATCGTGTCGATGTCTCCGGCGACGAGCGCGTCGAGGTAGCGCTGAAGGACCTGCTTGGGTTCGGTGGGGTTGCTCATGTTGGGCTCCTGTCTGGCAACGGCTCGTGCCGGTCGTCTGGCTCAATGGTCTGGGGTGAGGGGATGGTCAAGACCGCGTTGCCGCGCACCATCCGAGTCACCATCGCGTCGATGATCTGCGGCGTGTCCTCCCATCCGGCGACCAAGCCGATCTCGGGGTGCAGCCGTCCGGTGGCGGTCAGGCGCACGAGCGTTGCCAGGTCGTCGGCGACCGGTGTGGGATCGTCGGTGTAGAGGAACCGGCGGATCGTGGCGCTCGATCCGCCGGTCCAATCGAAGAAGTCCACGGTCGGCGCGGTGCGACTGGCCTGTCCGAACCAGACCAGTAACCCGTGCTCGGTCAGCTTGCTCAGCACGGTCGCGGTCGATGATCCGCCAACGGAGTCGAGCGCTACGTCGAAGCGGCCCGTGCCCTCCGCCGGATCGCTGACCCAACCAGTCGCGCCGAGTTCGATCAACCGGCGGCTGCGGTCCTCGCCCGCGGTGACGACGGTGATCTGCGCACCCTGCGCTGCGGCCAACTCCACGAAGTAATGGCCGACCCCGCCGGACGCGCCGGTCAGCAGGACGCGGCGCGAGGCAAGCGGGCCGGTGGCCCTGGTCAGACGCAGCGCGGTCAGACCCGCCAGCGGCAACGCAGCGGCCTCCGTGGTGCTGATCGCCTCGGGAAGCACCGCGAGACGGCCCACCGGGACTGCCGCCCGCTCTGCCCAGCCGGAATGGTCCAAGTGCGCGACCACCCGTGCGCCAGCCCGCGGCCCGTGCCCGGAGGCGGCGGGCTTGACGACGACACCCGCGACGTCCTTACCGGGCCGGAAACCAGACACGGCTTGTTCGAGCACGAACGTCTCGCCCCGGTTGGGCGAGAACGCCTCGACCGCGACGACCGCCTCGTCCGGTCCCGGCGCGGGCTCAGCCACCTCGGCCAGTCGGAGCGATCCGGCTTCTGTCGTAATCCACGCTCGCATGGAACACAGCGTGACAAAGACAGGCTCTCCTGGGAAGTAGGCAGCTATAAGTGCTATACACACCTTATGGTGACTAACAGCGTGGACCTGCGATCCGAGGACGGCCGCTTCGACGTGATGGCCGCGGCCTGCCCGACCCGCCAGGTGATCGGACGAGTCGGCGACAAGTGGTCGCTGCTCGTCCTCTACGCGCTGTCCACCGGCACCAAGCGCTTCTCGCAGCTACGCACCGACGTCGAGGGCATCAGCCAGAAGATGCTCACCCAAACCCTCCGAGCCCTGGAGCGAGACGGACTCGTCCACCGCCACGCCTACCCGACCATCCCGCCCAAGGTCGAGTACAAACTCACCCCGCTTGGTGACAGCCTGGAGGACGCGATCGCCGTCGTGCGCAAGTGGGCGTACATCCACATGGACGAGATCACCGCCTCACGCGGCAACTACGACCAGCAGCCAGGCGCCGCCGACGCTGGATAGCCACCTCAGTCCCCGGTGAGCCGGAGCGACCTGGCGCTGTGGGTTGACGCAGGCAGTCAAGCTCATGCCCCGAGGCTACGATCCTGACGAACGAGCAAACCGACGCGGTGACGTTTGCTCTCCTGCGGGGACATCATCTTCTACACCTATCCGGGCCAGACGGTGCCGCATCACGTCGTGATCTACCTCGGCGGCGACCGCATCCTGGAGGCGGCCCAGACTGGTGAGAACGTCCGCTACGGCAGCCTCTCGGAGTTCCCCGGTCAGACCGCCATCGTCCGCCGGATCGCCGAACCGTAACCAGTTCATAGCCTTGCGGGCTCTGTCCTCGGCGCCTGGACTGGACCGGTACGTGCGCACGCTCGAGCGCCGGGACCGACTTCTCCTGGATGTCCTAGTGGCGTTTGTATCCGGCGAGGAACACCCGGACTGCCTCTGCGGCGAGCCGGTCGCGTTCGGCTGCGGGGACTCGGTGGTGCGGGTGGAAGTGGGCGCGGTCTTACGGGATCGAGAGCACCAGGTAGGCGAAGTGGGCTGCGGCTAGATGTGCGTCCTCAAAGGTGAGAAGTCCGCGCGCCTCGAAGGTGCCGAACGCGGCGGCGAGGGCGTTGATGGCACGCGAGACGGTCGGTCCGTAGTAGGCGTCGGCAAGCTCCGGGAAGCGTTCCGCCTCGGCGATCACGAGCCGCCGCAGCGCAAGCACGGTCGGCTGCCGCACCCCGTCGAGGTAGCCGCCCGCCAACTCCATCAACGCCGCCCGTAAGGCATCGGTGGTCGTGATGGCCTCGTCGCGCAGGAGGGTCGTCATCTGGTCGGTGATCGCCTCCGCGTTCTCGGTCACCCCCGCGACGATGGCCCGGAAGAGCTGGGCCTTGTCGGCGAAGTGCTTGTAGACCGTCTGCTTCGAGACCACCGCGGCCGCGGCGATCTGGTCCATGCTCGTCCCGCCGTACCCATCGCGCAGGAACGCGGCGGTCGCCGCCTCGATGATCGCGCGTCGCTTGGACGCTGAGCGCCCCTCGCCTCTTTCCGCAGCTGCCGCG
>DATJWM010000006.1:0-2564 GCA_035501255.1 Mycobacteriales bacterium | reverse complement strand
GGATCGACGACCCACGCATGCTGGAGCACCCCCCCGGCCCGCTGACGAGGTCGATCACGCCCACCCCCGCGCAAAGGGATGCAGGAGACGCTGACCGTGATCCAGCGCGAACTCAAGGTCAGTCAGCACCGCTTCGGGTCGTACTGTCGTTGCGGATAGTTGCTCAGGTGGTCCGGGCGTGCGACAGTCGAGCATCGGAACGTTCGGTTCCCTCTGACGCGCAGTGCGCATAATCGAGGAGGAGAGTGGTTTGCGTCTATTTGGTCGCAGTGTCAGCCGTGGGTCGGGGCTGCTTATAATCGCCGCGTTGTGTGGCGTCGTCGTCGCGGCTTGCGGCGGTTCCAGCAGCAGTACATCGTCGTCGCCGGGTTCGTCGTCGGCGGCTTCGGGCACAACGTCAAAGCTGAGCGGTAAGCCGATCGCGCTTGGCGCGATCGTTACCGAGACGGGTCCGGTCGCCACGGGTGGCGGGTATGAATACGCCGCTAACGTCGCGAAGGCGTGGACCGCGTGGGCGAACGCGACCGCTGGGGTGAACGGTCATCCGGTGACGATGACGGTCCTCGACGATGCGGCAACGCCGGCTACTGAGGAGAGCGACGCGCGCGAGCTGGTACAGCAGGACCACGTGGCTGCGGTGTTCATTGAAGACCAGTCCGCGTCGGTGGTCGCGCCATACCTTGCGTCCCAGAAGATCCCGTTGTTTTCCAGCTTCGGCGACGGAGGGCACACCCCGCAAAACACGAGTTGGTTCGGTGTCGACATCGAGCCGCCTTACGTGCCGTTGAACTTTGCGATGGTTGATAAGGCTGCCGCAGCGACGAAATTCTCGAACGCGGTGTGTTCGGAGGTTGCGATCTGCCTGTCATACGGCAAATCGCTCGCAGCGTTCGCCCCAAAGATCAGTATGCAGTCTGGGGTCACGGCCGCTATCGCTGAGACCGCGACCGACGCAACGGCGCAGTGCTTAGCCTTCACTGGGTCGCATTCGGATGCGATCAACATGTTCATCGGGACGAACCCGATCAACCTGATCGCCAAGGCGTGTGAGCAGCAGGGCTACAAGGGCATCTTCACTACCGCGACGGTCGTCGATACAGCACTCAAGACAGTGCCAACCCCGCTGGTTCTGTCAGTTGATGCGTTCCCGTGGTGGGCCAGTAATCCGGCCGCGGCCCAGTATCGCCAGGTCATGGCGAAGTACGGACCGGGCGACGACTACGAGAGCCCCAATGCGTCGAACATGTGGCAGCTGCTACAGGTCTTCAGCTATGGCATGAAGGCGAAGGGGCCGGCGGCGGGCTCGGCAGTTACTGGCCAGGACGTGATCTCCGCGATGCAGAACGGAGTGAAGGGCGTGACGCTCAGCGGCATCTTGCCCCAGCCCGTCACCTTCTCAGCGTCCGGGCAGACTCCGATCCGATGCTTCTGGCCTGCTCAGTGGAAGAACAGTCAGTTCGGGGAGCTGCAGGGTTCGTGGACATCCGGCAACGGCGAGTCCGGCGCTCTGAAGAGTGACTGCGTACCGACGAACGCGGTCGGCTGAGTAATCCCACCAAGTTGACGCGGGAGGTGTGCAGGTGAGGCACCTCCCGCGCTGCGGTTTAGACCGATGTGACCTCTCGTCTCGTTGGTCTGACCAATCAGCCTTCGCGATCGCCTCGGCGGCTGCACACATCCGCCCTGAGGTGATTCTGTCGTGTAGCGGCGCAGCGCCGAAGGCACCGGTTGGCCCGGCGGAAGGCCTCATCCCACGCCGACGTCAGCTCGGTCCTTCCCCGCACACAAATCCTCTTTATGCCGGGTCGTCTTGAGAGCACCGAGCTGAGTGAAGGTTCGGCATCCGACCACGTCGTTGCCGGCCGGTGCGACGGCAGTCGAGCGGTCACCCCGAGGACGGAGATCGTCGCAGCGGAGCCGTTGCAAAGGCATTGGAGACACCGGGGAGCAAGCGCGATCTCACCCCCTTAGACACCCTTGGCGTGTCCGGCGGCGCGATATCGGACAGGCTCCACAACGGGCCAGGAGGGCCTCGAGGATCTCCCCGAAACGGCGCTGTGCGCGCAGAGGATCGCGTTGCGGATTACTTCCTCAAGATGGCAAAAGCGCGCGAGTAAGCAGCACGAGCGCTCTCTGATTCGGGCGCTTTCGAGGGCATACCGGCTTTGAAACCTCGGCTACGGCCTCAGAGGTGATCGAGTCAACGCTGAAAGCTGGTCTCCGGCATGCGCGGCGTCCAGGTTTGGCGAGGAGTCGATCCGGGTCCGGGCTCAGGCCGGGTCTTTGCCGAGGAGAAACCCGGCAGCCGCCCAGCCCATCCCAACGGCAACAACGGCCAATTCTGCACCTGGAATCTGCCGTTCGCCGGATCGGCCGGTCACCTGAAGCATGCCGTCCATGAGGTGATTGACGCCGTGGAGCCGGCCGGTCCCGAGGTTGCCCCCGGAGGGGTTGACCGGCAGTTGCCCGGTGGGCGATATGCGGCCGTCCTGGATGAAGTCGAAAGCCTCACCTTCACCGCATAAGCCGAGGCCCTCGAGCCAGGTGATGGTCATGAAGCTGAA
>DATJWM010000005.1:0-21059 GCA_035501255.1 Mycobacteriales bacterium | reverse complement strand
CCGGCCCGAGCGCGTCTGCCGTTCAGCCCCTCCGGCCGCGCCCGCTCTTCTCCCTCGGACGGACGACGAGATCGATCGGAGTGCCCGGCAACGAGTACCGCTCGCGCAACCGTCGCTCGAGGAACCGGCGGTAGGACGCCTCCAGTGGGCCAGAGGTGAACAGGACGAAGCGTGGCGGCTCAGTGCCGGGTTGGGTCGCGAACATAATCTTCGGCTGCTTGCCCCCTCTGACCGGCGGCGGGGTCGCGGAGATGATGCTCGAGAGGTAGGAGTTGAGCTCACCGGTCGGGATCCGGGTGGCCCAGGATTCGAGGGCGAGTTGGAGGGCGGGCGCGATTCGCTGGATCCCCCGCCCCGTACGCGCGGAAATGTTCACTCGCGGCGCCCAGCTGATCCGGCCGAGCTCGCGCTCGACCTCGCGCTCGAGGTGTGCGCGACGATCGTCGTCGACGAGGTCCCATTTGTTGAGCGCGACGACCAGTGCGCGGCCCGCGTCCACGATCCGATCGGCCACGCGCAGGTCCTGGTCGCTGATGGGCTCGGCGGCGTCGAGCAGCAGCAGGACGACCTCCGCCGCCTCGATCGCGGTCGCCGTCCGCAAACTGGAGTAGTACTCCGCTCCACTGGCCTCGTTGACCCTCCGCCGTAACCCCGCAGTGTCGATGAATTGCCATGTCGTTCCATCGATTTCTATGACCGAATCCACCGGGTCACGGGTCGTCCCCGCGATGGCATCGACCAGCGCGCGCTCACTGCCCACCAGGCGGTTGAGCAGGCTGGACTTGCCGACATTCGGCCGACCGATCAAAGCGACCCGCCGCGGTCCGCCGAGGAGATGCTCGGCCTCGGTCCTGGGAAGCGCCGCCACCACCGCGTCGAGAAGGTCGCCACTCCCCCGCCCGTGGAGCGCGCTCACCGGCTGCGGTTCGCCCAGCCCGAGCCCCCAGAGCTCGGCGATCTGCGGCTCGCTGTGCTGCGAGTCCACCTTGTTGGCGGCCAGCACGACCGGACGACCGGAGCGCTGCAGCACCCGGCTGACGGCAACGTCACTCTCGGTGATGCCGACGGTGGCGTCCACCACGAGGACCACGACGTCCGCAGCGTCAACCGCAAGCTCCGCGGCGGCGGCCACTCTGGCGGCCAACCCGCGGGCGGAGCGCTCCCAGCCGCCGGTATCGACCACCGTGAACGGCCGGCCGGCCCACTCGGCCTCGTAGGCCACCCGATCGCGGGTCACTCCGGGCACGTCCTCGACCACGGCCTCGCGACGACCGAGGATCCGGTTGACGAGCGTCGATTTGCCCACATTTGGCCGTCCGACGACCGCGACAACCGGGAGTGGCGAGCTCATGGCGCCTGCTCGCGCGGCTGATCCGGGCGTTGCGCGGCGAGGTGAGCCAGCAGGCGGGTGCGGATCTGTTCGGCGGCGGCGGCGATGGTTGCTCGCGCGCGGGGGTCACCCGCGACGTCCAGCGTGAACGCGGGTCCGAACACGACCTCGATCGGCGCCCGTAGGCGCGGCATCTTGGTCCCCTTCGGCAAGGCGGCCGCGGTGCCTTTGCATACCACCGGGACGATCGGGCAGTGGCCGTGCAGCGCGAGGTAGCCGATCCCGTGCTGGATGGTCGCAAGATCGCCCGTGCCGCGCGTCCCTTCCGGGAAAACCCCGAGAACCCCACCGCCACGAAGCACGGCCACGGCGGCCTGGAGCGCAGTCCGGTCCGGGGTCCCGCGATGCACCGGGATCTGCCGGGCAAAATTGAGGACGCGAGCCAGTGGTCCGCCCCGATAGAGCTCGCTTTTGACCAGGAACGCCGACGGGCGAGCCAGCATGACCATCACGATCGGTCCATCGAGAAAGCCCGAGTGGTTGCCGGCGAGCAGAACCGGCCCGGTAGGGGGAAGGTGTTCCTCGCCAACAAGCCTCAACCTGAAGGTTACCTTGAGGATCAATCGGGCGAGGAGGCGGCAGCTGCGCAGGGGAATCGACTCGCGCGCGGGATCGTCGCGGCGACGGGTCGGGGCAACGTGCGCTGTCGTCATCGGGTGGTCGCGCTGTGGGCGTGATCGACAACGACCTGAATGACGTCCTCGACCGGCAATGCCGAGGAGTCGATCACCAGCGCGTCCAGCGCCTGCCGCAGCGGTGAGGCCGCCCGCCCCGAGTCAGCCGCGTCTCGGCGGTTCAGATCGGCCTCGGTCGCGGCGAGCGTCCCCGCGGCATCACCGGCACCAACCTGCCGTGAGCGCCGGGCGGCACGAGTCAGCGAGTCGGCGGTGAGGAAGATCTTGACCGCCGCGTTCGGAACCACCGTGGTCCCGATGTCCCGTCCCTCGACGACGATCCCGCCGTCGCCGATAAGCCGCCGCTGGCCGGCGATCATGGCGCGCCGCACTCCCGGTACGGCGCTGACCGCACTGACCGCCGCGGTCACGTCGGCGCTTCGAACGGCGTCGGTCAGATCGGTGCCGTCGGCGCAGATCCGGGGCGCGATGGGGTCGGTGGCCACCACCAGGTCCGCATGCTCCGCCAGGTCGGTCAGGTCCTGTGCCCGGTCGAGATCGATTCCGGAGCGCAACGCCAGCCAGGTGATGGCGCGATACATCGCGCCGGTATCGAGGTAGCGCAGGCCGAGCGCGCGGGCGACGCCGCGAGCGACGGTGGACTTCCCCGATCCGGAAGGTCCATCGATCGCCACGACGAGCCGCTGCCGCTCCACCGAACCTCCTCGTCGATCACCGCCCGGTCCTGACAGGACACTAGTGCTCAGTGCTCGGTCGGCGGGGGGCTGGCGGTCGCGGTCCACCCGCGTTGGGCGAGGGCATGCTCGAGCGTCTCGCCGCGGTCAGGCGCCACGTCGAGCTCGACCAGTCCCAACGGCTGACCGGGCGAATGGTCCACCCGGATGTCCTCGACGTTGACCTGTGCCCGCGCGGCATCCGCGAGGAGGCGCGCGAGGGCCCCGGGCTCGTCCGGGACGACCACCGCGACGGTGGCCCACCGCACGGCTGGCTTGCCGTGCTTGCCCCCGAGAAGCGCCCGGCCGCGGTGGCCGCGGTCCATCAGCTCTCGCACCGCGGCCCCGACGCGAACCGGATCCGAGGATTCCAGCTCCGCGACGAGGTGGTCGAGAGGCGCGAGAAGGGAATGAAGGGCGGCGGCGACCGGCTGCGCGTTGGCCCCGACGATCTCGGCCCACAGCTCGCCGTCGCTGTCCGCCAACCGCGAGGTATCGCGGATGCCGGTGCCAGCGAGGGCGACCTCATCCCGGGCGAGTCCCACCACCGTCGCCGCAAGCGCGGAGGCCAGCAGTTGCGGTACGTGCGAGAGCCGCGCGAACAAGGCGTCGTGCGCGTCGGCCGGCATGGCGGTAACCACCGCGCCGCAGGCGCGGGCGAGATCACGAACGGCGTCGACGGCGGACGGGGTCGACGAGGGGGTCGGGCACACGATCCAGGGCCGCGAAACGAACAGGTCCGCGGACGCGTGGTGCGGACCGGAGCGTTCGCGGCCGGCAACCGGGTGGCTCCCGACGAAGGCGTCTGCACCCGGGCACAACGCCTCGACCTCTTGTTGAGGGTGGTTTTGGACACTTCCGGTGTGGGTGATGGCCGGCGCAATTCGGAGGTCGAGAAGGGCCTGTGTCGTCACGGCAATGGCGGTGGGGACGACGGCGACGACCGCGAGATCCACCCCCGCCGCCGGGAGAGCGTCCAGGGAGTTCCCTTCGGCCGAGCGCGCAGGCTGCCCCGCGCCGACCGCCACCGCCATCGCGACACGGTCCGGATCGCGGTCGTCGAGCCAGACTTGGTACCCGGCTCCGGTCGCGGCAAGGGCTACCGAGGTGCCGATCAGGCCGGTGCCGACCACCAGCAGGCTGCGCGGCCCGCTTGTCCTCCTCACCTCAGCTCCCGAACAGGTCAGCACGCAACGCCGAGGCGCCTCGGAGGTATACGTGCTGGGCGTCGGCACGAGCGAAGTCCGCCTCGACGAAGGCCATCAACCGAACCACTCGAGGCATGGAATGCGGAACCGCGATCTCCGAGGCACACAGCAGCGGTACGTCGGTGAGTCCGATCGTGCGCGCGGCGACGGCGGGGAACTCCGACACAAGATCGGGGGTGGTGGTGAAAACGATGCTGATGAGGTCATCCGTGCTCACGGCGTTGCGCTCGAGTACGGCCCGCAGAAGTTCGGCGGTCGCCTCGATCACCGCATCGCGCTCGTCCACCTCGACCCGAGTGGCACCTCGAAGCGCCCGCAGTGCCATCGTCGGGTTCCCCGCCTTTCCGGTTCACTGACCTGCCGTCGTCCACCCTCACGATGTCATGCAGTCCACAAGGCCATCCGGTCCCGAACCGCACCGCAGGTTACAGTCCCACCGCTCGGTAGAGCGCCCGGACCTCGCCCGGCTGAAGGTGGCGATGGCGTCCGGGCTTGAGCGCGTCCAGGCGGATCGGGCCGATCGTGGTGCGCACGAGCCGGGTGACCGGGAATCCGACCGCGTCGAAGACTCTGCGGACCACCCGGTTGCGACCCTCATGCAGGCTCACCTCGAGCACGCTGCGACCTGGTGCGGCATCCACAACCACGACCTCGTCGATCGTGACCAGTCCGTCCTCGAGCTCCACGCCGGCTCGCAGCGCGCGGGTGGCGGCCCGGCTGATGACCCCGTCGACCTCAACGAGGTAGGTCTTCACGACACCGAACGACGGGTGGGTCAGCCGGTGGCCGAGCCGGCCGTCGTTGGTCATGAGGAGCAAGCCCTCGCTGTCCGCGTCCAGCCGCCCGACATGGTGCACCCGGGTCGCGATGTCGGCGAGCAGGTCACCCACACAGGGTCGTCCGCGCTCGTCGGACATCGTGGTGAGCACGCCCCGCGGCTTGTTGACCGCCAGGTAGACCGCATCCGCCGCGGTCGGGACGTGCGCCCCGTCAACGGCAACGGTGTCGCGCTGCGGATCGACCCGTGACCCGAGCCGGGCGACGGTGCCGTTGACCTGGACCCGGCCGGCGCTGATCAGTGCCTCGCAGGCCCGTCGCGATCCGAGCCCTGCGGCGGCGAGCACCTTTTGCAGCCGGACGCCTGATCCGCCGTCATCCGCAGCCGAATCAGTCGATGGCGACATCGTCGTCGAGCACAGAGCTGTCCGGAAGGTAGCGGGAGATATCCGGCAACGCGTCGAGCGTGGTGATCCCGAGGCGGTCGAGGAAGTGCTCCGTCGTCGCATACAGGATCGCCCCGGTCTCGCGTTCGATCCCGGTCTCGCAGACGAGTCCGCGCGCGAGCAGGGTGCGCATGACCGCGTCCACGTTGACGCCCCGGACGGCCGCGACCCGCGAGCGGGTGGTCGGCTGACGGTAGGCGACGACCGCGAGCGTTTCGAGCGCGGCCTGGCTGAGCTTCGCCGAGTGTCCGTCGCGAACAAAGCGCTCGACGTAGGGCGCGCAGGCGGCGCGGGTGTACAACCGCCAGCCGCCGGCTCCCTCTCGCAGTTCGAAACCGCGGTGGTCGCCGTCATAGCTCGCGGCAAGGCTCCGAAGCACAGCCGCGATCTCTTCTCGAGGTTGTTCCAGCACCTGGGCAAGCTCGCTGTCGGTGACCGGCTCCTCGACGACCAGCAGGATGGCCTCGAGCGCCATCGGCAGGTCGGGAAGCGCAGCGGTATCTGCCGACGGTGCCTCGTCCTCGGTCACGATCACCACCAGGTCATCAGTCATCGGCCACCACCGCGTCGTAGGACTCGTCGAGCTCCGCCGACAGGAAGGGTGTGAGATCGTCGCCGGCCACCCAACGCACGTGCAACTCCCCCAACGCAACGAGTTGGTCGAACGCGACCGCCCCTTCGCGGAACAACTCCAGCAGAGCGAGGAACCGCCCGACCACCACCATCGTTTCCGTGCAGTCGGCGACCAGCGTACGGAAGGTTGCGGCGCCGAGTTCGCGGAGGCGGGTAGCGAGCACAATCGCTTGTTCCCGGACGCTGACCACCGGGACGTGCAGGTGGCCGACGTCGACGATGGGAACCGGCCGAGGCTGGCTGGCCCGAGCCGCCAGGTCGGCGAACGTCTGGAGATCAACTCCAAGATCGACCTCGGGAAGCAGACCGACGAACTCGGGTTCCAGGCCGACGGTGCGCGGAAACCGAAGGGATGCCGCCGCAATCTGCTCGGCAAAGATGACGGCGACCTGCTTGTAGGCGCGGTACTGAAGCAGACGGGCGAACAGCAGGTCTCGGGCCTCGAGCAGGGCGAGATCCTCCTCGTCGACCTCCGCCGACGGCAGCAGGCGGGCGACCTTGAGGTCCAGCAAGGTGGCAGCGACGACGAGGAACTCGCTGGCTTGGTCGAGATCCCAGTCACCGTCGTGGTGGCGAAGGTAGGACAAGAAGTCATCGGTGACCTGGGCGAGGGCTACCAGGGTCACGTCGAGGCGACGCCGGGCGATCAGTGACAGCAGGAGATCGAACGGACCGTCGTAAACGTCGAGGTGGACGTGGAAGGCCGAGCGCGACCCGATCTCGGTCAACGCCGGATCGGCGCCGGTGCTGACATCGACGGCGACCACTGCTCGACGGTAGCCCAGCCACCCGAGCATCGGCTGCGCCGCGCGCGGTGTGTCAAAGGATCGGATGTGCCGGCGCCTTCCGCGCTCAGGCGATCGCCGAGAGGATCCTGTCCCCCAACCCGCCGACCAGCTGGAGCAGCGCCGGCTGCTCCCCCGCAAGCGGCAGGAGGAGCAACACGAGGACGGCGACGATCGACCACTGCTCCTCAAGCAATCGGTATGCCAAGCGCCGGGCGCCCGCGGACCTCGGGAGGATCGACCAGAGCGCGACCCCGAGTTCCAACGGCGGCAAGGGCAGCAGGACGAGCAACCCGCAGGCCAGGTTGATCACCCCGAATCCGAGCGCGATCCGCTGAGCGTTCGAGGTGACGACGACCTGTGACCCGTGCAACACGCCCAGCGTCGGGACGTACTGGAGCAGCGCTCGGCTGCCACCAAGCCCGACGTAGGCGGTCAGCCCGACGGCGGTCAGGACCGCATGCGCGAGAACCGCAATCACAACGACGAGCCAGAGCGACCGAGTCCGATCTCGTCCGGTGATCTCGGGTCGCGGTGACCAGCCCACGCCGGCGAGCACGGCCGCCACCGAACCGAACGGATCGAGCCAGGAGGCCGGCGCAAGCGCGTGGTCGAATCGTCCCCGCCCGCCGACCGAGCGCAGGCGAGGCTTGACCAGATTCTGAGCGGTCGCGCGTAGCCAACACCCCGCCGCGAAGCCCAGGACAAGGCCGAGCAAGGTCGCAGGTTGACGTAAGGCAAAGAGCATCGACGGGGGCGATTCGTCAGCGCACGCGTAGCCGGCGCACGAGGATGCTGTGTTCGCCCTTGGCCTCGAGGTCGGCGAGGACGACCGCGAGGGCTTCGCGCACGATCCGGCCACGATCCACCGCCAGGGCGTGGTCGGCGCGCAGCACCAGTCGTGCATGCTCGAGGTCGACGAGCTCGGTGGGCGAGACGTAAACGGTGATCCTCTCCTCGTGCCGTTGCCGGCCAGACGGGCGCCGGGGACCGGTGGGCCGGATCGTTCGAGCCTGTCCGCTCCCCGCCTCGGTCACGACCACCGAGGCAGCCGGCTCCTCGCTGCCGCCGGTCTCGGAGCCGTCCCCGGCTCCCGGTCGTTGTGCGGATCCGGTTGCGCGGAACAACTCGTCGGCGCCGGGAAGGATCACTCGGCGGGGCATCGGGCCACCACCTCTCGCGCCAGGTCGCGGTAGGCGTTCGCACCGGGCGAGGAGGTGGCGTAAGCGGTGATCGGCTCCCCGGCCACCGTCGTCTCCGGGAAGCGGACGGTGCGGCTGATGACGGTGTGGAAGACCTTCTTGCCGAACGCCTGCACGACGCGATTGAGGACTTCTCGGCCGTGAAGCGTCCGTCCGTCGTACATCGTGGCCAAAATACCCTTAAGTTCTAGTTGAGGGTTAAGCCTTTCGCTGACCTTGTCTATCGTTTGGATCAACAGTGCGACACCGCGGAGGGAAAAGTACTCACACTCCAGCGGAATGATCACCCCGTCTGCTGCGGTCAGGGCGTTGATCGTCAGGAGCCCGAGCGAGGGCTGGCAATCGATCAGGATGAAGTCATAGTCGCTGCGCATCGGCTCCAGCACCCGCTTGAGCGTCTGCTCGCGGGCCACCTCGCCGACGAGCTGAACCTCCGCGGCGGACAGATCGATGTTCGAGGGCAGCAGGTCCATGCCGGCGTTCGTCTTGATCAAGATGTCGTCGGCGGTGACGGAGCGTTCCATCAGGGCGTTGTAGATCGTCAGGTCCAGGTCGTGGGGGTTGACCCCCAGCCCGACGGAGAGCGCGCCCTGGGGGTCGAAGTCGACGAGCAGCACCTTGCGCCCGAACTCGACCAGCGCAGCACCGAGGTTGATCGCGGTCGTGGTCTTGCCCACGCCACCCTTCTGGTTGCACAACGCGATCACATGGGCAGGCCCGTGGTCCTCGACCGGCCGGGGATCGCGCAGCTTCGGCTTCGGCCGCCCGGTCGGTCCGAGCTCCCGTGGCGGACGGACCCGATCCGCGGGGGGCGCGGGTGAAGTCGACATATTGCCCTCTCGCTAAAGTGCTGGATCGATGTCGTGACATCTCGCAAAGCCGCTAGGGCGACGAATTTGGCAATCTAATGCACGCTCGCGGGCCACCGCAAGCCCGGCCGGTGCCAGCTAGCGGGCCCGGGGGTGGGAGGTCGCGTAAACCTCGCGAAGGTGGTCGACCGTCACCAGGGTGTACACCTGGGTCGTGGTCACCGACGCGTGGCCGAGCAGCTCCTGGACGACGCGTACGTCGGCGCCACCGTCGAGCAGGTGGGTGGCGAAGGAGTGCCGCAACGTGTGCGGGCCGAGCCGCACCCGCAGCCCGGCTCGGTCCGCGGTCTGCTGGAGAATGGTCCACGCGCTCTGACGGGAGAGCCGACCACCACGCGCGTTGAGGAAAAGCGCCGGGCTTCCGGTGCCTGCCGCTGCGAACGACGGGCGACCACGGACGAGATAGGCCTCGATCGCGTCGCGGGCGAACGTACCGATCGGCACTACCCGGTCCTTGCCACCCTTGCCGTGAAGAAGCACGGTCCCTGCCGCCGAGTCGAGCTCGTCGAGGTCCATCCCGACCGCCTCCCCGATCCGGGCACCCGTCCCGTAGAGGAACTCCAGCAGAGCCTGGTCGCGGGTGGCTTTCGGAGTGCCGTCGAACCCGGCCGCCTCCACCAGCGCCGTCACATCGTCGAGCCCGAGGGCACGCGGAAGGCGAGCCGGCGGCGCTGGTGGCCGAACGGCGGCGGCCGGATCCGCTGGGCTCATGCCCTCGACGAAGGCAAACCGGTGCAGGCCACGAACGGCCACCACGGCACGGGCGGCGGAGGAGGCCTTGAGCGCTGGCTGCCCGTCGCCACCACTGCGCACGGTGCCCACAAAGCCGCTGACCATGCTCTCCGAGACCTCGCCGATGTCCCTGACGCCGTGGGCGGCGAGGTAGCCGGTGTAGCGGCGGAGGTCTCGGGTGTAGGACGCCAGCGTGTTCCGACTCAGACCACGCTCGACGGTGAGGTGGTCCAGATAGGTCTGAACCACCAGGTCCAGAGCGAGAGCGCTCAGACACCCACCTCGGACAGCGGGTGGTAGCTCAGGCCGTGCGCTTGGGCCACCGGCTCGCACACCACGCGGCCACCGACGACGTTAACCCCGGCCGCGAGAGCGGGATCCTGACGGACCGCCTCTTTCCAGCCCGCGGCGGCGATCCGTTCGGTGTAGGCGAGGGTGACGTTGGTCAACGCGTAGGTGGAGGTGTGCGGGACCGCGCCCGGCATGTTCGCCACGCAGTAGAACACCGCGTCGTGCACCCTGAAGGTCGGGTTGGAATGGGTTGTCGGCCGACTCGATTCGAAGCACCCGCCCTGGTCGACGGCAATATCGACCAGCACCGCCCCCGGCTTCATCCGTGCGACCAGATCGTCCGTCACCAGGGTTGGAGCCTTGGCTCCCGCAACGAGAACAGCGCCGATCACCAGGTCCGCGTCGATGCAGGCCCGCTCGACCTCGTAGGCGTTGGAGGCCACGGTCTGGAGGTGACCCTGATAGATCCGGTCAGCCTGCCGCAGCTTGTCGATGTTCTTATCGAGAACGAGAACCTCGGCCTGCATCCCGAGGGCGATCGCCGCCGCGTTCATGCCGGACACGCCCGCTCCGAGAACTACCACCTTCGCCGCGTAGACCCCGGAGACACCTCCCATCAGGACTCCTCGACCGCCGCCGTCACGCTGGAGGTGATGTGCCCCGACCTGTGGCGCCATCCGCCCAGCGACCTCGCTCATCGGAGCGAGGAGCGGCAGCGAGCCGTCGGCGAGCTGGACGGTCTCGTAGCTGATCGCGGTGATGCCCGAGTCGATCAACGCTTTCGTGCACGGCTCGCTCGCGGCCAAATGCAGATAGGTGAACAAAATCTGATCGGCGCGCATCCGGGGGTACTCCTCGGCGACCGGCTCCTTGACCTTGCAGACCAGATCGGCGCTCGCCCAGACTTCGTCCGCCGAGTCGATCATGGCGGCGCCTGCGGCCGCGAAGTCCTCATCCGGGATCGACGAGCCGACCCCAGCGCCTGCCTCGATCACAACCTGATGGCCTGCCCGCACCAGCTCGTGGACACCCGACGGGGTAATCGCGACCCGGAACTCGTTGTCCTTGACCTCGCTGGGAATGCCGATCTTCACGACGCGTCCACAACCTCTCGATCCCCGAAGCGGGGGTGCCGTCCGGCCCTAGGTCGGATCCTAGGAGAGGGGGAGAGTTTCCGGGTGGTTCGACGGCGGGCGTGGCGGTGCGTGGCGTCGACGGCTCAGCCGCGCGAGCCCGTGAAGCTCGACATTTCCGGCCACGGCGACGTTGCCGGCCGCAGTCCGGCGAACGCCTCGCGGGCCGACGCCCAGGCGGCTAGCAACCCCATGACCGCCAGCGGGTTGTGCAGCTCGCCTCGCTGAACCGCACGGACAGCCTCGTCCAGCGTCACCCACTGCACGGCCATGTCGGCCTCCTCGTGCTCTCCGGGATGGCGGGGACGGTCTGCCGGCGCCACGTCACGGGCCAGGTAGATCCGCACGGCCTCGTCGGTCATGCCCGGGGAGGTGAACGCGTCGATGAGCACGTCCCACCGTGAAGCCTGCAGGTGGGCCTCCTCGTACAACTCACGTTTGGCGGCGTCGAGAGGGCTCTCCCCCGGTTGGTCCAACAGCCCTGCGGGCGGCTCCCACAGCATCCGGCCGACCGGGTGTCGGTACTGCTGGATCAGCAGCACTCGGCCGCCACCGTCCATCGCGATGATGCCGACCGCACCCGGGTGGACGACGACGTCGCGGGCGACAAGCTCACCGCCCGACATGGCGAGCTGATCGGTGCGGACGTCGATCACCCGGCCGCTTCGAAAAGGGGTTGCGGACGACCTCACCGGGAATTTCGCGGACCGCTCGTCCCGAACGTCAGTCACGACCGACCCTGCCCTGCGTCACTTCTGGCCCTATCTGCACTCGATGGTGGTGGACCCCCGTCCAGCGCCGGAATGGATGTGACGCTTCGCCATTCGTACCTTACGCGACCTTTGGGTGCTCCGAGCGTGCGGGCATCACGAGCCGACTGACAGGCCCGAGGGGGGAAGGGTGACCGCGCCGAGCTCGGCCTGCGCGTCACTCGCCCGGCGAAGCGCCGCCGCAATGAAGCCGACGAACAGCGGGTGCGCGCGGGTCGGCCGGGACTTGAACTCCGGGTGCGCCTGCGTGCCGACGAAGAAGGGGTGTTCATCGCGGGCCAACTCGACGAACTCCACCAGCCGGCCGTCGGGTGACGTGCCGGAGAAGACCAGACCCGCCTCCTCGAGCGCCGGACGGTAGGAGTTCGCCACTTCGTATCGATGCCGGTGTCGCTCGGCCACCGTGGTGGTTCCGTAGCACTCGGCCACGATCGAGCCCTCGAGCAAGGCCGCCGGGTAGGAACCCAATCGCATCGTGCCGCCCATGTCCCGTTCGCCCGCAACCACGTCGAGCTGGTCGGCCATGGTTGCGATCACCGGATGAGGCGTCTGCGGGTCGAACTCGGCGGAGTTCGCGCCCTCGAGCCCCGCCTTGTGGCGGGCGACATCGATCACCATGCACTGCAGGCCGAGGCACAATCCCAGGGTCGGAATCCGGTGTTCGCGGGCGTGGCGGACCGCGCCGAGCTTGCCCTCGATCCCTCGCACGCCGAACCCGCCCGGCACGAGGACGCCGTCCACGCCGTCAAGCGTCCGAGTGGCATCGTCCGCCGTGTCGCAGTCGTCCGAGGTCACCCACCGGATGTCGATGTGGGTGTCGTTCGCGGCCCCTGCAGCGCGAAGGGCCTCGGTGACCGACAGGTAAGCATCGGGAAGGTCGACGTACTTACCGACGAGGGCGATCGTCGCCCGCTTGCTCGGCTGATGGATCCGGCGCAGGAGATCGTCCCACTCCGCCCACTTCACGTCCCGGAACGGCAGATGCAGACGTCGGACGACGTAGGCATCCAACCCTTCGTCGTGGAGGACTTTCGGGATGTCATAGATCGACGCGGCGTCGGGAGCCGATACGACCGCTTCGTTGTCGACGTCACAGGTCTGCGCGATCTTGCGCTTGAGGTTGGCAGGAATCGGGCGGTCGGATCGGCAGACGATCGCGTCCGGGGTGATGCCGATGGATCGCAGCGACTGCACGGAGTGTTGGGTGGGTTTGCTCTTCTGCTCACCGGAAGGCGCGAGATACGGCACGAGCGAGACGTGCAGGAAAAACACGTTGTCCCGACCGACGTCCTGGCGGACTTGGCGAGCAGCCTCAAGGAACGGCAGTGACTCGATGTCGCCGACCGTGCCACCGATCTCGGTGATCACGACGTCGATGTCGGCCTCCCCGGCGGGTGGCACGGCCATCGCGCGTATCCGTGCCTTGATCTCGTCGGTGATGTGCGGAATGACCTGGACGGTGTCCCCGAGGTACTCGCCGCGACGTTCCTTCGCGATCACCTCGGAGTAGACCTTGCCGGTCGTCACGTTGGCCGACGCGTAGAGATCCTCGTCGAGGAACCGCTCGTAGTGACCGACGTCGAGGTCGGTCTCGGCGCCGTCCTCGGTCACGAACACCTCGCCGTGCTGAAACGGATTCATCGTGCCGGGGTCGACGTTGAGATAGGGGTCGAGCTTTTGCATGGTCACGCGCAGCCCCCGGGACTTCAACAAGCGCCCGAGGCTCGAGGCGGTGAGCCCCTTGCCAAGACTGCTCGCCACACCACCGGTGACGAAGACGTGCCGTACCTGATCGTCCGATCCGCTGCCCGACCGTGCCAATTCACCCTCCGTGGTCTCAAGCGCCGCGCAGCATCATCTGGGACGTTTCACGGGCGCGAAGCGCCCGGCTGCTGGGGTTCTGAAGCGGCCACCCACGGAAGTTCACGGTAACACCCGACGGCCCGACACACCGCGGCACGCCGGAGGGCGGTGTCGGAAAATGCGGGCCGTGGACTCACCTGCGCAACCCGGGGGCGGCGAGCAGCTCGCGATAGGTGGCCATCAACTCGGCCGCTACCTGCTCGCTAGTGGGCCAGGTGGATGCTCGCTCGCGGCCGGTCGTGATCATTCGTTCCCGCAGTTCCGGGTCGTCCAGCACCTTCTCGAGTGCTCGGCGCAGTTGCGTGGGATGGGCCGGCGCGACGAGCAGGGCAGCGTCACCGACCAGCTGGGCAACACCACCGACCTCGGTCGCAACCAACGGAACCCCGGCCTTCAGCGCCTCCTGAGCGACCAGTGCTTGAGCCTCCCACTCGCTGGGAAGGGCCACCACGTCGCAAGCCAGCAGCAGATCGGCCACGTCCGTGCGTGCGCCGAGCAGGGTGACGGGCGCGGAGCGGACCTCGATCAGGGCCGCCAACTGCGCCCGGGCCGGTCCGTCACCCGCGATGACGACCCGGGGGGTGCGCGACTCGCTCCCCCACCGGGTCGCCGCCTCAACGAGCACGTCGAACCGCTTCTGATGGTGCAGGCGCCCGATCGCAAGGACGAGCGGATGAGCACCGGCGCCGAGCTCGGCACGAATCTCCGCGCGCGTTCGGGTCAGTGGCGCCAGGGGCGGCGCAGGAACGAAGGTCGCACCGATGCGCCGGGCGCCGGCGGCCGCGGCCGCGAGCGCAAGATCGTCCGACGCGGCCAAGGTGAGGTCGGACCGGCGCGCGACGTAGCGACGGAGAGCAGCGTGCGACGCACGATGCAGCGTCCCGCCCAACGCCGCGTTGTGCCACGTCACCACCAGCGGACCGAACCAGCCAGCAGCGGCGACCACCGCGCCTGCCCGCAACCCGTGGGCATGGACCACATCGATCGCTCCCGCCTCCCCACCCAGGATCCGGCGGGTCGTGAGCGCTGCGTCCACCGTCGGTACGCCGACGGGCGCCGGCACCAGTCGGACGCCGATGTCGGCGAGACCCAGGTCGTCGATCGTGCGCGCGGGCGCAGCGATCGCGACGTGAGCGCCGGCCGCTCGCAACCCCGTCGCGAGGTCGCGAACGTGCCGCGCGATCCCGCCCTCGCTCGCCGCGAGAACCAGCAAGGCCGAGACCGGCCGATCACCACCGTCAGGCACGGCGCAACCTTCCCCGGGCAAGGACGAGGCGCAGTGTCGATCGGTCCACCCCGGCAAGGATCGCGGTGTAGATCGAAACGGCGACCAGCGAGACGAGCAGGATGACGGCCAGGTCCCCGCCGACCCCGGCAGTGGGAACCGCAGCCGCCACCAGGGAGGCGAGGGCGCATGAGCCCGCCGCGGCGAGCACCGCGGCCCCTGCGGCGCAGGCAACGCCCCGCAACGTCGCCGATCCGGCTGAGCGGCGTACCGCGATGAGCAACCAACCTCCGCTGAGCGTCATCCCGACCGAGGTCGCGATCCCAAATGCGGCGACCGTCCAGGTCGACGGCACGCCGGCCGTCAACAGGATCTCGCCGACGATCGTCACGGTCCAACCGACCACGATCGCCACTGCGGGTGTCCGAGCATTCCCTTGGGCGTAGAGCGCCCGCGAGCACAATGCGACCAGCGCGTACCCCACCAGCCCAGGCGCGAACGTCACCAGCGCTCGGGCGAGGTAAGTGGGTGGAACGTCGCCTGGGGCTCCGAGCACGAGCACCCGCGCGACCGGCCCGGCGACCGCGACCAGAATGGCGGCGGACGCGGCGGACACCACGAGCATGACCCGGGTCGTCCGAGCAATCGTCGCGGAGTACTGCACCCGCTCGCCACGTTGCCAGCTGGCCGTGAGGCCCGGGAATGCGGTGGTGGCCAGTGGCACGGCCGCGACCGCCCAGGGGACGGTGAAGACCGCCCAGGCCAAGGTGTACAGCACAACCGTGCCGTCCACCCCGCGCGAGTTGCCGAGCCGCAACGTGACCGCGGTCGCGATGTCCGAACTGCCGAGGACGAAGGCACCGGAGATTGCCATCGCAGCCACGGTCGCCGCGACCCCGGGCGGGAAACGAAAGGTCGGACGCAGGCGAAGGTGCAGGCGGGCGGCCGGGACAAGCATCGGGAGCAGCAGACCGGCGACCCCGACCGTCGTCCCGACCGCAAGCACGAGCTCATGGTCGCGGGTCAGGGTCGTCAGATCGTTCTCGCTCGGCGCTGCCACGATCCCGAAGACGACGTAGGTGGCGATAACCAGCAGGCTCGAGACGAGTGGCCCTAACGCGGGACCGAGGAACCGCCGGTGTGCCTGCAGGATTCCGATCAGGATCACGGCCGCGCCGTACAGCAGGATCTGCGGCATGAAGATGACAAGCATCCGGGTGCCGGTCGAAATCTGATCGGCGGTGGAGCATCCCGCGTGACCGCCGCCGACGAGCAGCCGAATGAACAGCCGCGCGCACACCAGCCCGACGATCGAGATCGGGATCAAGATCGCCGCGGTCCAGGTGAACAGCGCCGAGCAGGTCCGGTCGACCACGGATCGGTCGCCGTCGGCGGCCGGCCGGGCCAGGACCGGGACGACCAGACTCGTCAGCGCCCCGCCGACCACGAGGTCGAAGACGATGTTCGGCACGGTGTTCGCGGTGAAGTAGGTGTCACCGAGACAACTCGGGCCGATCGTGCGAGCGAAGACGTACAGCCGCGCAAAACCCGCCACCCGGGCAGCCGCGGTCACGACTGCGATCATCACTGCCGCGCGCGCGACCTCGTTGGCCGTCCGTGCGCCCGGCTCGCTCACCCTGGTCGCCGCCCCAGGCGGTCGATGCGCCGCAACACCGGGTGGGCGTCGATCACCGTACCGAAGCTCACCCGCTCGCTCGCGAGAGTCAGCCCGACGACCGCCATGGCCAGCAGCGCGCGCCTGCGGCGCGGCCCGTTCGTGGCTGCGGCCCAGCCGAGCGCGGCACCGAGCGTCCCGGCGCCGGTGTCGCCGAGCATGGCCGACTCGCCGAGGTCGGGCGCAAGAGCCGCGAGGGCGGCCCCGGTTGCGATTGCCGCGGCGGCGGGATCCGGGCCGGCGCGAAGGAGGGTCCCGCACGCGAGGGTCACCTTCGCTGCTCGTCCCGGCCGAAGGTCGAACAGGTTGATCAGGTTCGCTCCGCCGGCAACGAGGATGGTTCCGAGCGCGATGTCGACCGGATTGCGCGAGCGGCGGGCCGAGCCCAACGCGGCGGCACCGCCGAGCGAGATCGCCTTGATCATCCCGGTCGTCAACCGCCCCTCGCGTAGCGCACGAGCATGACCGCGCAACCCTTTGGCGTGGGTGTCGCCGTACAGGTCGTCGTACGCGCCCACGACAGCCGCGGTCGCCACCGCGCCGATCGCGCCCCGCCGAACCGAGCGCGGCGCTGCTGCGAGCGCGCCAACCACGCCGGCACCGACCGCCGGTCCCAATGCGAGACTCACGTCGCGACCGCGGAAGTTCGAACGCGTCCAACGCGTCGTGCCGCTCGTCAGCTCCCGCACGACGGGATACCCGAGCCCGACCACCCCCGCGCTCAGCAACCCGAGTGCGAGCGGCCGCGCTCCGCCCGTGCGGCTCACGGCGTCGGGGAGGGAGTGGGGAGCGGTGGCGTCTGTTCCAGGCCATAGCTACCCACCGTGCCGGTCAACCCGGAGGCAAGGCCGAGGACGACCGCGATCCGCCCGGCCGCCGGATTGCCGGCCACGTGAGGCACGACACCGGCGTCGGGTTCGATGGAGACGGTCGAGACCGTCTTGGACAGCGCCGCGTCTGCCCGCGCTGCGCTCAACGCGCCCGTATCACCTCCGCGCCCCGGCGTCGGTCCGGCCAGCACAGTTGCGCGGGAGGCCGCCCGTAGGTCAGCGGCGAGGCCGAGCAACACGGTGTTCTCGGCGTTCGTCGCTACCGTGCTCTGGGAGGTGTTGGCCGCGGGGACGAGCAGGACCGCGAGTTCGCCCGGATGCGACGCCGGCGTTCCCGAAACGCTGATGAACTTCCCTTGCACCAGGCTGGCGAGTGCGGCGTCCACCCGGCCACGGGAGATCGCTGGGCGACCCGGCTTGGTCAGCAACGCGTCGGCGAGCACGGCTGAGGCGGCGAGCGCACCCCGGCCATGCGGTAGGCGCCGGCCGGGCAGCTTGATCTCCTGCGCCAACGCGCCGAGCTCCGCGTCCTGCGTCGGATCGAGGAACGCGGCCTCGAGGGAGACGTCGGCGGTGATCGTCGCACCCGACTCGTCCAGCGTCTTCACGAGCGCCTTGGTCTGACCGTCGTCAACACCAGGCGCGGCGATCACCGCGACGCTCTGACCGAGGAGCCGCTCGCTGACGGCGTACGGTTCGACCGCGTCAGTGAAGGCGTTCGCCTGCCCGAGCTCACCCTTCGCCGCGTCGAAGTTGTCGTTGAGCTGACGGTTGAGGCTGTTCACATGATGCGCCTGGTTTTGCAGGTTGTGGGTCACCGTGCTCTGGAGCGTGGTACTGCCGAGGAACAGCCCGAGCGCGAGGGCGAGGAACACGGCGATGAGGGAGACGATGTGATACCGGAAGTCGATCAAGTGCGCCTCAGAACAACCCGTGCAGCGAGCGGAGGAAGTCGTGCCAGTCGGTCGCGAAGTATTCGCGGTACAGCTGCCCGCCCGGCGTCACGAACAGCGCGACGGTGAAAGCAATCGCAGTGGCGAGCACCAGGCAGATCACCGTCGATACCGGGATCCGACTTCGATAGAGCCGGCTCACCCCTTTCGCGTCGACCAGCTTGCCGCCGACGCGAAGCCGGGTCAGGAAGGTGCTCGCCATGCCCGCCCGGCCCTTGTCGAGGAACTCAACCAGGGTCGCGTGAGTGCCGACCGCGACGATCAGGGCCGCTCCCTTGTCGTCGGCGAGCAGGAGCGCGACATCCTCACTTGTGCCTGCGGCGGGGAACAGCACCGGCTCGATTCCCAGGTCTTGGACCCGGGACAGACCTGGCGCGCTGCCATCGCGATACGCATGGACGACGATCTCGGCACCGCAGGTCAGGGTCGCGTCGGTCACGGAGTCCATGTCGCCGACGATGAGATTGGGCGTGAGGCCCGCTTCGACGAGGGCGTCCGCACCGCCATCAACGCCGATCAGGACCGGCTTGTACTCGCGGACGTAGTGCCGCAAGGCGGTCAGATCCTCGCGGTAGTTGTAGCCGCGCACCACCACGAGCACGTGGCGGCCCTCGAGCTTGGTGTCGATGTCGGGTACGCCGACCCCGTCGAGGAGTAGGTCACGTTCCCGGCGGAGGTACTCCATGGTGTTGGAGGCGAACGCCTCCAACTGGACGGACAGACCCTCGCGGGCGGCGGCCGTCGACGCCGCGACGCTCTCGCTGGTCTGCTCGATGCCCTTCGCAAGCACCTGCCCGTCGGTGGAGAAAACGGTGTCATCGACGACCCGGACGACGTCGCCCTCGCGAAGCCGCCCGAACACCTCCGGGCCGACGTCGTCGATCAGCGGCACCCCGGCCGCCAGCAGGATGTCCGGCCCCAGGTTCGGATATCTCCCGGAGATGCTCGGTGCGACGTTGACGACCGCAGCCACCTGGCAGTTGACGAGGGCTTCGGCTGCGACCCGATCGAGGTCGACGTGGTCGATGACCGCGATCTCTCCCGGACGGATCCTGCGGGTCAGCGTCTTCGTCCGCCGGTCGAGGCGGACGGCACCACTCGCCCCCGGGGAGTCCTCGCCGGTGCGGGTCCGGCGCCGCGGTGCAAGTTTCATCACCGCGAAGTCTGCCAGAGGTAGGGGCGGCGGAGTGCCGGGATTGCGGACACGGCTATCGGGCGCGAGGCGAGGCGGACCGCGCCGCCGACGCGGTCGCGAGCAGCTCCTCCGCGTGATCGTGGGCGTGGGCGGAGTCCTCGAGCCCGCCGAGCATCCTGGACAGCTCGCGGAGTCGGTCCCCACCATCGACCAGATCGATCTCGGTCGACGTCACGTGGGCGCCGGCAGTCTTGGCGACAACGAGGTGGCGGTCGGCGAAGGCCGCGACCTGCGGGAGGTGGGTGACGACGAGCACCTGAGCAAAACGTGCGAGTTGCGCCAGGCGTCGCCCGACCTCGATGGCCGCCCGGCCGCCGACACCCGCGTCAACCTCGTCGAAGACAAAACAGGACACCTCGTCGCCTCCGCCGAGGACGAGCTCGAGCGCCAGCATTACCCGAGACAGCTCCCCGCCGGACGCGCCGCGATGCAGAGGTCTCGCCGGGCCGCCCGCATGCGGGACGAGCAGGTATTCGACCTCATCAACCCCCCACGGGCCGAAGGCCACCCGCGAGCCACGCACGTCGATTCCCGCCGGATCCGGCCGGTGACCGATCGTCACCTGCAGATCGGCATCGGGCATCGCAAGCCCGGAAAGCTCGCTGCCGACGGCAGCGCGCAATCGCTGCGCCGCGGACGTTCGCGCGGCGCTCAACCGAGTCGCGGCATCGCGAAGCCGTTCCAGGATCGCGTCTCGCCTCGCCGCGAGGTCGACGAGCGCGCTGTCGTCGTCGTCGAGGCTTGCGAGGCGCGCCCGCGCCTGCTCCCCCCACTCGATGACGCCGGCGATGTCCGCGGCGTACCTGCGGGTGAGCGTAGCCAGCTGGTTCTGGCGCTCCTGTGCGGCCGCGAGTCGACCCGGGTCGGCCTCGAGCCGACCGAGGTAGGCACCGAGGTCCGCCGCGGCGTCAACCATCAGGTACGCCGCTTCAGCGACCCTGACCGCGAGCGCATCGAGCTCAGGGTCGTGTCCCCGCACGGCCTCGAGCTCCTTGCGGGCGGCACCGAGCAGGCCGAGAACGTCGCGCCGGTCGATGAGGTCGGCATCGGAGCTGCTGATTGCGTCGCGGGCACGACCGGCCGCGGCCCGCAGCGCCTCGGCATGCCCGAGGCGCTCGAGCTCCGCGGCGAGAGTGACATCCTCGCCGGGCGTGGGGGCGATCTCGTCGAGGTCGGCGAGCCCGCGACGCAGCCCGTCGGCCTCGAGGGTGCGCTCCCGGCGATGCGCCGAGATGTTCTCGATCTCGGCCCGCACTGCGGCGAGCTCACCGAAGGCGGCGCGATAGTCCGTCAGTGCGGCCTGCGCCTCGGGACCGGCGTACCGGTCGAGTGCCGCCCGCTGCGCGGTCGTCTTCAGCAGGCCGCGCTGGTCCGCTTGTCCGTGGACCATGACGAGGGAGTCCGCGAGGTCAGCGAGGGTGGCCGCCGGCACGGCGCGTCCGCCGAGAAACGCCCGCGAACGACCGTCCGCGCCAATCGTGCGGGCAATCAGGATCTCGTCGCCGTCAAGCGAGCCGCCACAGTCCTCAACCCTGGCGGCAACCTCGCCGTGCGGATCGACCCGGAACCGCCCTTCGATCTCGGCCCGGGGGTGTCCGGCCCGCACCAACGCGACATCAGCGCGCGCACCGAGCAGCAGGCCGAGGCCGGTCAACAGCATCGTCTTTCCGGCCCCGGTCTCGCCGGTGACGGCCGTAAACCCGGGTCCCACCTCGACGACAGCGTCGTCGATCG
>DATJWM010000004.1:0-25232 GCA_035501255.1 Mycobacteriales bacterium | reverse complement strand
CCCGCACGTCGACCATCGGGTATCCGGCCGCCACCCCACGCTCCATCTGGGCGCGAACACCCTTCTCGACCGACGGGATGAACTGGTGCGGGACCGACCCGCCGTAGATCTTGTCGATGAACTCGAAGCCGGACCCGGCCGGTAGCGGCTCGAACGTGACGTCGCAGATCGCGAACTGGCCGTGCCCGCCGGACTGCTTCACGTGCCGGCCGTGCCCGGATGCCGGCCCGGACAGCGTCTCGCGCAGAGGCACCCGGAGGTCGACCTGTTCGACCTCGACGCCGTACTTGGTCTTGAGCCGGTCGATGAGAACGTCGGCGTGCGCCTCGCCCATGCACCAGAGGATCAGTTGCGTGGTCTCGATGTTGCGTTCGAGGCGAACCGTCGGCTCCTCAGCCACGATCCGCTGCAGACCGGTCGACAGTTTGTCCTCGTCGGCCTTGCTCTTGGCCGCGATGGCAACCGGCAACAGCGGCTCGGGCATGTCCCACGCCTCGACGAGCAGGGGGTCTTCCTTGGTCGACAAGGTGTCGCCGGTCTCGGCCCTGGACAGCTTGGCGATGGCGACCACGTCGCCGGCGATCGCGGCGTCCACCGGTCGCAGAACCTTGCCGATGGGACTGGCGAGCGCGCCCACCTTCTCGTCGACGTCGTGGTCCTCGTGCCCGTGGTCGGCGCGACCGTGGCCGGAGACGTGCAGGACGGTGTCCGGGCGCAGCGTTCCGGAGAAGACGCGCACCAGCGAGATCCGCCCGACGTAGGGGTCGGTCGTCGTCTTGACGACCTCCGCACAGAGGCGGGCAGCCGGGTCGCAGGCGAGCGGTTCGACGGCCGCGCCATCGGGTCGGCTGACCGCGAGGACGGGGTGCTCCAGCGGTGAGGGGAACCCGTTGACGAGCAGCTCGAGGACCTCGTCCATGCCGAGGCCGGTGCCTGCGCATGCCGCGATCACCGGATAGAAGGTGCCACGGGCCACGGCGGTCTCGAGATCGTCGATCAGGACCTTCACGTCAATGGACTCACCGCCGAGGTAGCGGTCCATCAGTGTCTCGTCCTCGGACTCGGCGATGATCGCTTCGATCAGGCCGTTGCGGTGCTCCTCGATGAGCGGAAGGTGATCCGGATCGGGATCACGCTGTCTGCGGGTGCCGTCGCTGTAGTCGAAGATCTGCTGTGAGAGCAGTCCGATCAGGCCGCCGACGCTGCCGTCGTCGGCGTGCAGCGGCAGGTACACCGGCATCACGCCCGCTCCGAACGCGTCCTGGCAGGCCGCCAACGTGGCCTCGAAGTCGGCTCGCGCCGAGTCAAGCCGGGAGATGACGACCGCGCGCGGCATGCCGACCGCTGCGCACTCCTCCCAGATCATCCGGGTCGTGCCGTCGATCGCGTCGGCCGCGCTGACCACGAACAGGGCCGCGTCCGCGGCGCGCAGTCCGGCCCGCAGGTCGCCGGTGAAATCGGCGTACCCGGGGGTGTCGAACAGGTTCACCTTGACGCCATCGTGCTCGAGCGGCGCCACCGCGAGGCTGATCGAGCGCTGCTGACGGATCTCCGCGTCGTCGAAGTCGGTGACCGTTGTGCCTTCCTCGACCCGCCCGGCACGCGCGATTGTTCCGGTCGCCACGAGAAGGGCCTCGACCAGGGTCGTCTTGCCCGCTCCGGAATGGCCCACCAGGACGACGTTGCGAATCCGTCCCGGCTCGGTGGCCACGGGTACCCTGCCGGCGGCTCCTGAGGTCGCTGCTTTGTCGGACATGCTCGCTCCACGCGGTCCGCCGCCGGGCAGCGCTGCCCGGCGCTCCGCACCCGCAGCCTGCACCCGCAGGGCGAATCAGGCAAGGCCTGGGTGCGCCCGTCCGGACGGGCCGCTCGCTACCCTGAGGGTCACCATGCTCGGCATCCACGCGCGCCCGGCGATCAACAAAGCGGTCGAGCCGGTTGCCCGCACGCTGGTCTCCTGGGGTGTGACTCCGGACGCGCTGACGGTGGTCGGCACGATCGGAGTCGCGGGCGGCGCGCTCGGGTTCTATCCGCGCGGGCAGTTCTTCGTCGGGACGCTGGTGATCACCGCGTTCGTCTTCAGCGATTTGATGGACGGGGCGGTCGCGAGAGTGTCCGGTACCAGCGGACCGTGGGGCGCGTTTCTCGACTCGACCCTCGACCGGATCGGTGATGGCGCGGTCTTCGGCGCACTCGCCCTGTGGTACGCCGGTCGGGGAAACAGCCTCCTGCTGTGCGCGGTCGCCCTCTATGACCTGGTCGCGGGCGGAGTGACCTCCTATGCGAAGGCGCGCGCGGAGAGTCTCGGGATGACCTGCAACGTCGGGATCGCGGAGCGTTCCGAGCGGCTGATCGCGATCCTGGTGCTCACCGGGCTGTCGGGGATCTTCCACGCTCCGATCCTGCGCACGATCGGACTGTGGGGTCTCGCGGTCGCGACGTCGATCACCGTGGTGCAGCGCATTGTGGTTGTTCGCCGCCAAGCCCGGGTATCCGGTCCTCCGCCCGGCCCGGACAGCGGGGCTGCGCCGGCGCAGCCGGTCGCGTCCGCATGACGGTGAAGGATGCGGTTGTTGATGCTGCGTACGCCGCCGGCTGGTCGGTGGTGCGCGGGATGCCCGAACGCATCGCTCGCCAGCAGTTCGATCTGGTCGCGATGGTCGTATGGTCCCGCAACGGGACCAGCGTGCGGCGGCTCCAGTCCAACCTGGCGCGAATCCGCCCGGACGCGAACGCGCTGGAGTTGCGGCTGCTGACCCGTGACGGGATTCGGTCCTACTTCCGGTATTGGTGCGAGATCTTCCGCATGCCGCACATGGCGACCGAGGAGGTGATCGAGCGCTCCGATGTGATCGGTGACCACCACCTTCGTTCCGCGGTCGCGGCCGGCAAAGGCCTGGTGATGTCCCTCCCGCACAGCGGGAACTGGGATCAGGCGGGAGCCTGGTTGGCGGGAACCGGCGTCCCGTTCACCACTGTCGCCGAGCGGTTGCAGCCCGAGTCGTTGTTCGA
Organism: Mycobacteriales bacterium; assembly: GCA_035501255.1. Taxonomy (GTDB): domain Bacteria; phylum Actinomycetota; class Actinomycetes; order JAFAQI01; family JAFAQI01; genus JAFAZI01. The sequence continues at coordinate 22,220 of DATJWM010000004.1, read as the reverse complement.
GCGCTTCGTCAGCTTCCGGGAGTCGCTGGGCATGGAGGTCATCCCGCTGACCGGCGGTGAAGCCCCGCCGTTCGAGATCCTCGCCGATCGGCTGGCGGCCGGCGGGGTCCTGTGCCTGCTCTCCGACCGGGACCTTTCCGGTCGGGGAATCGGCGTCGAGTTCTTCGGCGCTCAGGCGCGGATGGCTGCCGGACCGGCAGCGCTGGCGATCGATACCGGTGCCACCCTGTTGCCCGTGACCTGCTTTTACTCCTCCCGGATGCGGTGGGGCATGCACATCGGCGCACCGGTCCCGGTGCCCGACGACGGTGATCGCGCCAGCAAGATCCAGCGAATGACCCAATACGTCGCATCCGCCTTCGAGTCGCGGATCGGCAAGCACCCGCAGGACTGGCACATGCTCCAGCGGGTCTGGACCGCGGACCTCGACCCGTCCAAAGCACCGGTCGCCTGATGCGGGTCGGGATCGTCTCGCCGTATCCCTGGGATGTGCCGGGCGGAGTCGTCGCGCACATTGCCGACCTGGCCGAGGCGCTGATCGCGCGCGGCCACGACGTCGCAGTGATGAGCCCGGTCGACGACGAAGACGCGCCGCTACCCAACTACGTCACCCGTGCCGGGCGGAGCGTGCCGATTCCCTACAACGGGTCGGTGTCGCGGCTGTTGCTCGGACCGGTGAGCGCCGCCCGCGTTCGGCGCTGGTTGCACGAGGGCAACTTCGACGTCCTGCATGTGCATTCGCCGGAGACGTTCTCCTTGTCGCTGCTGGCGCTGGGTAACGCCGACGGACCGATTGTCGCCACCTTTCACGCCGCGAACCCCAAGTCGCGGATCCTATCGATCCTTCAGAACCCGTTGCAGGTCTACCTCGAACGGCTGTCCGGTTCGATCGCTGTGTCACCCGCGGCCCGCAAGACGATCGTCGACCACCTCGGAGGCGACGCGGTCGTCGTACCCAACGGGGTACACGTCGCGAAGTACGCCGGGGCAATCCCGATGCCGGGGTGGCCCGGACCGGGGGGAGCGCTCGGATTCGTGGGCCGGATCGATGAGCCGCGCAAGGGCCTCGCAGTGCTGCTTGCCGCGTGGCCACAGATCCGCGCGACCCATCCCGACACCCGGCTGCTCGTCGCTGGTCCGGGCAAACTGGACCGAGTACCGGAGGGTGTGACCCTGCTCGGCCAGGTGAGCGACGCCGACAAGGCGCGCGCGCTCGCGTCCGTGGACGTGTTCGTCGCGCCGAACACAGGTGGCGAGAGTTTCGGGATCGTGCTGCTCGAGGCGATGGCGGCCGGTGCCCCGATCGTTGCGAGCGACCTCGATGCGTTCTCGCGGGTGCTCGAGGACGGGGCGCTCGGCGAGCTTGCGACGGTGGCCGATCCCGCCTCGTTCGCCGAGCGGTGCCTCACCCTGCTCGACTCTGCGGACCGACGCCAAGAGCTTCGGTCGGCCGCCCGCCGGGCGGTCGCCCGGTACGACTGGTCGGTGGTCGCCACCGAGGTGCTTCGGGTGTACGAGACCGCGATCGCTGCCAACACGGGCAAGGTCGTGGAGGGCGCCTCCGTGCTGGAAATCGAGGCGATCGAGCAGGAGCTACCGGCGCTGTAGCGTTTCCGGCGTGTGGGTGCCCCTTGTCATTGCCGTCCTCGGGGTCCTGCTCGCGCTCTACGCATCGTGGACCGCCCGGCGGCTTGACCGCCTGCACACCCGAGTCGACACTGCGGCCGCCGCGCTCGCCAGCCAGCTCCTGAGGCGTGCAGAGATGGCGATCGCATTCGGCGGATCGCTCGCCGACCTCGACCCCGAGTTGGCGGTGGAGGTCGAAGACGTGGCGGCTCGCGCCGCGTCCGTGCAGGGCCTCGGACCGGACCGGGAGATGGCCGAAAGCGCGCTCACCCGCGAGCTCGGCGGGGCCGTTGCGGTGTGCGGCACTCGACTCGAGGCGAGTCCGGTCACCACCGAGATGTACGACGAGGCCATGCGGGCGACCTTCGCCCGCCGGTTCTTCAACGACACCGTTCGCGATGCGCTCGTCGTGCGGGACCGCCGAGTCGTTCGCTGGTTCGGGCTCGCCGGGCACGCGCCGCATCCGTCGTATTTCGAGATGGACGACGAGGAGCTGGCGATCCCGCGAATGTCGGTTGCCAGCGGACCTACCATGGACCCGTGAGCGAGCAGCCGACGGTCGGGACCGCGCGGGTCAAGCGGGGCATGGCAGAGATGCTCAAAGGCGGCGTCATCATGGACGTCGTCACCCCGGAACAGGCAAAGATCGCCGAGGACGCGGGTGCAGTGGCGGTGATGGCGCTCGAGCGCGTGCCGGCCGACATCCGGGCGCAGGGCGGCGTATCGCGGATGAGCGATCCCGACATGATCGACGGGATCATCGCCGCGGTGTCCATCCCGGTCATGGCGAAGGCTCGCATCGGCCACTTCGCCGAAGCCCAGGTTCTCCAGTCGCTCGGGGTCGACTACATCGACGAGTCGGAGGTGCTGACCCCGGCCGACTACGCGAACCACATCGACAAGTGGCAGTTCACCGTTCCGTTCGTCTGTGGCGCGACCAACCTTGGCGAGGCGCTGCGGCGGATCGCGGAGGGCGCGGCGATGATCCGCTCCAAAGGGGAAGCGGGCACCGGCGACGTGTCGAACGCGGTGACCCACATGCGCACCATTCGCGCCGAGATTCGCCGGTTGACCGCGCTCGCCGACGATGAGCTCTTCGTGGCGGCGAAGGATCTCCAGGCGCCGTACGAGCTCGTGCGTGAAGTCGCGCAGGCCGGCGCACTCCCGGTCGTCCTGTTCACCGCCGGTGGGATCGCCACACCGGCCGACGCCTCGTTGATGATGCAGCTCGGCGCACAGGGCGTGTTCGTCGGCAGCGGCATCTTCAAATCCGGTGATCCGGCCGCGCGGGCGCGGGCAATCGTCCAGGCCTGCACGATGTACGACGATCCCGAGGTCGTCGCCAAGGTCAGCCGAGGGCTGGGCGAAGCCATGGTCGGGATCAACGTCGACGAGCTCCCGGTCGACCACAGGCTCGCGCAGCGCGGCTGGTAACCGGCGGCGGGTAGACGAGGCGCGCTTGACCGCACGGATCGGCGTACTCGCCCTGCAGGGCGACGTGCGCGAGCACCTTGTCGCCCTCCGCGCGGCGGGCGCGCAACCGTTCGCGGTCCGGCGCCCGGACGACCTCGATTCCCTCGACGGAATCGTCGTACCCGGTGGGGAGTCCACGACGATCGGCAAGTTGCTCGTGACGTTCGAACTCCTCTCCCCGCTGCGGAAGTTGGTGGCGTCGGGCTTGCCGGCGTTCGGGTCGTGCGCGGGGATGATCCTGCTCGCGGACCGGGTGCTCGGCGGTCCGGCTGATCAGGTCTGGCTGGGCGGGATCGACATGACCGTGCGGCGCAACGCGTTCGGTCGCCAGGTCGAGTCGTTCGAAGCCGACGTCGCGATCGACGGTGTCGGAGACACGCGCGCGGTCTTCATCCGGGCCCCGTGGGTGGAGGAGGTCGGCGCTGGCGTCGAGGTGCTCGGGTCGATCGCGGATAAGATTGTTGCGGTGCGGCAGGGTCCGTTGCTCGCGACGGCGTTTCATCCCGAGTTGACCGGTGACCCGCGAATCCACGCACAGTTCGTCACGATGGTCAGGAGTGCAGCGCAATGAGCGGCCATTCGAAGTGGGCGACGACGAAGCACAAGAAGGCCGTCGTCGATGCCCGCCGCGGGAAGCTGTTCGCGAAGCTGATCAAGAACGTCGAGGTCGCGGCCCGCACCGGTGGCGGGGATGTCGCCGGCAATCCGACACTGGCGGACGCGATCGCGAAGGCCAAGAGCAATTCGGTGCCCAACGACAACATCGACCGGGCGGTTCGGCGCGGATCCGGCGTCGACGCCGGGGGTGCGGACTACGAAGCGATCACCTACGAGGGATACGGCCCGGGCGGAGTAGCCCTGCTGGTCGAGTGCCTGACCGACAACCGCAACCGTGCGGCGAGCGAGGTCCGCACCGCGCTGACCCGCAACGGCGGCTCGCTCGCCGATCCAGGAAGCGTTGCCTACCTCTTCAACCGCAAGGGCGTCGTGATCGTTTCGAAGATCGAGGGCGTCTCCGAAGACGACGTGCTCGCCGCCGTGCTGGACGCCGGTGCCGAGGAGGTCAACGATCTCGGCGAGGATTTCGAGGTCGTGTGCGAGGCAGCCGACCTGCCCGCGGTACGCACCGCGCTCGAGTCGGCCGCGATCCCGGTCGCGTCGGCGGACTCGGCGTGGCTGCCCTCGGTGTCCGTCCCGCTCGACGACGAGACCGGGCGCAAGGTGCTGCGACTCGTTGACGCACTCGAAGACAGCGATGACGTTCAGAACGTCTGGGCCAACTTCGACGTCAGCGACGACGTCCTCGCCGACGCCTGACGCCAGAAGCGGCGTGACGCCGCTTCGCGTGGGGCGTACCGGCGTGACGCCGCTATCGGTATGGCGTACCGGCGTGACGCCGCTTCGGGTGTGTCGTTCGGTCGTTCCGCTGCCGGTCGCCCGTACGATCCGAACAAACGTTCGGAAGGGACTCGGATGCGCGTGCTCGGGGTCGATCCCGGTCTCACCCGGTGTGGGCTCGGCGTCGTCGATGGTGCTCCCGGACGTCAGCTGGTCGCGGTCGCGGGTGACGTCGTGCGCACTCCGGCGGGTGACGACGTGGCACACCGCCTGCTCGCCCTCGAACAGGTGCTGACCGGTTGGCTCGACCTGCATCGGCCCGACGTCGTCGCGGTCGAGCGCGTGTTCAGCCAGCACAACGTGCGCACGGTGATGGGGACGGCGCAGGCCGCCGCGGTGGCGATCACGACCGCCGCGCGGGCCGGCGTCCCGGTCGCGTTGCACACCCCGAGCGAGGTCAAGGCGGCTGTGACCGGATCGGGCCGGGCCGACAAGGCGCAAGTCGGCGTCATGGTCACCCGGCTCCTGCGCCTGCGCGAGGCGCCGCGACCCGCGGACGTCGCGGACGCGCTGGCGCTCGCCATCTGTCATATCTGGCGGGGGAGTGCGTTGGCCAAGCTCGACGCGGCGCGGGCGGAGGCATCGTGATCGCCTCGATCACGGGGACGGTCCTTGCGGTGGGTGCCGACTCGGCGATCGTCGAGGTCGGTGGGGTCGGCCTCGCGGTGCAGTGCACTCCGGCGACGACCGCGACCCTGCGCACCGGCGCGACGATTCGTCTCGCCACGAGCCTGGTGGTCCGGGAGGACTCGCTGACGCTGTTCGGGTTCGCGACCGACGACGAGCGAGCCGTGTTTGAGATCCTCCAGGGCGTCACCGGCATCGGTCCGCGGTTGGCGCAGGCGGTCCTCGCGGTTCACTCGCCCGACGGCGTCCGGGCAGCGGTCGCGACGGATGACATCGGCGCCTTGACGCTGGTCAACGGGATCGGGCGCAAGGGGGCGCAGCGTCTGCTCCTCGAGTTGAAGGACAAGCTCGGGACGACGACTTCCTCGGCGACGGTTGTTCGCTTGACCGGACGCGAGCCCGCCGGTGCGTGGCGCGAGCAGTTGCGCTCAGCACTCACCGGGCTGGGGTGGAGCGCACGCGAGGTCGACGAGGCGCTCGTGGCGGTCGGGCCCGAGGCCGAGGCTGCGCTGGCGCTTGGCGAGACTCCGGACGTCGCGATCTTGCTTCGGTCGTGCCTGCAGATGCTGAGCCGGGCGTGAGCGCCGGGGGTCAGGAGATCGTCTCCGCCATCGCCGACGGCGACGACGAGGCTGTCGACGCGGCCCTGCGGCCCAAACGGCTCGACGACTTCGTCGGTCAGGAGCGGGTCCGGGAGCAACTGTCGCTGGTGATCGAGGCGGCCAAGCAGCGCGGGCACGCGCCGGATCACGTGCTGCTCGCCGGCTCGCCCGGGCTGGGGAAGACGACGCTTGCGATGATCATCGCGGCCGAGCTGGGTACGCCGTTGCGGATCACCAGCGGCCCGGCGATCGAGCGGGCCGGCGACCTCGCCGCCTTGCTGTCCACCTTGGCCGAAGGAGAGGTCCTCTTTCTCGACGAGATCCATCGGATGGCCCGCCCGGCAGAGGAGATGCTGTACGTCGCGATGGAGGACTTTCGCGTTGACGTGGTCGTCGGGAAGGGGCCGGGGGCGACGGCGATCCCGCTCGCGGTCGCGCCCTTCACCCTCGTCGGGGCCACGACCCGAGCGGGCATGCTTCCCGGCCCGCTACGGGACCGGTTCGGCTTCGTGGCGCGGCTGGACTTCTACTCCACCGTTGAGCTCGAGCAGGTACTGACCCGCAGCGCGATGCTGCTCGGGGTCGAGCTGACCCCGGACGGCGCGAGTGAGGTCGGGCGGCGTGCGCGGGGCACGCCGCGGATCGCGAATCGGCTGCTCCGGCGGGTTCGGGACTACGCCGAAGTGCGTGCCGACGGAGTGGTCACGCGTGAGGTGGCGCGCGCCGCCCTCGATGTCTACGACGTGGACGAGCTCGGCCTGGATCGCCTCGACCTCGCTGTGCTCGACGCCCTCTTGCGGAGGTTCGGCGGTGGCCCGGTCGGCCTGAGCACGATCGCGGTGGCCGTCGCCGAAGAGCCCGAGACGATCGAGACGGTTGCCGAACCGTTCCTGGTGCGCGCCGGCCTGTTGGCTCGGACTCCCCGCGGGCGGGTGGCGACTCCGGCCGCCTGGTCCCATCTCGGCTTGCGCCCGCCGGCGATGTCCCTGTTCGCCGCCCAACCGGACGAAGCGGACGAACCGGTTCTGATCGACCTCGAGGATGAACGGCAGATGTCTGGTGAGGCGTTCAGCAAGTCCGGCGAGCTCGACCCGTAGACTCTCGTTCCGGCCAGCGGCCCTTCCGCCGGCTGACCGTGATCGATGGAGGACCAACCCCGGTGCACACAACCCTCGTGCTGGTCAACCACGCCCTGGTAGCGACGAGTTCCGGCGGGTCGACCAAGAAGAGCGGCAGTTCCTGGCCGCTGTTGATCCTCATCGCTGCCTTCGGTCTCATCTACCTGTTCGTTCTGCGCCCGCGGAGCCGGCAACGGGCCGCCGCTGCTGCGGCCGCCCGCAAGGAGATCACCGTGGGCGACGAGGTCACCACGACGGCGGGCCTGATCGCCACCGTGGTGGCGATCGAGGACGACTTCCTGACCCTCGAGGTCGCTCCCGGCGTTCTCTGTCGCTACGTGCCGGCGGCGATCTTGCGGGTCAACGCCCCGGACGCTCCGACCGACGGTGGCCCGGATCCCTCGACCCACGAGGTGATCGAGCAGCCGGGGGACTCGCCGGCGCCGGACCCGAGCACCGACGACAACCCGCCAACCTAAGGACCGATCGGCAGTGGCTACACCAAGACAGAGACCAGGGCGTTCGCTCGCCGTGGTCGCGTTGGCGCTGGTCGCGCTCTACCTCGGGGTGTTCCTGGGTCCGGCGCAAAAGCCGGCCCTCGGGCTCGATCTGCGGGGCGGCACCGAGGTCACGTTGCAGGCTCACGGGTTGTGCGGGCAGCAGGTGACCAAGAGCGCGCTCGATCAGGCGGTCAACATCATTCGCAAGCGGGTGAACGGACTCGGTGTCAGCGGCGCCACGGTCAACTCCCAGGGCACGACCAACATCGTCGTCGCCGTCCCGGGCAAAGGCCGCGACCAGGTCCTCAACACGGTCGGCAAGACGGCCCTGCTCCGCTTCCGCCAGGTGCTGGCGGTCGGCGCCGCGGTGCCCACTCCCGCGGCGACGTCATCGGCCTCACCGTCAGCGTCGCCCTCGCCGACGACATCGAGCACGGCCAACTCTGGGTCGTCGAAGACCTCGAAGTCGGGAAAGTCCTCGAAGTCGGGGAAGTCCGCGAAGAACTCCGGTATCGCGCTGAGCTCGGTGCTGGAAAAGACCTCGCCGACCCCCAGCGCGACAGCCACCAGGACGAGTTCCCACCCGTCGGTCGGCACCGCCAGCGCATCCCCCTCCCCGACGTCGACCTCGACGTCTTCCTCGTCGTCCGGGGGATGCCAGGTGGCGGGGTCGAAGGGATCAAGCGGTCAGTCGCCTGACCTGGCCACCGCGGAGAAGGAGTTCGCGAAGCTCGACTGTTCGAAGGACCCGAACCCCACCCACGGTGCGGACGTACCGGATAACTACATCCTTGCCTGCGATCCGGCGGGCCAAGGTCAGGCCTACAAGTACCTGCTCGACAAGGCGGCGATCGAGGGCACCCAGGTCAAGGGTGCGAGCGCGTCGGTCGGGACAACCGGCGGCTGGCAGGTCAACCTGAGTTTCACCAGCAGCGGTTCGGATGCCTGGTACAACCTCACCAAGAAGGCCTACGAGGCCACCGGTACGGCGGACACGGGCTACTCGAGTGGGTGCGCCCCGCCCAAGGGATGTAATGCGGTCGCGATCGTGCTCGACGGCGTGGTCCAGTCCGCGCCGTACAGCGAGACCGACGGCATCGCCGGCGGCAGCGCTCAGATCAGCGGCAGCTTCACCGAGACCGAAGCCCAGCAACTGGCGGACGTGTTGAAGTACGGCTCGTTGCCGCTGAAGTTCACCACCCCGACCGCGCAGTCGATCTCGGCGAGCCTGGGTCAGGAGCAGCTGCGCGGTGGTCTGATCGCCGGGATCATCGGCCTCGGCTTGGTGATCGTGTTCTCACTGCTGTATTACCGCGCGCTCGGTTTTGTGACGATCGGAAGCCTCGCGGTCTCGGGACTGATCCTCTACGCCGTGACGACGCTGCTCGGGCATTCCGCGGTCGGCTACACGCTGTCGCTGCCCGGCATTGCCGGGTTCATCGTCGCCATCGGGATCACCGCAGACTCCTTCGTCGTCTACTTCGAGCGGATCAGAGACGAGATCCGGGAGGGTCGTCGCCTGCGCAGCGGGGTAGAACGCGCCTGGCCACGAGCCCGCCGAACGATCCTGTCGGCGGACACGGTGTCGCTGCTCGCCGCTGCGATCCTCTACATCGTCTCAATCGGTGACGTTCGCGGGTTCGCGTTCACGCTCGGCCTGTCGACGTTGTCGGACCTGTTGATCGTGTTCCTGTTCACCAAACCGCTGCTCACCCTGCTCGCTCGCAACCGGACCTTCGACTCGGGGGCCTGGTGGACCGGGATCGGCAGCGTTCGCGCCGGCGTCGAACGCGACGCCGAGGAGGCGTCCGGCCGCCCATCCCGATCGCCCCGGACGAGGGAGGCCTGATGGCGGCCGACTCCCTCGCCAGCCGGCTTTACCGCGGCGACATCTCCTGGGACTTCATCGGGCGACGACGGATCTGGTACACGGTCTCGACCGTCGTCATGCTGATCGGGATCGTGAGCCTGGCCGTCCGCGGTTTGAACCCGTCGATCGACTTCAAGGGCGGCGCCGAGTTCCAAGGTCCGTTGAGCGGTCACTCGATCTCGCAGGTCGAGGACGCGGTGCGCAGCGCCGGTGTCAACCCCGAGGTGTCGCAGGTCGCGGGCACCGGCACCGATCAGCGCTTCCAGGTCCAGACCGAGACGTTGTCGGATAAAACGGTGACGAAGGTCGAGAACGCGTTGACGAGCGAGCTCGGCCTGACCAAACAGCAGCTCAGTACGACCACCGTGGGCTCGACCTGGGGTTCCCAGATCACCCACAAGGCGATCCTCGGGCTGGTCATCTTCCTGATCGCCGTCATCGGGTATCTCTCGATCCGGTTCGAGTGGAAGATGGCTCTCGCCGCGATCATCGCGCTGGTGCACGACCTGATCATCACCGCCGGGATCTACTCGTTGGCCGGGCTTCAGGTCAGCCCATCGACGGTGATCGCGTTGCTGACGATCCTCGGGTACTCGCTCTACGACACCGTCGTCGTCTTCGACAAGGTGCGTGAGAACACCGAGGGAATCCTCGGCGGCAGCCGGATGACCTTCAGCGAGGCGGCGAACCTCGCGGTCAACCAGACCCTCGTTCGGTCCATCAACACCTCAATCATCGCGTTGCTCCCGGTCATCGGCCTTCTCGTGATCGGGGTCGGATTACTCGGGGCGGGCTCGCTGGACGACCTGTCCGTGGCGCTGCTCATCGGTCTCGCGTCCGGCGCGTACTCCTCGATCTTCATCGCGACCCCGCTGCTGTGTGACTTCAAGGAGCGGGAACCGCAGTACCAGGCGCTCGCGAAGCGGGTCGCGTCTCGTCGTACCAAGGAGGCCCGGGACGCCGCCGAGGCAGCGAGCGCTCGCGAAGCGGAACAGTCGGCTCCGCAGGCATCCGTCGGCCAGGTCGGTGACGTGGCGACAGCCTCGGCCGGAGTGGCGGCGACGACCGCGAGCCCACCGGACTCACCGCGGGTCGGTGCCCGTCCGCAGCGCCAGCAGCCCCGCAGCAATCGCGGGCGCTCGGGCTCCCGTGCCGGCCGGTCGAAAAAACGGCGGTGAGCCCGCTCGACCTCGCCGCCTTGCTGCGCTCGAGGGTGCGCGAGATCCCGGATTTCCCCGAGCCGGGCGTGAGCTTCAAGGACATCACCCCCCTGCTCGCGGACCACATCGCGTTCGCGGGCGTGGTGGACGCCATCGTCAGCCACCACGGGCGGGGCACCGTCGAGAAGGTCGTGGGCATCGAAGCCCGCGGTTTCATCCTCGCCGCCGCGGTCGCGTACCACTTCGGCGCGGGTTTCGTGCCGATGCGCAAGGCCGGGAAGCTTCCCGGCCTCACCTACGCGCAGTCCTACTCGCTGGAGTACGGCGAAGCGACCCTGGAGGTGCACCAGGACGCCTTCGTCGCCGGTGAGCGGGTGCTGCTCGTCGACGACGTCCTCGCCACCGGTGGCACTGTCAGATCCGCGGCGGACCTCGTGAACCGAGCCGGTGCGGTCCCGGTCGGCTGTAGCGTCCTGCTCGAGCTCTCCGCGCTCGACGGCCGGTCCCGGCTCGGCGGTCTCGACGTTCACGCGTTGCTGAGGTATTAGTTCACCGACCCGCCGTTCGGGTGAGGCGGGAAGGCCACGGCCTTCAGAATCGTTAGACTTTTCAGGGAATCCACGCTGGAGTGTGAAACTTGGCGAACGACATCGTTCCGGTAGCGGACGATGTCGTCGCGCCGCCGCAGACCTCCGGTCCGGAGCGGGCGGCAGCGGAGGTTCCTGGTGGCGCCCGGGTCCGCTCCCGGTTGGGTCGCCTGGGTGGGACGAAGGCAACGCCCCGCCCCGAGCTCGAGCCCTTGCTGAAGACCCTGCGCTCGCATCACCCGAAGGCCGACGCCCGGATGGTGACCCGCGCATACGAGGTTGCCGAACGCTGCCACCGTGGCCAGCTTCGCCGCAGCGGTGATCCCTACATCTCCCATCCGCTGGCGGTGGCCACGATCGTGGCCGAGCTCGGCATGGAGGCCCCGACGCTGTGCGCGGCGCTGCTGCACGACACGGTCGAGGACACGGCCATGTCGCTGGCCGACATCAGCCGGGAGTTCGGCGAGGAGGTGGGTCGCCTCGTCGACGGCGTCACGAAGCTGGACAAGGTGCGTTACGGCGAGTCGGCCGAGGCGGAGACCATTCGCAAGATGGTGGTCGCGATGGCTCGCGACCCGAAGGTGCTGATCGTCAAGCTCGCCGATCGCCTGCACAACGTGCGCACTGTCTCCTGGCTGCCGCCGGACAAGCAGCAACGGATCGCGAAGCAGACCTTGGAGATCTACGCCCCGCTGGCCCACCGGCTCGGGATGAATGCGATCAAGTGGGAGCTGGAGGATCTGTCGTTCGCCACCTTGTTCCCGAAGCGATACGACGAGATCGTGCGGCTCGTGGCGGAACGCGCGCCCTCGCGTGACACCTATCTGGCCGGTGTCACTGAACGGGTTCGGACCGAGCTGCGCGCGTCGAAGATCAAGGCGACGGTGACCGGCCGCCCCAAGCACTACTACTCGATCTACCAGAAGATGATTGTCCGCGGTCGCGACTTCGATGACATCTATGACTTGGTCGGGTTACGAATCACCGTGGACACCGAGCGGGACTGCTACGCCGCGCTCGGGGTGATCCACACGATGTGGTCGCCGGTTCCGGGCCGGTTCAAGGACTACATCGCCATGCCCAAGTTCAACCTCTATCAGTCCCTGCACACGACCGTGATCGGTCCGCAGGGCAAGCCGGTCGAAGTCCAGATCCGCACGTTCCAGATGCATCGTCGTGCGGAGTACGGCATCGCTGCGCATTGGAAGTACAAGGAGGACGTCGACACCGACCAGCAGGAGATGACCTGGCTGCGTCAGTTGGTGGACTGGCAGCGCGAGACACAGGACCCGGGCGAGTTCCTCGACTCGTTGCGGTTCGATCTGCACGCCCAAGAGGTGTTCGTGTTCACCCCGAAGGGTGACGTGATCGCCCTTCCGGCCGGTGCAACGCCCGTCGACTTCGCCTACGCCGTCCACACCGAGGTCGGCCACCGGTGTATCGGCGGCCGGGTCAACGGCCGGCTGGTCCCGCTCGAGTCGGTGCTCGACAACGGCGACGTGGTCGAGGTGTTCACCTCCAAGTCCGAGACCGCTGGTCCGAGCCGGGACTGGCTGTCGTTCGTCAAATCGCCGCGCGCGCGGACGAAGATCCGTCAGTGGTTCGCCCGGGAGCGGCGCGAGGACGCGATCGATGACGGCAAGGAGCAGATCAGCCGGGCGATGCGCAAGGCCGGTCTCCCGCTGCAACGCCTGATGGGCGGTGAGGCTCTTGTCAGCCTCGCGCACGACCTGCGGCTGGCCGACGTCGCCGCGCTGTACGCGGCGGTCGGTGAGGGGCACATGTCGGCGCAGTTCGTCGTCCAACGCCTCGTGCAGGCTCTCGGTGGACCCGAGGGTGCGGTGGAGGACATCTCCGAGGTCGAGACGCCGTCGCGGTCCGGGAGCCACGCTCGACCTGCCGGCGACCCCGGGGTGGTCGTCAAGGGAGCCCCGGAGGTGTGGGCGAAGCTCGCGCGGTGCTGTACTCCGGTGCCGGGGGACGAGATTGTCGGCTACGTCACCCGTGGTCATGGTGTCTCGGTCCACCGGGTCGACTGCACCAACATGGCGAGCCTCACCGAGGACCCGGACCGGCTGGTCGAGGTCGAGTGGGCGCCGACGTCAGGGTCGGTGTTCCTCGTCGCGATTCAGGTCGAGGCGCTCGATCGCAGTCGGCTGCTCGCCGATGTCACGCGGGTCCTCTCCGACGCGCACGTCAATATCCTCTCGGCGTCGGTGTCCACCTCTCGCGACCGCGTCGCGCTCTCGAAGTTCACCTTCGAGATGGGTGATCCGAAGCATCTCGGTCACCTGCTGCGGGTCGTCCGCGGGGTCGAAGGCGTGTACGACGCCTATCGGGTGACCTCCGGCCTCTGAACGGATTGTCAGAATCACATCCGGCCATAGGCGGCTCAGAATCTGACAACTTCGCGTGCGGGTCAGCCCTTCACGTAAGCGATCTTCGCCGCCACCTTGTGGTCGCGGACGGTGAACAGGTCCACTCCATGCACTCGGCCGGGGTTCTCGCCGGCCCAGGTGAAAGTCCACTCGATGACGACCCGATCGTCGCAGCGGCCACGGCTGCGCTCGGTGAACGCCGGGTCGACGGTCGAGTCGAAGAACGAGGTCCATGCCGCTCGCACCTCCTGCGGTCCGATGTGCCGCACGCCGACCGGCGCGCTGGTGTCCTCGAACACGCAGTCGTCGGTCATGGTGGCCATGATCGCGTCGACGTCGCGCCGGCCGAACGCTTCGTTGAACCGGTCGACGGCGAGGTCGACGGGATCGCGCCGGCTCGCCCGGCCGAACCCGGCCAGCAGCAGTTCCTGCGCGTCCGCACCCGGCCGGGTCGCAGGGCGCGGGCCGATCACGCCGTGTTCCCGGTAGTGCGATTCGCGGTCGCCGAACCAGTCACCGACCTGTACGACGAGCGGGCCCGGTAGTGCCTCATCCAGCTCGAGTGCGGCAAGAACGTCCCAGGCATGGACAAGATGGTCCGCGGCGAGCTCGTCGAGGTAGGTCGACGCCGGCACGTCCCGGCCGGTGAGATGCACCGTTCGCTCAAGGTCTGACCCGATCGCATCCAACGCCGTCTCGGTCGCGTGGTGCCAGGCCCCGAGGGGGTCGTCGCCCAACCCGTCGGCGGGGATGCCGGTCCCGGCCTCCTCGACCGTCCGTCCGGCCAACAACGGCGTGGCCCACAGGTTCTCGACCACCACGTGGTTGACGAGTTCGCGCAGGTCCCAGTCCGTGCACGGTGTTCGCAGCGACCAGGACTCGGCCCGGACCTGGTGCAGGGCCTCGTCGAACACGTCGATCGTTGCGGCGTACAACTGTGGCGGGGAGAGGACAGCCATGGCGATCACGTCCTTCCGCGGGTCGTGGTCGACGTCGGACAGTCGACCATGCTGACCCCCGCTCCGCAAGCGCAGAGCACGGGCCTCGCTCAGGCCTTGGTGACCGAGAACGACTCGATGACGACCGGCTGGTTCGGCTTGCCGTCGCCGGGTGGAGTGCTCCCGGCCTTGGCGATTCGCTGGAGGACGCTGAGCCCGCTTGTCACCGTTCCGAACGGCGTGTAATGGGGGCCGAGAGCCGACTTGCCGTAGACGAAGAAGAACTGGCTGCCGTTCGTGTTCGGTCCGCTGTTGGCCATCGCGACCGTCCCCGGGGTGTATTTCGCACCCTTGAGGTTCTCGTCTTTGAACTCGTACCCCGGCCCGCCGGTGCCGGTGCCGGTCGGATCGCCGCACTGCAGAACGCGGATTCCTTCGGTGGTGAGGCGGTGACACGGGGTGTTGTCGAAGTAGCCCTTGCCGGCGAGGAAGTTGAAAGAGTCAACGGTGATTGGTGTGACCTTGGCGTTCATCGACACGATGATCGTGCCGCAGTTGGTCACGATCCGGGCCACGTAGTGCGTCAGCGAGATCGTCGCTGTGGGTCCGTGGGGGTATTGGGGGTACGGCGGCTTCGCCAGCGGCGGCGGTGGGGTGCAGCCGTTCGCGTTCACCGTCTGGACGGTGCTGCTCGGGTTCGGCGAAGCGGTCGACCCGCCGCTGCTTCCCGAGCCGCAGGCGGTCGCGAGAAGCGCAACGCCGGCCGCGCCAACGAGGGCGATGGCACGCGGGCGTCCGGTCATACCTGGACCATCGTGACCACGAAGTTGAGGGTCTCGTTCCCCTTGATCGCCGGCGGGGAGCCGGCGGCGCCGTACCCGTACGCCGCCGGGTTGATCAGCTGCCGCACACCGCCGGCCTTCATGCCCACGACTCCCTTGTCCCACCCCTTGATGACCGACCCCTGGCCGACCGTGAAGCTGAACTCCTTGTTCTTCGCCCCGTCGGTGTAGGACGCGTCGAATGACTTGCCCGTGCTGCAGGCAACCCCGACGTAGCGCACGGTGACCTTGTCGCCGTCCTTGACCGCCGGACCGCTGCCGACCTTCAGGTCCTTGCTGACCAGTTTGGTCGGGGGCTTGCCGGTGATGTTCGGCACCTTCGGTTCACCGGCGGCGGGTGGATTCGGCACGATCTTGGCGCACTTCGTCGGAGCCGGTGGCGCCGTGGTGCTCGAGGCCGACGGGCTGGGTGACGAGCTCGGCGAGGAGGCCGCGTTCGCGGAGCTCTTGCCGGATCCGTTCGCGAGAGCGATGACGATCGCGACCACGATGCCGATCACCGCGACGGTCCCCACCGACGCCCCGATGACGGTGTTGCGCCGCTTCGCGCGGGCGCGGCGTTCGATCTCGGCCTGGCGGCGTTGCTCGAACCGCCGCCGAGCGAGTTCCCGTTCACGCCGGCGACTGGTCGCCACAAGGTCCTCCGAAAGGGTGCTGGTGAACTGCCGCGATGAGTGTAGGAGAGCCGCCGATAAACTTGCCTGAAACCCACCTGAAAGGATCGGTGTGCTCGTCGTCGGATTTCCCGCTGGACCGTGGGAAACGAATTGCTGGGTCGTCGCGCCCGGCCGCGGTGAGCACTGCGTGGTCATCGATCCCGGGTACGGCGCACAAGACCCGCTCGAGGCGGTGCTCGCCGAACATCGGTTGCAGCCCGTCGCGGTCTTGCTCACCCACGGCCACCTCGACCACATCTGGTCGGTGACCCCGGTGTGCGGTGCACAGGGCATCCCGGCGCTCATCCACCCCGACGACCGGGCGATGCTCTCCGACCCGGGCGGCGGCATGGGGATCCGACCGGGGACCCCGATCTTCGGTCGGCTGGACTTCGCCGAGCCGGACGACGTACGGGCCCTGGTGGACGGGGAGACCCTCGAGCTGGCCGGTCTTTCGCTGCGGGTGGATGCGACCCCCGGGCACACCCGGGGGTCGGTGACGTTCACCGGTGCCGGGGAGTTCTTCTCCGGTGACCTGCTCTTCGCCGGATCGATCGGGCGGACGGATCTGCCCGGAGGGTCCTACGAGGAAATCCTGCGCTCGCTGGCCAAGGTGCCGATGGCGTTGCCCGACGACACCGTCGTCCGGCCCGGGCACGGACCGGACTCGACCATCGGCCGCGAACGGCGAGTGAACCCGTTCCTTGTCGACCTGCCGGGCGCCGTGCCGCCGGTGCGGAGAGGTCTGTGAGCTCCACCTTCTCCGCGCCGAAGGGCACCTACGATCTGCTCCCGCCGGACTCCGAGACATTCCTTGCGGTGCGCGACGGGCTTGCCGCGCCGGTCCGGCTCGCCGGTTACGGCTACATCGAGACGCCGACCTTCGAGCAGACCGCCTTGTTCGAGCGCGGGGTCGGTGAGTCGACCGATGTCGTCGCCAAGGAGATGTACTCCTTCACCACCCGAGGCGGGGATCATCTGAGCTTGAAGCCGGAAGGCACGGCCGGGGTGGTCCGCGCGGCGATCCAGCACCATCTCTACGCCGGTCAGCTCCCGGTCAAGCTCTGGTACTCCGGGTCCTACTACCGCTACGAGCGCCCGCAAGCGGGACGTTACCGCCATTTCAGCCAGGTCGGTGCCGAGGCTCTGGGCGTGGACGATCCTGCGCTCGATGCCGAGATCATCGCTCTCGCGGTCGACGCCTTTCGTGGTCTGGGCCTGCGCGGAGTCCGGCTTGCACTGAACTCCCTCGGTGACGCCGAGTGCCGGCCGGCGTACCGGGAGCGGCTGGTGGCGTTCCTCGCGGATCTCAACCTCGATCCGGAAACCCGCCAGCGGATCGAGGTCAACCCGTTGCGAGTCCTCGACGACAAGCGGCCGGAGGTTGCCGCCCAGGTCGCCAACGCTCCGGTCGTCGTCGACTCGCTGTGTGGACCGTGCCGAGAGCACTACGCGGCGGTTCGCGGGTATCTCGTCGAGCTCGGGGTGGCCTGGGAGGAGACGCCCCGCCTGGTTCGCGGGCTGGACTACTACACCCGGACGACCTTCGAGTTCATTCACGACGGCCTCGGCGCCCAGTCGGCCGTCGGCGGCGGTGGGCGCTACGACGGGCTGTCCGAGCAGGTCGGCGGGCCGCCGATGCCCGGGGTCGGATGGGCCCTCGGGGTGGATCGGACCGTGCTCGCCCTACACGCGGAGAACGTGGTCACGGCAAGACCGGCACGATGCGAGGTGTTCGCTGTCGCGCTCGGAGCATCGGCGAAAACCTGGGCGGTCGCGTCGGTCACCGCGCTGCGCCGCCGGGGCATCGCGGCCGATCTCGCTTACGGTGATCGCGGCCTGAAAGGTGCGATGAGGGCCGCCGACCGCTCGGGTGCCGTCCTTGCGATCGTGATCGGTGAGCGTGACATCGAGGCCGGGGTGGCTCAGGTGAAGGAGCTGGCGTCAGGTGAGCAGACTGCCGTCGGGCTGGACGGCGTGATCGCGATGATCGAGAAGAGGCTGCGTTGATCCGCACCCACACCGCCGGTGACCTTCGCCTGTCCGACGCGGGCGCCGAGGTCAGCCTCGCCGGGTGGGTCGCCCGGCGTCGCGACCACGGCGGCGTGACCTTTCTCGACGTGCGCGACGCGAGTGGCTCGGTCCAGGTCGTCTGCCGCGATCTCCCCAACATCCACGCCATCCGCAGCGAGTGGTGCCTCCTCGTCGACGGCCGGGTGACGGCCCGGGCGGAGGGAAACGTCAACCCGAACCTTGCCACCGGTGATGTCGAGGTCGTCGCGACCACCGTGACGGTGCTCAGCGAGAGCGAGCCGCTGCCGTTCCCGGTCGACGGTGTCGATGAGATCGACTCCGGCGTCGATGAGATGTTGCGGTGGAAGCACCGCTATCTGGACCTGCGCCGGACGGGTCCGGCGCGAGCGATCCGCACCCGCGCGCAAATCGTGTCCGTCATTCGCCGGGTGATGGCGGCCCATGGCTTCCTCGACGTGGAGACGCCGTACCTGACCCGCTCGACACCCGAAGGTGCCCGCGACTTCCTCGTTCCCGTCCGGCTGCGGCCCGGGGAGTGGTACGCGTTGCCGCAGTCACCCCAGCTGTTCAAGCAGCTTCTGATGGTCGCAGGCCTCGAGCGCTACTACCAGATTGCCCGCTGCTTCCGGGATGAGGATTTCCGGGCCGATCGGACCGCCGAATTCACCCAGCTCGACGTCGAGATGTCCTTCCTCGACGAGGAGGACATCTTCGGTTTGACCGAGGAGCTGATGGCGACGCTGTGGCGGGAGGTTCTCGGGGTTGAACTCGCCACGCCCTTCCCCCGGATGACCTACGCGGAGGCGACGCGCCGGTACGGCTCGGACAAGCCCGACCTGCGCCTCGACCTCGAGCTCGTCGACCTGACCGAGCACCTGCGCGGCACGCAGTTCCGGGTGTTCCAGGCCGACCACGTCGGAGCCGTCGTGGTTCCAGGGGGCGCGAGCTACACCCGCAAGGAGCTCGACGCCTGGCAAGACTGGGCCAAGGCGCGCGGCGGCAAGGGAATCGCGTGGTTGTTGGTTCCCGACGACGGGGGCGAGCTGCGAGGCTCGGTGACTCGCCTCGAACCCGAGCTGTTGGAGTCGTTGCCGAAGGCGGCCGGCGCCAACCCCGGAGATGCGATCCTGTTCGCCGCCGGGCCACGGCGGAGGACTCTGGACATGCTGGGCGCGCTTCGGCTGGCGGTCGGCCGCCAGCGCGGTTTGCTGCGCGAGGGGGAGTGGCGGTTCCTGTGGGTCGTCGACGCACCCATGTTCGAGCCAACCGATGACGGGGGCTGGACCGCGGTTCACCACCCGTTTACCGGACCGACGCAGGAGTGGGCGCAGACGTTCCAGGACGATCCGGAGCACGCCCTGGCGAGGGCCTACGACGTGGTGGGCAACGGGGTCGAACTCGGTGGCGGGTCGATCCGTATCCACCGCGCCGAGATGCAGCAGCGGGTGTTCGACGTGATCGGGCTGACCCGCGACGAGGCCCAGAGCAAGTTCGGCTTCCTGCTCGAGGCGTTCCGCTACGGGCCGCCACCGCACGGCGGGATCGCCTTCGGGCTGGACCGCCTCGCGGCCGAGCTGGTCGGCACGGATGCGATCCGCGAGGTCATGGCGTTCCCGAAAGCCTCGAGCGGAGGTGACCCGCTGACCGGTGCACCGACGCCGATCACCGCGGAGCAGCGCCGCGAAGCGGGGATCGACGCCCGGCCCGAATAGGCTCGCGGGCGTGTCCGGCGGTGACCTGTTCTCGCAGGCGGCCGGCGCGGATGCCGAGGCGAACGCGCCGCTGGCCGCGAGGATGCGCCCACGAACCCTCGACGAGGTCGTCGGTCAGGCTCACCTCCTCGGTCCGGGCGGGCCACTGCGCCAGCTGGTCGACAACGCGGGCACGACCAGCGTGCTGCTGTGGGGCCCACCGGGGACCGGTAAGACCACGATCGCCCGACTCGTCGCCTCCGAACGACCCTTCGTCGAGCTTTCCGCGGTTTCCGCGGGTGTCAAGGACGTTCGGGCCGCGATCGAGCAGGCCAAAGAACAACGAGAGCTGTACGGCGAGCACACGGTGCTGTTCGTCGACGAGGTCCATCGCTTTTCCAAGGCGCAGCAGGACGCGCTGCTGCCCGGCGTCGAGGCCGGCGTCGTCACCTTCATCGGGGCGACCACCGAGAACCCGTTCTTCTCGGTGATCTCACCGCTGTTGTCCCGGTCACTGCTCCTCACCCTCGAACCACTCGACGAGGACGCCGTCCGCCGCGTGATCACGCGCGCCGTGACCGACGAGCGCGGACTGGCGGGAGGATTCTCCGTGACCCCCGACAGCGTCGAGCACCTGCTGCGACTCTCCGGCGGGGATGCGCGCCGGGCGCTGACGGCTCTCGACGCCGCCGCGGGCGCCGCCCGTTCCCTCGGTCGCGACAGCATCGACCTCGAACTCCTTGAACAGGCGGTCGACCGGGCCGCCGTCCGGTATGACCGCGACGGCGACGCGCACTACGACGTCACCAGCGCCTTCATCAAGAGCCTGCGCGGCAGCGACGTCGATGCGGCCCTGCACTATCTGGCCCGGATGCTCGACGCGGGCGAGGACCCACGGTTCATCGCCCGGCGGCTGGTGATCCTTGCGAGTGAGGACATCGGCCTCGCCGAGCCGGGCGCGCTCGGGGTGGCGGTCGCCGCGGCACAGGCACTGGAGCTGATCGGGCTGCCCGAGGCTGCGCTCAACCTTGCTCAGGCGACGATCCACCTCGCACTCGCGCCCAAGAGCAACTCGGTGACCACGGCGCTTGGCGCCGCGACGGCGGACATCCGCGACGGCCGCAACGGGCCGGTACCTCCGGCGCTGCGCGACTCCCACTACCCGGGAGCCAAGCGGCTGCAGCATGGCGCCGGATACCGATACCCTCATGACGCAACGGCAGGCGTCGTCGAGCAGCAATACCCGCCCGACGAGATCGTCGGCCGGGACTACTACCGGCCCAGCAACCGGGGTGCGGAGCGGTCTGTGGGGGAGCGGCTGGCCGCCCTTCGCGCGGCCGTGCGAGGTACGCCGAACGAGGATGGAGACAGTTAGGTGGTTGCGACCGGGAGTGCGCCTGCGGTACTCGCCAGTGGTGGCCTGTCCGGCGGTGAGGTGGCCGGCCTGATCGTCGCGGTGTTCTGGGCCGTGCTCGTCTGCTTCCTCGCGTTCGTGCTCGTCCGGTTGGGCCGCGTGATCGGGGAGACGGCGAAGCTCGTGTCGGGGGTCACCGACGAGACGATCCCGCTGTTGAACGAGCTCACCACCTCGGTGGTGCAGGTCAACGCCGAACTGGTCCGCGTCGACACGATCGCCACGAACGTCGAAGAGATCTCGGGGAATGCTCGCGCGCTGACGGCCTTGTTCTCGGCAACGGTGGGTTCGCCGGTCATCAAGGTCGCGGCGTTCTCCTACGGCGTCCGCCGCGCGATGCACCGAGGCCGGGACGCCGAGATCGCCCGGGTCATCAAGGCTCAGTCAAAAGCCGACCGGTCGGCCCGGCGAAGCGCGAAGAGGGCGGCACGATGAGGCGGCTGTTCTACGTGGCACTCGGCGCGACCGTCGGCGTCCTCGTCGTCCGCAAGGCCTCCGAGGTAGCCGCGAAGTGGAGCCCGAGCGCAATCGCGACCCAGGCCGGCGGAGTCGGGGGCCGCCTTCAGCAGTGGTGGACTGTCGTCCAGGAAGGAGCCGCCGAGCGCGAGGTCGAGCTCCGCGACGCGCTTGGCATCGACGACGAGGGCGAGAACTCGGCGGCATGAACTCGGCCGAGATTGCCGCTCGATTCCTCCGATTCTTTGAGCAACGAGGGCACACCGTGGTGCCGTCGGCGTCGCTGATCGTCGACGATCCGACGCTGCTCTTGGTCAACGCCGGCATGGTGCCGTTCAAGCCGTATTTCCTCGGCCAGGAGCCGGCCCCGTACGACCGGGCGACCAGCGTTCAAAAGTGCGTCCGGACGGCTGACATCGATGTCGTCGGCACCAACAGCCGCAACGTGTCGTTCTTTCAGATGGCGGGCAACTTCTCCTTCGGCGACTATTTCAAGAAGCGCGCGATTCGCCTTGCCTGGGAGCTGCTCACCACCTCGCGCGATGCGGGCGGGTTCGGCTTCGACGGCGATCGGTTGTGGGCGACCGTCTACCTCGACGACGATGAGGCCTATCGCATCTGGACCAGCGAGGTCGGTCTGCCGAGCGAACGGGTTCAGCGGCGCGGTCGCGAGGACAACTACTGGTCGATGGGGGTGGCCGGTCCGTGCGGGCCGTGCTCGGAGATCTACTTCGACCGGGGACCGGAGTACGGCGCAGAAGGCGGTCCGATCGCGGACGAGGAGCGCTACCTCGAGGTCTGGAACCTCGTTTTCATGCAGTACGAGCGGGGCGAAGGTGCCGGTTACGAC
>DATJWM010000003.1:0-4502 GCA_035501255.1 Mycobacteriales bacterium | reverse complement strand
AGCAGCCGCTGTCCGCCGGCCGGGACGTCGTCGAGCAGCCGGGTGACCGCAGGCAGGAACCCGAGGTCCGCCATGTGGTCCGCCTCGTCAAGTACGGCGATTGACACCTCGGACAGCGAGCACGCCCCGCGGTCGATCAGGTCGATCAGGCGGCCGGGCGTGGCAACGACGATGTCGGCGCCGCGGGTCAGCGCAGCGACCTGTCGTCCGTACGGCGCACCGCCGAAGACCGCCACCATCCGTAGGTCGACAGCCTCGGCGAGTGGGCGAAGGGCGTCGACGACCTGGGTGGCGAGCTCGCGGGTCGGAACGAGCACCAGGCCCCGCGGGTGGTGTGGGCGAGAACGCCGGCCCGCGAGGCGGGTGAGCACCGGTAGTCCGAAGGCGAGGGTCTTGCCCGAGCCCGTTTGCGCGCGGCCGAGCACGTCATGCCCGGCGATGCCGTCGGGCAGGGCGCAGGTCTGGATCGCGAACGGTGCGGTGATGCCACGACGGGCGAGCGCACTGACGAGCGCGGGCGGCAGTCCGACCGCGGCGAATGAGGTCGCCGGGGGTGCTGGTCGCGATACGGCTGCATCCAACATGCGGTCGAGGTCGGACGGCGTGGGTTCGGTGCGGACCGCGCTCGCGGTGCGTGCTTTCGGCTGGCGGCGGGGTGGGCGAGATGAGCAGGATCGGGTGGACGACGAGGTTCGCCGTCGGGCAGGGGCGGGCATGCGAAGAGCTCCAAGAGTGTCGAATTGGTAGGCCACACATCAGGCTCACCAACGACGGGAACGCTCTGTCTGCGACCTCGCGAGCGGCTCGCTCGCGGGAGTTCGGCGGTGCGGGGCACCGCCCGATGAGGACAGCGTATCAGCGGCCGGTCCAACGACGCGACCTAGCGAAGCGCGCCGAGTCGAGCAGCCCCCCGACGATCCCGTGCCATTTCGCGACCAGGGCTGCGCCCGCGCGGTGCTGCGAACACGCCGCAAGCACCCTGACAGCTGCCCCGCCCGTTCCGTTCTTCGTGCGCGGAAACGTGCGACTGCATTCGGCGTCGTCATGGCGTCCCTCCTGATTCCGCGGCTCAGCGGCCGCAACGGTCCGCACAACCGAAAATATGATCTCGCTTTATCTGAGGTTATCCCCTAACCTCAGATATGGAGGCCAGAATGGCGAAGGTTCTAAAGCGGCGCTGGGTCAGCGATGTCGCCGGCTTGGGCATTCCGCGTCGCGACCGAAGCTCCTGCGAGTACGAAGCGTACGTCCCGGATCTGCTAGAAGAACGAGAGTTCACCTTCACCGGCGACGTCGCGGCGGACGTCGCCGACGCCGAGATCGCGATCTCCCGCCTGAACCAAGGGGCGAGATCCCTCGTCGATACCGAGGCTCTTGCGCGCATCCTGCTTCGCAGCGAAGCGGTCGCGTCATCTCGAATCGAGGGCTTGGAGGTCGGGGCCCGCAGATTGCTTCATGCCGAGGCAGAGCGGCGGACCCCCGACGGAACCCGCGATGTCACCGCATCCGAGGTGCTAGGCAACATCGACGCGATGGTTTACGCGACTGGGGCGATTCGGCCGGGCGACGAAATCAGCGTCAGCCTCTTGCTTGAGGTGCACCGGCTGCTCCTGGCCAACACGCGACTTGCGGAGCACGGCGGGGTCCTTCGCACTGAGCAGAACTGGATCGGCGGCAGCTCCTACAACCCCTGCTCAGCTGCGTTCGTCCCGCCTCCACCCGAGCGAGTTCCTGACCTGATGGCTGACCTATGTGCGTTCTGCTGCACCGATGACCTGCCCGCGGTCGCGCAAGCAGCGATCGCTCACGCGCAGTTCGAGACGATCCACCCGTTCGCTGACGGCAATGGACGAACGGGCCGCGCCCTGATTCACCTCGTGCTGC
Organism: Mycobacteriales bacterium; assembly: GCA_035501255.1. GTDB lineage: Bacteria > Actinomycetota > Actinomycetes > JAFAQI01 > JAFAQI01 > JAFAZI01. Next base: position 2,618 of record DATJWM010000003.1, on the reverse strand, counting down.
GCCGCCGCGGACTGGCGGAGCGAGTCTTGCCACCCGTCTCATTGATCCTCGCCACCTGGGCGAAGGACTACGTCGGTGCGCTAACTGACTTCCGGTACATCGGCCGGCCATCGGGAGCGGCAGCGATGTCGGGCCTCAACCGGTGGGCTGGGTTGTTCGCGGCGGCATGCACCCGATCCGTGGCGGATGCGATGACCTTTCAAGCTCGTATCGAGCACCTCGAGCATCAGTGGCGCGACCGCCTCGGCCCGATACGGTCGCGCTCGGCCACCGACCTATTACTTCGCGCGCTTCCGGGCGCGCCGGTCATTACGGTCGACAGCGCTGCAGCCTTGATCGGCCGTACCTTCAATCCCGCGAACGAAGCAATCGATCGGCTTGTAGAAGCAGGGATCCTCAAGCAGGTGACGATCGGCCGCCGTAACCGCGCATTCGAAGCACCCGACATCATCCGCGCGTTCACCGCCCTCGAGCGCCAGCTGGCTAGCCCCTCCGGCGACACGAGGTCGTCGAAGCCGTCGCGGCTCGTTCCCGCTCGTCGCCGTGACTCCTGACACTCCGCGTCGAGATTCACGCGCATCAACATCGCGGTGATACAACTCCGCCATGGTGGACGGCGTCGAGGCGAAGCTGCGCGCAGCTGCCTTCGCTTACCTCGACCGGCTGCGGCAACTCAATCCCGATGGTGCGCTGCGCTCGGCTGAGGTCAACCAGTTCAGTTTCGACGGCAGCCCGATGCGGCTGATCGTGCAGACCGGGATCTGGAAGCCGGCCGGCCTTGCCGCGGCGCTGTCGATCCGTACGACGTACACGCCGCCGGACCAGCCGCCGCCGTACGAGGACGACCTCGGACTCGACGGATACGTCCGCTACAAGTACCGCGGGACCGATCCCAACCACTCCGACAATCGCGCGCTGCGCGAAGCATTCGCCGGCCACACGCCACTGATCTACTTCGTCGGGATCGAGAAGGGTGCCTACTCCGCCCACTACCCGGTGTGGATCGTCGGGGAAGACCGCACTCGGCTGGAGTTCACCGTCGCTGTCGACGAAGCGCAGCGACCGTTCGGAACCGTCGATCTGGTCTGGCCCAACAAGGCGTACGCACTACGGCTCACCCAGCAGCGCCTTCATCAGCCGGTGTTCCGCACCCGCGTCCTTCGTGCCTACAACGACACCTGCGCGATCTGCCGGCTCAAGCACGCCGAACTGCTCGACGCGGCGCACATCCTTCCCGACAGCCACGCCAAGGGCGATCCCGTCGTCCCGAACGGACTCGCGCTGTGCAAGATTCACCACGCCGCCTACGACCGAAACATTGTCGGCATCCGCCCCGACCTCGTCGTCGAGATCCAGCCGAAGGTCCTCGCTGAGGTCGACGGTCCGATGCTTCGCCATGGGCTTCAGGAGATGGCGGGCGCCCGAATCACGATCCCGCGGGCAACGCACGCCCGACCCGACCCGGAACGGCTCGAGGAGCGATATGCCGAGTTCCGCGCGACTGCTTAGCCATCAGGTCTGTGAGGGGATACTTTTCGCCCATGAGTGAGATGGCCCGCTTGACCTTCGGGCGCCTCCGGGAAGCCTGGACCGGCGAAGCCACCGACTTCACTCCTTTACTGGCGGAGCAGGTTGACCAGCGAAGGTCGCCTGGGAGGGCCAGAAGCGGACCGTGCTGCATCCACTGGAGTTCGCCGCCCTGCTGTCCGCCGCTCGCACCTCGAGCCCGAACGACCACGCGCTCGTCTGCCTGCTCGGCATGCTGGGTCTCCGCGTTTCCGAGGCCTGCAACGCCGATATCACCGACAGCCGCTACGAGTCCGGCTATGAGCTGCTGCACGTCATCGGCAAGGGCGCCAAGCCCGCGGACACCCGCTGCGCGCCGCCGGGATCAGTCACCAGATCAGCCCGCACGGGCTGCGACGGACCTTCTGCACCACCGGCTTGGTCGCCGGCATCGTGATCCGGGACATGCAGTACGCCATGCGGCACGCGGACCCACGGACCACGCTGCGCTACGACATGGCCAAGGCGAACCTCAACCGGCACGCCGCCCACGCCGTCGCCGCCTACCTCGCCGGCATGAGTACCGGCTGACCCGACCGGCGGCTGCCGGCAAAGATCAACGAACCTAGCCGGCTACAGAGCACTGCCTCAGGAACCTTTGGGGGCCACCAGGACGACGGGCGCCGATCTGGCGGAGGTGACTGCGAGCAGCGCGGTCTTCCCAGGTGCGCCGACGATGATCCGGTGGAACGCCCGGACTGGTCCACTGGTGGCGAACCTTCGCTTGGATTGGGTAAGCTGCCCGGCCGTGGTGAGCTGGCGGAGCCGCTGCTGCGGCGCTTGGGTGAGCCAGTAGGTCGAGCCGGCGAGCACGGCCGGCGCCGCCCCGTACAGTCCGTCGTAGTTGCCGGTATGGGCGACAAGCTTGCCGCCGAGGTCGTACATCTGCAGCCGGTAGCGATGGCTGTCGGTGTCGCACGCAACATAGTTCCTGTTGGGGATGCCGCAGTAGGTGTCCGGAGTTGACGTTGGACCGCTGTTGCCGATCAACGTTGTCAGGTGGTGCGGGTGAGCGAAGGTCGCGGTCCTGGCACCCCACGGTCTCCCTTGAC
>DATJWM010000002.1:0-13518 GCA_035501255.1 Mycobacteriales bacterium | reverse complement strand
CGACGTCGCGGCCGAGGCGCTCGACCGGGTTCGGGCGGAGTATCCGCAGGTCGAGGTGGTCGCGCCGGACATGCTCCCCGGCCTGCCGATGGACGTCTACGCGCCCTGCGCGCTCGGTGGGGCACTGTCCGACCAGACGGCCGATCAGCTCGCGGCCAGGATCGTCTGCGGGGCGGCCAATAACCAATTGGCGCACCCGGGGATCGAGAAGGTTCTCGAGGAGCGCGGCATCCTCTACGCGCCCGACTACGTCGTGAACTCCGGCGGCCTGATCCAGGTGGCAGACGAGATCGAGGGCTACAGCGAGCCACGAGCGCGCGCCAAGGCGGCCGAGATCTTCGCGACGACCCGCCGAATCTTCGCCCTGGCGACCGAGGAAGGAGTTCCGCCGTCGGTCGCCGCGGACCGGATTGCCGAAGCACGGATGGACCGGATCAGCGCGCTCCGACGGTTCTGGCTGCCCAGCTAGTGAGGAGCGGGTTCGGGGCGTTAAACTGATTTCGATCCGGCATTGCCGGACTTGACATATCCACGTCCGAATCGCACCGGCCAGGCCGGGCGCACGAGGGGGTCGAGCCATGGGGCGCGGCCGGGCCAAGGCCAAGCAGACGAAGGTCGCCCGCCAGCTGAAGTACTCCAGCGGCGGCACGGATCTCGATCGTCTGCAACAGGAGCTTGCCGCCGAACGCGGCAACTCCACCTCGAGCGTGACCACCGAGTCCACCGACGAGGACTACGACGACCCGTACGCCGACGACGAGGACTGACCTCTCCCGCCGAGCCGCGCAAAACCCGCGTTTAGCGACGGTCTAACGGCCTGTTGTGGATGGCTCGGCGCGTGAAATCGCGCGACGAACGGTCGCGACGATCCGCTCCGGCATCTCGTAGTAGTCGCGGGCGCTGACCACGTACACGGTCCAGCCGAGGTCGCGCATCGCGTCTCGACGCCGATCGTCGGCACGGCGTTGTTCCCAGTGCAACGCACCGTCGTACTCGATGAGGAAGCGGTGCGCGATGTAGCCCATGTCAGCTCGTGCGAGGACGGTGCCGGACCGATCGGCGATCAGAATCTGGACGTCCGGGCAGGGCAGGCCGTTGCGGACCAGAAGCACGCGAACTCGCGTCTGCATCGGCGACTCGGACTGTGGCTCCATCAGCTCGAGGACGCGGTCGAACTGGCGCACCCCGCGTAACGCCCGGTGACGGCTCCGGTAGTGCGTGAGCCCCGCAACCCTCACCAGACCGGCGTGGGACAACGCGTCGGCGACCACGACGCCCTCGACGAGCGGTAACCAGCGCCCACAGTCGAAGACGGTCCGGACCGGCGTCGTGACCGGTACGCCGGCGACGACCGTCAGATCGTCCTCGTTCACCGTGATCTCGCGAACCAGGCAGCCCGCTCGTGGCCTCAGCCGACGTCCGGTGCAGGCACCGACCCAGATCTGGTCGGCCCGGCGAGCCTGCACGTCGCCGCCATACAGCCATGCCCCGGTCGCACCGCACACGAACGCACCCTCGGGAAGGACCAGCTTCACCGCGGCGAGCCGGTGCTCGCGGGTGTCCGGTAGGTCGCGATGAGCCCACACGCCGTAGAACACGTGTCGCCACTGCGCGCCGCGCAGGCTCGACTCCGAGACTCCTGCCGCCTTGGCCTGCGCGGTCGTGAACGGCGCGCAGATCAGGGCCTCGGGAACATACGCCGATCGCATGCCGCGAAGCGTGCGGGAATTCGCCGCGAACCCCAAACGGGCGTCCACAACCCTCGCCGAGCCGCGCGTAACCCGCGTTTAGCGACGGTCTAAGGGCCTGTTGCGGATGGCTCGGCGGCGACGACGGTGCCGCATTGCCAGGCGTCGACGCCACGCTCGCGCAGGTGAGCAAGTCCGCGGTCGGCGTCCGTCGCGGCGACGACCGCAACCATCCCGACGCCCAGGTTGAACGTCCGCTCCATCTCCGGGCCGTCCACCCTGCCGCGGTCGGCGATCAACGCGAAGATCGGGGCGGGGGTCCATGTCGTCCGGTCGATCCGCGCACTCACCCCGGCCGGGAGCACCCGCTCGAGGTTCGCGGTCAACCCGCCGCCGGTCACGTGTGCGAACGCGTGCACCTCGGTGGCCGACGCAAGTGAGAGGCAGTCCTTGGCGTAGATCCGGGTCGGGGTGAGCAGCACCTCTCCGAGCGGTACGCCGAGATCGGCGGTCGAGTCGAGCGGGATCTGCGCAACGTCCAGCAGGACGTGGCGGGCCAGGGAGTATCCGTTCGAGTGCAGCCCGCTCGAGGCCATCGCGAGCAACACATCGCCCGCACGGACCCGGTCGGGACCGAGGACGTCGTCCGCCCGCACGATGCCGGTCGCGGCACCGGCAAGGTCGTAGTCGTCCGGCCCGAGCAGGCCAGGGTGCTCCGCGGTCTCCCCACCGATCAGCGCGCAGCCGGCCAGCGCACATCCGACATCGACGCCAGCAACGATGTCCGCGATCCGCTCCGGCACGACCCGACCGCAAGCGATGTAGTCCGTCATGAACAACGGCTCGGCCCCGCACACCACGATGTCGTCGACGACCATGCCGACCAGGTCCTGGCCGATCGTGTCGTGCCGGTCCAGCGCCGAAGCGATCGCGACCTTCGTGCCGACTCCGTCGGTCGACGTCGCGAGCAACCGGTCCGGATCGATCCGGAACAGGCCGGCAAAACCACCGAGCCCGCCGACCACCTCGGGCCGAGTGGAGGTCAACCGCCCCTTGATCAGCTCGACCGCGCGATCACCGGCCTCGATCGAGACGCCGGCGGCGGCGTAAGTCGCCGCCTCGTCGGGCCGACCGGTCACGGTCGGGACAACGCGTCCTCGGCGCCGACTCCGGGCAGAAGTTGGCCGAAGGAGTCCGGCGACGGATCCGCGGAGCCGGTCTCGACGACCCGCGAGATTCCTTCAAGCATGTGCTTGCCAAGGAGCTCGGGCGCCGGAAGCTCGATCGGATAGTCGCCGGTGAAGCAGGCAGTGCACAGTCGATCGCCGGAGATCGTGGTCGACTCGACGAGCTCCTCGAGACTGATGTAGCCCAACGAGTCCGCGCCGATCGACGCACACACCTGCTCGACGGTCAGCCCGTTCGCGATCAGCTCGGCGCGGGAGGCGAAGTCGATCCCGTAGAAGCACGGCCACTGCACCGGCGGCGCGGAGATCCGCACGTGCACCTCGCGCGCCCCCGCCTCACGCAGCATCCGGACCAGTGCCCGCTGCGTGTTGCCGCGCACGATCGTGTCGTCGACCACAACCAGCCGCTTGCCGGCGATCGTCGAGCGCAGCGGATTGAGCTTGAGCCGGATGCCGAGCTGGCGGATCGTGTTCGACGGCTGGATGAAGGTCCGTCCGACGTAGGCGTTCTTGACCAGACCGATGCCGTAAGGGATCCCGCTCGCTTCGGCGTAACCGACCGCGGCGGGGGTGCCGCTTTCCGGGACCGGGATCACGAGGTCGGCGTCGGCGGGGTGCTCCTTGGCCAGTCGCCGACCCACCTCCACCCGGGTCTCCTGGACCGAGCGACCGGCGATCGCGGTGTCCGGGCGGGCTAGGTAGACGTACTCGAACAGGCAGCCCTTCGGCGTCGCGGGTGCGAAGGACTGGCTGCGCAGCCCGTGGTCGTCGACCGCGATCAGCTCGCCCGGCTCGACCTCGCGGATGAACGACGCACCAACGATGTCCAGCGCTGCACTCTCCGAGGCGACAACCCACCCACGCTCGAGCCGGCCGAGCACCAAGGGTCGGACCCCGTGCGGGTCGCGGGCGGCGTACAGCGTGTGCTCGTCCATGAACACCAACGAGAACGCGCCGCGCAGCGTCGGCAGCACCGTCATCGCGGCGGCCTCCAGCGAGAGGTCCGGGTGACCTGCGAGCATCGCGGTGATCAGGTCGGAGTCGCTGGTGCCGCGCGGAGCGCCGGGGCGCGGAGAGTCCTCGGCCGGTTCCATGAACGCGGCCGCGAGCTCGGCGGTGTTGGTCAGGTTCCCGTTGTGCCCCAACGCGATCCCGCCGCCATGCCTTGACGGACGGTACGACGGCTGCGCGTTCTCCCAGGTGCACGAGCCGGTCGTGGAGTAGCGGGTATGACCGATCGCAAGATGCCCGTGCAACGCGCCGAGGATCGGTTCGTCGAAGACCTGGGCGACCAGACCCAGATCCTTGTAGACGACGACCGTGGTCCCGTCCGAGACGGCCATGCCGGCCGCCTCTTGACCGCGGTGCTGCAACGCGTAGATGCCGAAATAGGTCAGCTTCGCGACGTCTTCACCAGGTGCCCATACCCCGAAGACGCCGCAGGCGTCCTTGGGTGGGGCTTCGTCGGGGATGTACTCGTCGGCTGGGCCTGGCGACACCGACCGGTCTCCTTGTCGTCTGCGACTCGGGGAAGCGACTCATCCAGTGTACGGGTCGGAGCTCGCCCTCAGGCCAGGGTGGCCGGCGCGGGCGCAGGTGTCGCCCGCATCATGATTCCCGGGTAGGGACGTAGCGTGACCGCCGCCCAGGTGCCGACCTCCTGACCGGGTTCGGTCGCGAGCGTCCAGTGCCGGGCCAGCGTCACCAGCACGAGGACCGCCTCGGCCCAGGCGAAGTTCTCGCCGATGCAGATCCGGCTGCCGGCGCCGAACGGAAGGTAGGCGCCGCGCGGCTGCCCGGGCGCGCCGGGATCGAATCCGCCATCGGGACCGAGCCAGCGCTGCGGGCGGAACGCACCGACATCCGGACCCCACGACCGCGAATCGTGATGGAGCAACCACGGGCTCATCAGGATCGTCGCACCGGCGGGGGCGACGTAGGTGCCGATGACGGTCGGCTCGCGCACCTCGCGCTCGAGCATCCACGCCGGTGGACGCAGGCGGAGAGTCTCGGCGATCACGGCGGTTGCATAGGGGAGGCGGGACAGATCGTCGTACGTCGCTCGGCCATCACCCAGCACATCGTCGATCTCGCGCCGTAGCCGAACCGCCGTCTCCGGGGACTGGTCCAGCAACCACCACGCCCAGGCCAGCGCGTTCGCGGTCGTCTCGAACCCGGCCAGCATCAACGTGATGGTCTCGTCCTGAACCTGCCCGGAGGACAGTTGTTCGCCGTCAACACTCGCCGTGAGGAGAGTCCCGACGATGTCCGGACGCGGCTCCCGGTCGCGCAGGTGGTCGGACACGATTCGCTCAACCGTCGCGCGGATGGTCGCGATGGCCTCGCGGATCTTCACCGATGACGGCAGCCGGCTGTCGAAGATCTTCTCCGACATCGGCAGGAACCCCAGCCCGAATCGTTTGATCGCGACATCCAGGGAATCGGTGATCGCTTTCGCGTCCCGGTCGGTCTCGTCGCCGAGCAGGGATCGCCCGACGACGTCGAGGGTGATCCTCGCCATCTCGTCAGTGACGTCGAACACCTGACCCGCGCGCCAACGCGCACCCGCACGTTCGGCGGCCTCGACCATGATCGCGGAGTAGGCACGAAGCCGAGCGGTCGAGAACGCCGGGTTGATCAGGCGGCGGTTTCGCTTGTGGGACACCGGATCGTCGTTGGTGAGAATGCCGTTCCCCAACAGTCGCGACGCCAACCGCAGCCCTTCGCCCTTGCCGACGCAGCGACCGCTGTCGACGAGGACGCCGCGCACAAGTGCCGGGTCGGTCAGCAGCCAGAACCTGCGCCGGGCGATCCGCACGATCATCGCGTCGGGTTGTTCGGCGGCGAACTCCTCGAACATCGCCACGCTGCGCCGTCGATCGAGGAGCGCGCGAAAGTGACGCGGCCGCGCCCTCACCTGAGGCGGGAGCGACAGACCGTGGTTCACGACACGACCGGAAGCAGGGTCGACAGGTCGGCGCGATCGCCGCTCGCCCGCACTCGACCGGACGTCACCGCGTCGGACCACCGCATCCGCCCGGTCGCGAGCTCAATCCAGGACACCGGGTCAGTCTCCACCACGTTCGGCGGAGTTCCCCGGGTGTGTCGCGGACCGCCCACGCATTGCACCGCGGCGTACGGCGGGACCCGCACCTCGACCGCTCGACCCGGGGCGAGCTCGGCAAGGACCGCCGTCAGCATGCGGCACGAGACGGCGAGCGCCGAGGGTGCGAGCTCGACCGGCGCGACCTGCGCAGCGGCCGAGGCGAGATCGAGAGAATGCACGACAAGCTCGTTCACTCTCGTCGCGAGCAAGTCGCCCACTCGGATCGGCCCCCGGCGGGCGGCGACCACCCGGTCCATAGCGAGGTCGCGCACCGCCGTCCGCATCGCGGCGGACTCGACGTCCTGGCGGACCGCGAGCTCGGCGAGGGTGAACGACTGTGCAGCTGATCGTGCGCGCTGCGCGATCTCCGGTGCCGATCCTCGCCACTTCGCGGTGTACTGCGCGATCGACTGCGCCGCCTCCCGGGGCGCCGCCGCACGCACCACGGTCGTCAAGGCGCTCGGCACCTCGGCGAGGTGAGCGGCAAGGTCACGCACGGTCCAGTCGCCCAGCCGGGTCGGAGATCCCGCGAACTCCTCCGAGAGCGCTCGCAGCCAGCCGACGACCGCCGACTGCTGCGCGTCGTAGGCCTCGAGCAAGGGTCCGAGCTTCGTCACGTCGGCTCAACCAAACAGAGCGGGCAGCGTTCCTTCGAATGCGGACCTCAGCGCATCGAGCGCGATCTCGAACCGCATCGCGGAGTCAGGGTCGTGATTGCCGGCCGCTGCCTGCACGACCAGCGAACGACCTCCGGTCACGCCGATCTCCGACCAGGAGTAGCCGACCTGCTCCGCCACCGCGAACGCCGCATCGGGATCGGAGGTCGTGACTATCGCGCGCGCGGTCGACTCGCTGAACAGCTCGCAGAACATCGGCAGGTTGTTCTCCAGATCAACGGTTGCACCGACGTCATTGACCAGCACCGCCTCGACGAGGGCCTGCGCAAGCCCGCCCTCGGAGAGGTCGTGCGCACTGTCGATCAGCGAGCGAGCAGCCAAGCGGCTGAGGAGCTCGGCCAGTAGCCGTTCGTCCTGCAACCGCACTTGCGGAGGCCGGCCACCCAGGTGAGCGTGCTCGACCCAGGCCCACGCGGACCCGTCGAGCTCGTCCTCGGTGCGACCGAGGAGCACGATCGTGCGGCCGGGTGCGACGAACCCGCTCGGCACTCGTCGGGAGACGTCCTCGATGACGCCGAGGACCCCGATCACCGGCGTGGGGTTGATCGCCGTAGCGCCCGTCTGGTTGTAGAAGCTGACGTTTCCGCCGGTCACCGGCGTCCCGAGCTCCCGGCAGGCCTGGGCCAGTCCTCTCGTCGCCTCGGCGAACTGCCACATGACCCCCGGATCTTCCGGCGAGCCGAAGTTCAAGCAGTCGGTGACGGCCAGCGGCGTGGCGCCGGTGCAGGCCACGTTGCGGTAGGACTCCGCGAGGTTCAGCTGAGCACCGGCGTACGGATCGAGCCGAGCGAACCGACCGTTGCCATCGAGGGCCAGCACGATTCCGCGCGCGCTGTCCTCGCTCAGCCGCACCACCCCACCGTCATGGGGGGTGGCGAGCACGGTGCCCCCGAGTACATAGCGGTCGTACTGCTCGGTCACCCAACGCCGGGAGCACAGCTCGGGGGAGGCGATCATCCGGAGCAGCAGTGCACGTAGTTCGTCGGCGCCGCCCGGCCGGGGCAGGTCGCCAGTGCCGGCCGCGTTGAGCGCGTCCTGCTCGGCGTCGGGCCGGACGACCGGGCGGTGGTACACCGGGCCGTCGTCGGCCAGCGAGCCCGGCGGTACGTCGACGACGGTCTGTCCGTGCCAGGTGACGACCAGCCGGTCGCCGCTGGTGACCTCGCCGATGACCGTCGCCAGCACACCCCACCGCGCGCAGAGCGCGAGGACGGCGTCAACCTTGCCGGGTTCAACGATGGCGAGCATCCGCTCCTGGGACTCGCTGGTCAGGACCTCGAGGGGGGACATCGACGCCTCGCGCAACGGCACCCGCTCGAGGTGAATCCGCATCCCGCCGTCACCGTGACCAGCGGTCTCACTCGTGGCGCAGGACAGTCCGGCGCCGCCGAGGTCCTGGATCCCGGTCACGAGATCGGCGTCGAAGAGCTCCAGGCAGCACTCGATCAGCAGCTTCTCGGTGAACGGGTCCCCGACCTGAACCGCCGGGAGCTTGGCCGGCGTCTCGCCGTCGCCGAACGTCGCGCTCGCGAGCACGGACACGCCGCCGATCCCGTCCCGGCCGGTCTTGGCGCCGAGCAGAACGACCTGGTTTCCGGCGCCCTTCGCTTGGGCGAGTTGCAGGCGGCCATGTGGCAGGACACCGACGCTCAGGGCATTCACCAGTGGATTGCCGCCGTACGTCGGGTCGAAGCCGACCTCACCACCGATGTTCGGCAGGCCCAGGCAGTTGCCGTATCCGCCCACGCCGGACACGACCCCGCGCACGAGGCGCTTGGTGTCCGGGGCGTCGGCCGCGCCGAACCGGAGCGAGTCCATCACCGCAATCGGGCGGGCACCCATCGTCAGGATGTCTCGGACGATCCCGCCGACGCCGGTCGCCGCCCCTTGATAGGGCTCGACGTAGGAAGGGTGGTTGTGGCTTTCGACTTTGAACGTGACCGCCAGCCCGTCGCCGACATCGACGACCCCGGCGTTCTCCCCGATCCCGACGAGCATCGCGTCGATCCGCGGCGGGTCGTCGGCGAACTGCCGCAGGTGGACCTTGCTCGACTTGTACGAGCAGTGCTCGCTCCACATGACGCTGTACATCGCCAGCTCGGTATCGGTGGGCCGCCGACCGAGGATCTCCCGAATCCGCCGGTACTCCTCGTCCTTGAGTCCGAGCTCGGCAAACGGCTGGTCGACGTCCGGCTGGGCCTCGGCGTCGCGGACCGTGTCGAGACCGGTCACGACACCAGTGACGCCAGGGCCGACGAAAACATCGCCAGGCCGTGCGTGCTCGGACCGGTCAGGACGTCGATCGCGTGCTCCGGGTGCGGCATCAACCCGACCACGGTGCCCGCCTCGTTCGTGATGCCGGCGATGTCGTTCATCGCGCCGTTGGGGTTGGGGTCGGTATAGCGGAACACGACCCGTCCTGTGCGCTCGAGCTCGTCGACGGTCTCCGGGTCTGCGACGTAGCGCCCTTCGCCGTGCTTGATCGGGATCAGGATTTGCTCCCCCTCGACGAAGGAGTTCGTCCAGGCCGTCTTGGCGTTGTCGACCGTGAGGGTCTGGTCGCGGCAGACAAAGCGAAGCCCGGCGTTGCGGACCAGCGCTCCCGGCAACAGGTGCGCCTCGCAGAGGATCTGAAAGCCGTTGCAGATCCCCAAAACCGGCAGACCGGCAGCCGCAGCCGGCACGATCTCACCGACCACCGGCGAGAACCGCGCGATCGCCCCGCCGCGCAAGTAGTCGCCGTAGGAGAAGCCGCCCGGAAGGACCACCGCATCGACCGCGCGAAGGTCCCGATCGCCGTGCCACAACGACACTGGCTCAGCACCGGCGGCCGCGACCGCACGCAAGGCGTCCCGGTCATCGAGGGAGCCGGGGAAGGTCACGACCCCGATCCGAGCGGACGCAACCACGTCGCTCAGCCTACCGGGCACCGATGACGACAGCCGGTGTACCGATCCGGCTCGTTCACCCTTCGACGCGAACCGCGAAGTCCTCGATCACCGGATTGGCCAGCAACGCGGCGGCCGCCCGCTCGGCGACGTCGAGCGCGTCGGCACCCTCGCGGATCTCGATCTCGAACCGCTTGCCCTGGCGTACCGAGGTAATGGTGTCGAAGCCCAGGTCCGGAAGCGCCCGGGCAATCGCCTGGCCCTGCGGATCGAGAATCTCCGGCTTGGGCATGACGTCGACGATCACCCGCGGCATGGCGACAGCGTATCGATGCGAGGCAACGTCGTGATCGGCCAGGTTCGGTCAAGCAGAACCGAGGTAGGCGGCAAAGCTCGTGCCGGTCAGCCGTTCGAAACACTCGACGTACTTGGTCCTCGTCTTCTCGATCACCGCGTCCGGCACCGCCGGCGGGGAGCCGGTGCGGTCCCAGCCCGACTCGTTGCGCAGCCAGTCCCGGACGAACTGCTTGTCGTAGGACACCTGGGGGCCTCCCGGGTCCCAGGACGACGTCGGCCAGAACCGGGATGAGTCCGGGGTGAGGACCTCGTCACCCAGCACGAGTACGCCGCTGGAGTCGTGGCCGAGCTCGACCTTCGTGTCCGCAAGGATGATGCCCGCCTCGCCCGCGAGATCGCGACCGCGGGTGTACACCTCCAACGTGATCGTCCGGAGCTCATCCGCGAGCGCAGCCCCGACCGCGTCCACGACCTCGGCATAGGTCATCGCCTCGTCGTGCTCCCCCACCGGGGCTTTCGTGGTCGGGGTGAAGATCGGGTCAGGAAGCCGAGACCCATCGGCCAACCCTGGCGGCAACGGCACGCCGCACACCGCCCCGGTCGCCTGATAGTCGCTCACCCCGCTGCCGGCCAGGTAGCCGCGGGCCACGCATTCCACCGTGACCATGTCGAGGGCCTTGACCAACACCGCACGCCCGCGCAGAGCGTCGGCAAACGGCGCGAACGCCGCGGGAAAGTCGGCGACATCCGCCGAGATCACGTGGTTGGGCACGATGTCCGCGAGTTGCTCGAACCACCACAACGACAGGCCGGTGAGCACGGCCCCCTTGTCGGGGATGAGGCTCGGCAGGATGTAGTCGTAGACCGAGATCCGGTCCGTGGCCACCATCACCATCTGGCCGTCACCGGCGGCGTACAGCTCGCGGACCTTGCCGGAGTAGAGCCTTCGCTCCTCGAGGCCGGCCAGCGCGGCGGAGTTCACGACAGCGCCGCGACCCGTTCGAACACCTCAGCGAGCCGCTCGAGATAGCGCTCGGGGCGGCACACCTCATCGAGGCGGGCCTCGTCGAGTGTCTGGTTGGTGTCGGCGGCGTGCTTGCGCAGGGTCTCGCGGAACGGGACACCGCTCGACCAGGTCTCCATCGCCGCCGCTTGGGTGATCGCGTACGCGTCCTCGCGGGACAGGCCCGACTCGACCAGCTCGAGCAGCACCGCGCTGGAGTAGATCAGCCCGCCGGTCGCGTCGAGGTTCGCGCGCATCCGGCCCGCGTCGACGACGAGCCCGTTCACCAGGCGCAAGGTGAGGTGCAACAGGTAGTCGGTGCCGATCGCCGCGTCCGGAAGTGCGATCCGCTCGACCGAGGAATGCGAGATGTCCCGCTCGTGCCAGAGCGGGATTCCTTCCATGACGGGCACTATCTGGGCGCGCACGATCCGAGCGAGGCCGCAGATGCGCTCGCACAAGATCGGATTGCGCTTGTGCGGCATGGCGCTCGAACCCTTCTGCCCCGAACCGAACGGCTCCGCGAGCTCGCGCACCTCGGTCCGTTGCCCGTGCCGAACCTCGAGCGCCACCGCTTCGCACACCGTGGCAAGCACCGCGAGCGCGGACACCCACTCGCTGATGCCGTCGCGAATGACGACCTGGGTGGCCACGTCCGCCGGTCGCAGTCCGAGGGCGTCGGCCACGTGCCTCTCAACCGCCGGATCGATGTTGGAGTACGTCCCGACGGCACCCGAGATCTTCGCGACCCCCACCGCGTCGCGGGCGCGCAGCAACCGGTCCCGCGACCGCGCGGCCGCAAACGCAAAGTCGGCCACCCGATGTCCCCACACGTCGGGCTCGGCATGGACACCGTGGGTCCGTCCTACCCGAAGCGACTCACGGTGTGTGAGCGCATGATCGCGGAGCGCACCGACGAGTTCGGTTGCCTTGGCGACGAGCAGGTCGGTGGCGTCCACGAGCTGAAGCGCGAGTGCGGTGTCGAGCAGATCGCTCGACGTCATCCCGTAGTGCACCCAGGCCGCAGCCTCACGCGGTTGGGTGTTGTCCGCCCAGGCGGTCAGGAACGCGATGACGTCGTGCTGCGTCACCGCCTCGACCGCGGCCACCGCCTCCGGGGTCGGCGGAAGGGCGTCACGCACGGGCCCCACCACGTCGGCCGGCACCGTCCCGGCCGCGGCGTGCGCTTCCAGCACGATCGTCTCCACCTTGCACCACAGTGCGTACTTGTGTGCCTCGCTCCAAACGTTGCCCATCTCAGGAAGCGTGTAGCGCTCGATCATGAGCTCTCCGTGTCCGCCGCGGCCTGCGCGATGTCGGTGCGGTAGTGCGCACCCTTGATCTCGATCTTGGCAATCTCCCCGTACGCCGATTCTCTCGCAGCCGCGAGCGTCGGGCCCACCGCGGTCACCGCCAGCACCCGCCCTCCACTCGTCACCAGCCGGTCACCGTCGCGCGCGGTGCCCGCGTGCGTCACCTCGACCCCCGCGACCCGGTCCAGCCCGCCGATCGGATCACCCGTCCGAGGCGAAGCGGGGTAACCCTCGCTGGCCAGCACGACCGTCACCGCCGACCCAGGACGCCAGCGCAACCGCGGGCAGTCGGCGAGCCGGCCGGTCGCGGTGGCGTGCAACAGCCCGGCGAGTGGCGTCTGGAGAAGCGCGAGCACCGACTGGGTTTCCGGGTCGCCGAAGCGAACATTGAACTCCACCACTTTTGGCCCGGCCGAGGTGAGCGCGAGACCGACGTAGAGCAACCCGGAGAACGGCGTGTGTTGCCGCGCCATCTGCGCGAGTGTTGGGCGAACGATCCGGGCGACGACGTCCTCCGCGAGGTCATCGGGGACCCACGACAGCGGCGCGTAGGCCCCCATCCCCCCGGTGTTCGGTCCCTCGTCGTGGTCGTAGGCGCGCTTGAAGTCCTGCGCGGGGATCAGCGGGACGACGCTCGACCCATCGGTGAGGCAGAACAGCGATACTTCCGGACCGTCCAGGTATTCCTCGATGACGACCCGATGGCCTTCGGCGTGCGCGAGTGCCTGCTCCCGGTCGGTGGTGACCACGACCCCCTTGCCCGCAGCGAGCTCGTCGTGCTTGACGACGTACGGCGGCTCGAGCCGATCGATGACGTCGGCGACCTCCGCCGGGGTGGTCGCCACCCAATAGCCCGCGGTCGGGACCCCCGCACTCGCCATCACCTGCTTCGCGAAAGCCTTGCTGCCCTCCAATTCGGCCGCGGCCGCACTCGGACCGAACACCGTGAGGCCGGCCGCCCGCAGGTCGTCGGCGACGCCCGCGACGAGCGGCGCTTCGGGACCGATCACGACCAGATCGGCGCCGACCTGCTCCGCGGCGGCCAGCGGATCGACGTCGGACAGGAGGGTCGCGACCGTCGCGATCCCTGGGTTGCCGGGCGTGCAGAACAACCCCGTCACGTCGGGATCGCGGGCGAGAGAGAGGCACAGCGCGTGTTCGCGACCGCCACCGCCGAGGACGAGAACGCGCACGCCGTGAGGCTAGCGCCCGGGCAGATCGGCGAGCCGACGCTCCAGGCCGGCCTTGACCTCTGGCCATTCGTCCACGATGACCGAGAAGACGACGCTCGTGCGCCAACTGCCGTCATTGCGCTTGATGTGACGGCGCGCGATACCTTCGCGCGTCGCGCCGAGTTTC
>DATJWM010000001.1:0-8819 GCA_035501255.1 Mycobacteriales bacterium | reverse complement strand
TGAAGAACTGCGGCGTCTCGATCACCTTGCGACTCGACGGGTGGCGGAGCAGGTAGCGGTCGTAGACCGTTCGCAAACCGAAGTAGCCGAAGCGACGGTCGCCCTCGACGTCGATCGCGAAGTCGAGCTTGCGGGCGTTGTCCTTGACGAACTTGGCCGTCTCATCGCCAATCAGACCCTCGGCATGACCGAGGCCGATCGACTGGCTGAACGACACCACACCCTCGTTGCGGACCTCCTTATCGATGTAGCCCGCCAGCAGGCGAGCCGCCAGCATCGAGTACTCCGGCTCCTCACCGATCATCTCGGCCGCGGTCTGGATCGACAGCCGATCAAGCTCGGCGGTGGTCGCGCCGTCGTACAAACCGCTGATCGTCTTCGTCGCGACCCGCAGCGGGTCGACGTCCACGAGACCATCGGCGCAGCGCTCAACAGCGCGCACGATCTTGTTCACATCGACGGGTTCCAGATCACCGTTGCGCTTAGCGACATGCATCTGGTTGCGGCGTACGGTCGGCTCAGCGTCGCCGACAGTGGTCTCGGTGACCGTCATGGCTCTCTCCTCGGAGCTCGTGATGACGACGGCCCAAGGCGAGGGAAGCGCAGAGAAATCGGCGACCCGGCGACCGCGACAGCGGCGCCCAGCCCGCCGGTCGTCCCACGCGACCTCGGACCACCGCACCCGACGGATGCGGTGCGCTGGCAGGTCTTCGGACTCGTGGGCCCGGTCCTCACGGACCTCCTACTGGCCGTCGCTTCCCGAGGCTTGCGCCTTAGTGCTGTCACCCGCGCTGCTGCTCATACTCAGCGCCGGCGGACGGCGGTCGTTCCCACTCACCGCTGCGGGGCAGTCCCGGTTTTTCACCGGGTTCCCTGTTGCCACGACGACCCTGGCGAAGCCGCCGAACCAGCTGCGTCGCACACCATATGAGCGGGCTACGACAAAACCCGGTAACTAGATGTTGTGTCGGCGTGTCGCACCTTGAGACCCATCTGGCGAGCCGCAGCCCTGTAACCACCGCCACTGCGACGGCTCGCACGGTCTCCTGCCTCGGCCACGCGAGTTACGGGACGGTGACCGCGCCGCGCACATGCCGCTACACGACGGATGCTTGAGCGCCCGCCACCCGCTCGATCGCGACAGCTCCCGACCGCACTTGCGCCCTAGCAGACAGTCAGATCGAAGGTCGCAGTGCGGTTGTGGTGCCTGAGACCAATCAGGCGAACACCCCCGCAATTGAGCCGCGATACCGAATCTTAGGGGCGGACGTCGCCCAGGCCTGCCAACTCCCGGGCGACCGCTCCAGTTGCAGTTTTAGTTGCAGTCCGAGGGTCACTCTGAGTTGTCCACGACGATCCGCACGCGTCCACCCGCATCCGATACATCCCGCTGACCTGCGCAAACGTCGGGCCCCCGGACACCTGCGCACACATACGGACACCTACGGACACGCCCACGGAGCACTGCTAATGCGGTTTGGGTTTATCGCCCATCCGGGGTTCAAATCCCCGAGCCTCCGCTGTGACCTGGGGTTTCGCACTTTCGACCCCATCAGAGCGTGATCGGCGCGCCCGGTGAACGATGGATATCCGGCGTCGTACGAAGTGGATATACTGAATGTCATGACGAAGCGGCTCGTTGACATCGATGACTCCGCGCTCGACCAGGCCCGGGCGGCGTTGGGCACGCACACGATCAAGGACACGGTGAACACCGCGCTGGCAGAGGCGATCGCGCTGGCCGCTCGTCGCGAACACCTGCAGCGGTTCAAGGCGGATCAACTGCCTGACTTGCGCAAGAAGAAGGTGATGGCGCAAGCGTGGCGGTAGCTGAATACCTGGCCGACAAGAGCGCCTACGCGCGGTTGCACCTGCCGCCTGTCTACGACCGACTCGCGCCACTGCTCGAGCGAGGGCTGGTCGCCACTTGCAGCCTGGTCGACCTCGAGATTCTGTTCAGCACCCGAACGGCAGGTGAGTACGACGCCGTCCGGGGGGAACGCGCCGGGTTCGAACGGCTCGACATCGAGCAGTCGGACTGGGATCGGGCGCTTGTCGTGCAAACGGAGCTCGCGCAACGAGGCTTGCTGCGAGCAGTGAGCCTGCCGGATCTCGTGATCGCCGCTGTCGCGGAGCGGCACCGCGTCACGCTGCTTCACTACGACCACGATTTCGACTACGTGCAAGCGATCACCGGTCAGACGATGGACTGGATCCAGCCGGCAGGCACCATCCCGTAGCAGGCGTGATCGGTGCGCTCAGTTCGCAGGACATCGCTGTCTGCGCCGTCCCACCAACTCGGTCAGCTGGCGACGCTTGGGTTATGCGGGCCCGATGTCATCGGCTGCGCCGCTCAAGTAAGAGGGTGTCGCGCCAACGCCCGTGGTGCTCGCCGATGCGTTCGCGGGTGCCGACGATCCGAAAGCCGACTGCCTGGTGAACAGCGACGCTGGCCGTGTTCTCGGGGAAGATGCCGGTCTCGATGGTCCAGACTCCGGCGGCGTCGGCGGAGTGGATCAGCTGCTCGAGGAGCGCCCGTCCGACCCCATTTCCTCGGGCGTCAGGGTGGACGTAGACCGAGTGTTCGATGACGCCGGCGTAGACACAGCGGCTGCTGACCGGGCTGACCGCGACCCAGCCGATGACGTCGCCCTGGTCGTCGAGGGCGACGTAACGGTGGTCGGCGAGATGGGTGCTGTCCCAGGTCACCCAGTCCGGTGCGGTGGTCTCAAACGACGCGTTGCCTGTGTCGAGACCGGCCTGGAAGATCGCAAGGACCGCGTCGGCGTGCTCCGCGGTCATCACGGTGATGTTCATCGAGCCAGTGCTGTTCAGGCGACTTACGCGGGCGTTGGTACGGCGAGGAGCTGGGACAGCGAGGCCAGTCGTTCAGGAACCGCTTTGTAGTAGACCCAGGTTCCGCGCCGTTCACGGGTGACGAGGCCGGCATCGTGCAGAACCTTCAGGTGATGGCTCACGGTGGGCTGGGTCAGCTCGATCGGTTCGGACAGATCGCAGACACACGCCTCGCCGTCGGCGTGCGCGGCGATCAGGGACAGGAGCCGGAGTCGCGTCGGCTCCGCGAGAGCCTTGAGCACAACGGCTAGCTCTGCCGCGGCCGCCGCGGACAGAGGTTGGCGGTCCAAGGGCGTGCAGCAGTCGACGATCGCCGCATCGCTACGGGTGGCTGTCATCCGATCACCTCCGTGATTCGATTGCAGTCTATCTTGACGCTCGTCGATATAGTCTCTACATTGACGATCGTCGAATCAGTGTGGAGGTAGTCGTGGCACGAGTACAGCTGGCTCTGAACGTCTCCGATGTGGACGCGGCGGTGGCGTTCTACGGGAAGCTGTTCGGCGCCGAGCCGGCCAAGCGCCGGCCGGGGTACGCGAACTTCACGATCGCTGATCCGCCGTTGAAGCTCGTGCTGATCGAGAACGCCGACGTGCGAGGCGACGGCGTGGGCGGCGCCCTGAACCACCTTGGCGTCGAGGTCGAGTCGACCGCCGAGGTTCACTCGGCCACCTCGCGACTGTCGGGTGAAGGTCTTGAGACGCAGGTCGAGGACCAGACGACCTGCTGCTACGTGGTGCAGGACAAGGTGTGGGTCGAGGACCCCGACGGCGCGCCGTGGGGGGTCTACACCGTGCTGGCTGACGCACCCGCCGAGACCAGTCTTGGCTGTTCCGGGCAGGCATGCACGCCGGAGCATGGTTCGCTGTCCGAGGGTGACCTGCCGGTGATTGCCGGCGCGTGCTGCTAGCTGGCATGTGCTGATGCGACCCGAGTTGTGGCGGCGTCTGCTCGCCGAGTTCGTCGGGAGCGCTTTGCTCGCGGCGGTCGTCGTGGGCTCGGGGATCGCTGCGCAGAACCTGTCGCCTGACCAGACCGGCTTGGAGCTGCTGGAGAACGCGGCGGCAACGGCGGCGGGGTTGTTCGCGATCATCTTGATGGTCGGCCCGGTGTCGGGGGCGCATTTCAACCCGGTGGTCTCGCTGGTGGACGCGGCGTTCGGTGGGGTGTCGAGGCGCGACGTGGCGGCGTATGTGCCGGCGCAGGTGGCGGGCTGCATCGGCGGCGCGATTCTGGCGAACCTGATGTTCGGCGCGTCGGCGGTGTCGATCTCCACCACGCATCGCGCATCGGGTGCGCACTGGTTGGCCGAGGTGGTCGCGACCGTCGGGCTGCTGCTGGTGATCTTCTCCCTGGCTCGTTCAGGACGCGGTCATCTCGCGCCTGCTGCCGTCGGGGCATACATCGGTGCGGCGTACTTCTTCACGAGCTCGACGAGCTTCGCGAACCCGGCGATCACGATCGGCCGGATGTTCTCGAACTCGTTCGCGGGGATCCAGCCCTCTTCGGCTCCTGGGTATGTCGTCGCACAGCTCGCGGGCGGGTTGGTCGGGTACGGCCTGATCCGCGCGTTCTATCCCGACGTCACCGCGGCCGAGGCCGCCGAGGTCGTCGTTCCCCATCTCAACGCGACTGACGGCAGTGCGCCGCACGGGCGCACCCCGCAACCGATCGAAAGCTGAGGACTGTCATGCATCTGGTCGCGATCGGCGGGTCCGACGCCGGGATTTCTGCAGCGCTGCGCGCGCGAGAGCTCGACCCGTCCACCGAGGTGACAGTCGTCGTCGCCGATGCCTATCCGAACTTCTCGATCTGTGGCATCCCCTACTACATCTCCGGTGAGGTGACTCACTGGCGCAATCTCGCGCACCGCACCTACGCCGACCTTGAGGCGACCGGAATGAAACTCCGGCTGGACACCCTGGTCACGCGTATTGACGTCGACGGTCATCGCCTCGAGGTCCGCACCGCCGACGGCGCGACGGACCTCATCGACTACGGCCGGCTGGTCGTCGGCACCGGTGCGGTCCCGGTCCGGCCGCCGATCGACGGTCTCGACGGCGCCGGCGCGCTGGGACCGGACGACGGCGTTCATCTGTTGCACACGATGGGCGACACCTTCGCGCTGACCACCTCACTCGCGCAGCTACAGCCACGTTCGGCGCTGATCGTCGGGGCCGGCTATGTCGGGCTCGAGATGGCCGATGGCATGACCATGCGCGGCCTGAAGGTCAGCCAGGTCGAGATGCTGCCCGAGGTGCTCCCGACCGTCGACCCCGAGCTCGGCGCCCTGGTCCGGGCGGAGCTGGTCGAGCACGGAGTGGACGTCACTACCGGGGTCACGGTCCAGCGGATCAGCCGCGCCACCGACGGTGCGGACGGACGCCTGCAGGTCGACGGCACCGGCACCGACGGCCAGCCATACCAGCGTCACGTCGACCTCGTGCTCATCTCAGTGGGCGTCACGCCCGACACCGAGCTGCTCGTCGCGGCGGGCGCGACGACCGGACCCCGCGGTTCCGTCGTGGTGGACGAGGGCATGCGAACCGGGTTGCCCGACGTCTACGCCGCCGGGGACTGCGTCGCGACCCACCACCGCCTCACCGGCCTGACCTACCTGCCGCTCGGCACCACCGCGCATAAGCAGGGACGGGTCGCGGGAGAGAACGCCGTCGGTGGCAACGCCACCTACACCGGCAGCCTCGGCACCCAGGTCGTGAAGATCTTCGAGATCGTCGCAGCCCGCACCGGGCTGCGCGACCACGAGGCGCTCGTCGCCGGCCACACCCCCGCCACCACCCAGTCCAGCCCACACGACCACAAGGCCTACTACCCGGTGGCGTACCCGATCACCAGCCGGATCACCGGCGACACCATCACCGGACGGCTGCTCGGCGCCCAGCTTGTCGGGCGCCGCGGAACCGAGATCGCCAAACGGATCGACACCTTCGCCGCCGCGATCCACCACGGCATGACCGTTGATGCGATGAACGAGCTCGACCTGTCCTACACCCCGCCACTCGGATCGCCCTGGGACGCCGTGCAGATGGCCAGCCAGGCGTGGGTCCGTGACCACCAGCTCAAGTATCAGCAGCAAGCGCTCACCCGCGAGTGACCCAACCGGGTAACTCGGGACCCGAAGGAGGCGGACGTGGCCGACATCGACGTCGTCCCCGCTGGCATCGCCACAGCACTCGGCAGCGTGGCTCGAGACCTGCATACGGAGTTCGCGGGAGTGTTCGGCGAGCCCACGATCGAGCGCCTTCTGATTGACAGCTATCGGGAACTTGCGGCCAACGCCACCGTTACCCGCTGGCTGATTATCGGCACCGAGCAGTTCGCGCGGCAGCGACTCCAAGCCATGACGCATGCCGAAGCCCGGCCGGACGGGCGAGCGCCTGCCGTTCTCTTCCTGTGCGTCCACAACGCGGGCCGCTCACAGATGGCTCTAGGCCTGTTCCACAGCCGCGCTCAGGGCCGGGCACTCGCCTGGTCCGGCGGATCTGAGCCCGCGGCCCTGATCAACCCCGCTGTCGTCTCCGCGATGGCAGAGATCGACATCGACATCACCGTAGAGTTCCCCAAGCCCTGGACGGAGGAGTTCCTGGCAGCCGCCGACGTCGTCGTCACCATGGGCTGCGGCGACTCCTGCCCGCTCGTTCCCGGCACCCACTATGAAGACTGGGACCTCGAGGACCCGACCGGGAAGTCCGTCGAGGAGATCCGACCGATCCGCGACGAACTCGTACGGCGTGTCGATCATCTGCTCGCTGAACTCGGCGTCATCTCAGTCTGAGTCGTCGGTCGCGGTCGCGGCCAGTTGCAGTTTCGGTTGCAGTTCGATCGCTACTCCTAGCCGTCCGCACAAGTCCGCTCACCACCGTGGACGTCCGATGCGGCGCACTCACCTTAGATGTCCGTAATCGACCGCAGCCGTCCGCAGGATTGGTGTTCTCGCAGGTGGCATCGCACTCGTGGATTGTTTCGGCCGCGCTGACGGGGTCGGGGGCGATCGTTGTCGAGACCGGCGAAGCGAGTAGGGGATCGTGAGCATCGGTAGCCTGCGGCTGGATTGCAGCGGCGCGGAAACAGATGATTTCTTCCACGTCGTACCGATCCGTCGACTGCCGCGCGGGCGATTCGGCCACTCTGCGTCGATGATCGCGACGAACTCGAGATCGAGAAGTCCTGGATCGGCGCAGATCAAGTCGATGAACCCAGGCTCGCGTTGAACCCGCTGACAGGGTGCGAGGTCGACTGTCATCGCTGGCGGCGCTCAGACGTTGATGGCCTGACGGTCGTTTCGGCCGTTGCTGGTGATCGCGATCTTGCGGGGCTTAGCCTGGTCGGCGACGGGAATCCGCAGGGTGAGCACGCCTGCGTCATAGTTCGCGGCGACCTTCTCGGTGTCGAGGGTGTCGCCGAGGATCAGCTGCCGGCTGAAGATACCTCGCGGACGCTCAGCCGCGATCAACTCGGCATCACCCTCGCGCGCCGGTCGCTCGGCCTTCACGGTCAGCACGTTGCGTTCCACGTCGAGATCGATCGAACCGGGGTCGACGCCCGGGAGGTCGAGTTCGACGGTGAACGTGTCGCCGTCACGCCATGCATCCATTGGCATCACGGCCGGTCGGGCCAGAGTTCCGGTAGTGCCGAAGGCCTGTTGGGTCAGTCGATCGAGCTCTCGGAATGGGTCAGTGCGCATCAGCATCGGGTTCACCTCCGCTAGTCGGATGCTCCTGGGGACCACAGCATCTCAGCTAGATCTGTGGTGTGCGCCATAGATTCCTTGTACCACCTATGGCACAATGAGGCAAGTCCTCAACCTGCGAATCGCAGATCGATCAGGAGCTTGCATGGCACCGTTCCCTCCGTGTAGACCCGCGGCCGACCGAGGGGTGTACGGCATCACGGTCGCCGCCGAACTGGTCGGCATGGCTGCCCAGAACCTGAGGATGTATGAGGCGCGGGGGCTGCTCGAGCCGTCTCGTACTGACGGCGGCACCCGCCGCTACAGCGCCAATGATCTCGACAGGCTGCGGCGGATCGGTGACCTCCTCGACGCCGGGCTGAACCTCGCCGGCATCCGGATGGTCCTCGAGCTCGAATCCGAGAATCGTCGGCTCCGCGCCCGACGGCGCAAGCCGTCCTAGCGGCTACGACCAACGCCGCCGGCACGATCCAGAAACAACGCATGGCGGTCCCCCCGACAACTATGGCTGACAAGCCACTCACGGCCTCCTTTCGTAAAGTTGCAAGTGGAACCCAGTATCGTTTATGTTGTTGGTAGTCGATACCGTTAGCGATCGCCCGCACCCGATCGACTCACCCCCGAGGAGCTGCCGTGATTCCCAAGCGTCCCGCTACCCGGAGCGTGCTGACTGCCTCAATCGCAGTCGGGGCCTTCTTCGCGCTCGCGGCGTGCGGCTCGTCGTCCAGCGGTAGCGGATCAGCTCCACAGTCTGCGGGCACGGGCAGCAGCACCTCGACCGGACCGATCCAGGTGGTGGCCGGCGAGAACTTCTGGGGGAACATCGCGCAACAGATCGGTGGGTCGCACGTGCACGTGACGTCGATCATCACCGACCCGAACACGGACCCGCACGAGTACGAGACCGACCCCAACGACGCGGCCGCTGTCGCAGGAGCCCAGTTCGTGATCGAGAACGGGGTCGGCTATGACGACTTCCTCACCAAGGAGGTGTCGACCGCAGGCGGGTCGAAGCAGGTGCTGAACGTGCAGCAGCTGTGCGGGGTGACGGGCAGCAACCCGAATCCGCACCTGTGGTACTCGCCCACCTATGTGCTGAAGACCGCAGCTGCCATCGAGTCGCGTCTTGCCAGCGACGATCCGGCCGACGCCAGCACCTTCCAGGCCAACCTCGCGACGTTCAAGCAGGCGTACCAGCCCTACATCCAGACCATCCAGGCGATCAAAGCGAAGTACGATGGCGACGCGATCT